>DATJNU010000081.1:0-44557 GCA_035507775.1 Jatrophihabitans sp.
TCAGCGCGTCCTGCCCGGGGTGGTCGGCGTGCGCGGCCGACCGCGACGGGGAGTCCGGGTGCGCGCCGATCCACAGCTCGGCCGCCGGGCGCCCGGTCGGCTCGATCCCCAGCAGCTGCGGGATGGCGGTGGTCGAGCCCCAGGCGTACTCGCGGATCGGGTTGTCCAGTTCGATGATGCGGGTCATCCGGCGGCTTCCTCGCTGTCGGTGATCTCGGCGGACCGGTCGATGTCAGGTTCCAGGTAGATGACCCGGGTGGTCGGCTCCACCGCCCGGACCCGTGCCTCGGCGGCGTCGATCGCCCGCGCGACCTCGACCAGGGTGCTGCCGGGGGTCATCGCCAGCTTGGCGGCGAGCAGCACCTCCTCGGGCCCGAGGTGCAGGGTGCGCTGGTGGATCACCCGGTCGACGCCGGGGCCCAGCAGAGCCGACTCGATCCGGGCCACCGCGGCCGGGCTGGCAGCCTCGCCGAGCAGCAGGCTCTTCGTCTCCACGATCAGCACGCCGGCGACCGAGACCAGCAGCAGGCCGATCGCGACGGTGCCGATGCCGTCCCAGACCGGCTGGTGGAGCAGCGCGCTCAACCCGACCCCGAACAGCGCCAGCACCAGTCCGATCAGCGCGGCGAAGTCCTCCAGCAGCACCACCGGCAGCTCGGGCACCTTCGCCCGCCGGATGAACTGCAGCCAGCTCGCGTCGCCCTTCAGCTGCCGGGACTCGCCGATCGCGGTGCGGAACGACCAGCCCTCCAGCAGGAACGCCGCGACCAGCACCCCGATCGCGATGCCGGGCGAGTCGAGGTGGTGCGGGTGCCGGATCTTCTCGATGCCCTCGTACAGCGCGAACAGGCCGCCGACGGTGAAGAGCACCAGCGCCACCAGGAAGCCGTAGACGTAGCGGTCCCGGCCGAAGCCGAACGGGTGCTCGGCCGTCGCCCGGCGGCGGGACCGGGCGCCGCCCAGCAGCAGCAGGCCCTGGTTGCCGGAGTCGGCCACCGAGTGCACCGCCTCGGCCAGCATCGACGAGGCACCGGTCAGCAGGAACGCCACGAACTTGATCACCGCGATGCCCAGGTTGGCCGCCAGCGCGGCGAGCACCGCGCGGGAGCCGCCGGACGCGCTCATCGAAGTCCTCCTGTCCTGCCCCCGCCGGGCAGGGTCGTCGCCGGCACCCACCGGGCGCGCGGGCGTCAGTGGTCGAGTTCGCCCAGCCGGGGCGCGGACGGGTCGATGCCCCGGGCCAGGGCCAGGTAGCTCGCGGCGAAGTCGCCGGTCGCGGTGGCCGCGGCGAACCGGACCAGTGGCGCGGCCGGCGCCGCGAGCACCCGGGACACCCCGAGGCCGCGGCTGCGGGCCAGTCCGCTGAGCGCGCCGGCGGCCCGGCGGCCGGCCTCCTCGCCGAGCTGGTCGGCCGGCGGGTGGTAGTCCTCGTCGTCGCCGATCAGCACCAGCCGCGGCTTGACGGCGGGTTCTGCCACCCGGTCGGCGAAGAAGTCGGTCTCGACCGCGGCGTACTCCAACAGCGAGCCGATCCGGGCGACGTCGTCGGGCAGCGAGGCGGCCATCGCGGTCGAGCCGCCGAGCAGCTGGATCGCCCCGGCGACCCGGCGCGCGGCCACCGTCGCGGCCGGCCCGACGCCGGCGATCACCGGCACCGACTCGGCGAGCTCAGCGGCCAGCACCTTGGCCGGCCCGACGAAGGCGTCCGAGTCCGGCCGGTCGGTCTCGGCGATCTCGTCCAGCCGGTCGGCGACCTGGCCCAGCACCGGTGCGGTGTCGGCGAGGCCGAGCGCGTCGAGCGCCAGGAGCGCCGGGGTGGCCAGTGACCACCAGCTGGCCCGGTTCGGCTGCGCGCCGAGATGGCTGAGGTCGGCCACCGGGTGCCGGGCCGCGGCCGCGGCCACCGGCGAGCCGAGCGGGGCCGCGACCGCCAGCGCCAGGCCGCGCCGGCTGGCCTGGGCGACCAGCTCGGCCAGCCGCGGGTGCCGACCGTCGGCCGAGGCCACCAGCAGCGCGTCGGCCGGGCCGGCCCAACGCGGCAGCTGCGCGTTCCGCCAGTCGAGCACCGGGGCCTCGCCGGCCGCCAGCACCCCGAGCAGGCTGGACAGGTACGGCGCGTGCGCGTCCGGCGCGACCAGCACGGCACGGGGCCGGACCTCGCCGCGCAGCCGCTCCACCCCGAACTCGGCAACCGTCTCGACCGCCCGGCGCACCTGGGCACCGGCGGTTGCCAGCGCCCGCAACAGGCCACCCCGGTCCGCCGCGATCAGTGCGGCCGGGTCGTCGAGCAGCTCGGGCCGGAAGTCCATCAGCCGGCTGGCTCCGCCGGGCTGTCGTCCCCGGCCGGCACCCCGAGGCCGCGCGGGCCGGGGGTCGCCTCGTCCGCCAGCAGCACCGGGATGCCGTCGCGGACCGGGAACCGGCTCGCGCAGCTGGTGCAGACCAGCTCGTCACCGACCGGCCGCAGCGGTGCATGGTCGGGGCTCGGGCAGGCCAGGATGGCCAGCAGCTCGTCCGACAGCGTCATGTCGACCCTCTCCTATCCCCGGATGACCGCGAGTGCCTCGTCGCGCAGCGCGGCCATCGCCCGCTCGTCCGGGCCCTCGACGTTCAGCCGCAACAGCGGCTCGGTGTTCGAGGCGCGCACGTTCAGCCAGGAACCGTCCGCGAAGGACAGGGTGAGCCCGTCCAGCTCGTCCCGCGCGACCGTCCGGCCGGCGAAGTGCTCGGCCACCGCACCGACCCGGCCGGCCTGGTCGGCGACCTCGGAGTTGATCTCACCCGAGGCGCGGTAGCGCTCGTACTGCCCGGTGAGTTCGGCCAGCGGCCGGGGCTGCTCGCCGAGCGCGGCCAGCACGTGCAGGGCGGCCAGCATGCCGGTGTCGGCGCGCCAGAAGTCGCGGAAGTAGTAGTGGGCCGAGTGCTCGCCGCCGAACACCGCGTCGCTGGCGGCCATCTCGGCCTTGATGTAGGAGTGGCCGACCCGGGTGCGCACCGGGCGGCCGCCGTGCTCGGCGATGATCTCGGGCACCGCGCGGGAGGTGATCAGGTTGTGGATCACCGCCGAACCCGGTGCCTTGGCCAGCTCCCGGGTGGCGACCAGCGCGGTGATCGCGCTCGGCGAGACCGGGTTGCCGCCGGCGTCGACGACGAAGCAGCGGTCGGCATCGCCGTCGAAGGCGAGCCCGAGGTCCGCCTTCGCCTCGACCACCGCCTTCTGCAGGTCCACCAGGTTCGCCGGGTCCAGGGGGTTGGCCTCGTGGTTGGGGAAGCTGCCGTCGAGCTCGAAGTACAGCGGCACGATGGTCAGCGGCAGCGCCGCCAGCTCGGCGTCCCCCAGCACCGCCGGCACGGTGTAGCCGCCCATCCCGTTGCCCGCGTCGACCACCACGGTCAGCGGCCGGCCGCCGGACAGGTCGACCAGGCCGCGCAGGTAGCGGGCGTAGTCGACCAGCAGCTCCCGCTCGGTCACGCCGCCCGGCTGGGCCACCGGCTCGGGCAGGCCGTCGGCCAGGTAGCGCTGCGCCGTCTCGCGGATCTCGGTCAGGCCGCTCTCCGCGCCGATCGGCTGGGCACCGGCCCGGCACAGCTTGATGCCGTTGTAGCGCGCGGGATTGTGGCTGGCGGTGAACATCGCGCCGGGCAGGTCGAGGTGGCCCGAGGCGAAGTACAGCAGGTCGGTGGAGGCCAGCCCGATGCTGATCACGTCGGCGCCCCGGCCGGTCGCCCCCTCGGCGAACGCGGCGAGCAGCTCCGGCCCCGAGTCGCGCATGTCGCGGCCGCAGACCAGCCGGTCGGCTCCGGTCACCGTGACGAACGCGGCGCCGAGCGCCCGGGCGACCTCGGCGGTGAGCTGTTCGCCGACGATGCCCCGGACGTCGTAGGCCTTGACGATCTCGGACAGCTGGATCACGGGTGGGTGGTCTCCTCGCGGCTGGTACCTGGTCATTGCTTCGGTCTCGGATGCTGCCGGCCTCGGGCACGGTGGACGCCACCGGACGGGCGCCGCCGGTCGCATCGCGCGCCGGCTGCCAGGGCAGAGCCTACCCAAGCGGCGGCCGGTGCCTGGCCGACGATGCCGCGGGCCGCCGGCACCCGGCGAACCCGGCTCAGGCCGGTGGCGGGACCACCCGCAGGTGGCCGCGGCGCGCGGTGGTGCCCGGCTCGCCAGCGAGTGGCGGCGGGGCGACCTCGACCCGGGCGGCCTCGCGGACCGCGTCGGCCAGCGCCTCCAGGTCGTCGGCGTGCGGGATCGGGGACGGGAACTCACCTACGTGCCGCAGCACTTCCCAGCCCCGGGGCACGGTCAGCCGGACGGCATGCTCCTCGCACAGGTCATAGGAGTGCGGTTCCGCGAAGGCGGCGAGCGGGCCGACCACCGCGGTGGAGTCGGAATAGATGTAGGTCAGCGTCGCCACGGCGGACTGGCTGCAGCCAGTGCGGGTACAACGACGGACATGCCTCACAACCGGCGACCTTAGCCGGAGGCGGCGACATTCCCGCGCAGCGTCCGGTTCGGCGGCGGGTCGTGTCGCGATTAGGCTCTGGCAGATCATGACTGGGATTCCGCGGCCGGACGGGCCGTCTCGGGTGGGCCGGCCCGGCCGGCGCAGGGACCGGCACGGTCGCGGGTTGCGCGGGATGCTGGCGCCGGGGGCGGTCCCGATCACGCACACCCGCTCGGACGCCTTCGACGCGATGGTGCTGCACGCGGTGGACCACCTGCAGCCCCGGCTCGGATCGCAGCTGGCGAACGTCGAGTTCGCGGTGGAGGACGTGCCCGACGCCGGCGGTGAGCAGGCCGAGCTGGACGAGGACGTGCTGGACGATCGCGGGGTGCCGCTGTCCCGGCTCTACCGCGACGGGGTGGCCGGCATTCCCAGCCCGACGGTGGTGGTCTACCGGCGGCCGCTGGAGAGCCGCGCGGTGCGGGGCGAGGATCTGGCCGACCTGGTGCACGAGGTGGTGGTGGAGCAGCTGGGCCGGCTGCTCGGCAAGGACCCGGACGAGATCGATCCGCCGCCGGCCTGAGCGGCCGGTGGCCTCAGCTGGCCCGGCGCTTGATCCGCCGGCGCTCCCGCTCGCTCAGCCCGCCCCAGATGCCGAACCGCTCGTCGTGCTGCAGGGCGTACTCCAGGCACTCGCCGCGGACCTCGCAGCCGACGCAGATCTTCTTGGCCTCGCGGGTGGAGCCGCCCTTCTCCGGGAAGAAGGCCTCCGGGTCGGTCTGCGAGCAGAGCGCGCGCTCCTGCCAGCTCTGCTCGTCAGGCAGGCCGAAGATGCTGGACAGGTCCGCCTCGGCCAGGGGAATCGGGTTGTCCATGAGGATCTCCTACTGCGATCTGCGCGTGGTGGATGGGTGGTGGTACGGCCGGGCTGTCGATGGCAGGTGCCGCATCGGCGGTTCGTGTGATCCAGATAAGCCGAACGACACATCTGAAATTACACTCGTGTCGTTACCGGTTAGTCAAGCCGGAACCTGGTAATCGCTTGAGAATCTTCCGGCGCGGGCGACGGTCAGGACCGCACCGGGTCGGCCACCGGGCGGTAGAGCGTGCTGCGCTGCCGGGCCGGCCGGCCGGCGAGCGCCGCGACCGCGTGCAACTCCGCGACCGAGCGCCGCGACCCGTGCTCCGAGCCGGCCATCCGCGAGATGGTCTCCTCCATCAGCGTCCCGCCGAGGTCGTTGGCGCCGCCGCGCAGCATGTCCGCCGCGCCCTGCTCACCGAGCTTCACCCAGCTGGTCTGGACGTTGGCGATCCGGCCGTGCAGCAGGATCCGGGCCAGCGCGTGCACCGCCCGGACCTCCCGCCGGGAGGCACCGGCCCGTGCCAGCCCCGCCAGGTAGATCGGCGACTGGTTGTGCACGAACGGCAGCGGCACGAACTCGGTGAAGCCGCCGGTCTCGTCCTGCAGCCTGGCGAGCAGCTTCAGGTGCGCCACCCAGTGCCGGGGGTGGTCGACGTGCCCGAACATCATCGTCGAGGTGGTCGGGATGCCCAGCCGGTGCGCGGTGGTCACCACCTCGATCCAGGCCGAGGTGGGCAGCTTGCCCTTGGTCAGCACCCAGCGGACCTCGTCGTCGAGGATCTCCGCGGCGGTACCGGGCAGCGAGTCGACGCCGGCCTCCTTGAGCCCGAGCAGGAACTCCGCCACCGACAGGTTGGCCCGGGCGGCGCCGTTGACCACCTCCATCGGCGAGAACGCGTGCAGGTGCATGTCGGGCACGGCCGCCTTGACCGCCCGGGCCAGCGCGAAGTAGCCGTCCGCGGGCAGCTTGGGGTCGATGCCGCCCTGCATGCAGATCTCGGTGGCGCCCTCGGCCCGGGCCTCGCGCACCCGGTCACCGATGTCGGCCGCCGACAGGGTGTAGGCGTCGGCGTCGGTGGCCCGCTGGGCGAAGGCGCAGAACCGGCAGCCGGTGTAGCAGATGTTGGTGAAGTTGATGTTGCGGTTGACGATGTAGGTGACCTCGTCGCCCACCGCGTCCCGGCGCAGCTCGTCGGCCAGCGCCGCCACCGCGTCCAGGCCGGCGCCGTCGGCCTGCATCAGGGTCAGCGCCTGCTCGTCGGTGAGGCCGGCCGGATCGCGCTCGGCGGCATGCAACGCGGCTCGGACGTCGGCGTCCAGCGCGGTCGAGCCGGGCGAGAAGACCCGGTCGCGCAGGGCGTTCCAGTCGCCGTACACCTCGGCGAAGTCGCTGCGCCGGTCCGCGCTGCGGCCGTCGGTGTCGACCGCGGTGTGCAGGTCGGTGCGGCCGGCCGACACCCAGGCCTCGTCCGGTTCCTGCCACGGCAGCCCGGCCGGCCGGCGGGAACTGCCGTCCGGCTCGACGGCGGCCAGCCCGGTCGCCGGATCGGCCAGCGCCCGGACGTGCGGCAGGACGCGCGGGTCCAGCCAGGGCGTCTCGGCGCGGACGTACTGCGGTTGGGCGGTCAGCCGCTCGATGAGGGCGTAGCCGCGCCCGGCCAGCAGGTCGGTGAGCTTGTCGAGCTCCGGCCACGGGCGTTCCGGGTTGACGTGGTCCGGCGTCAGCGGCGAGATGCCCCCGAAGTCGTCCACCCCGGCGTCGGCCAACAGCAGGCACTCGGTGAGGTCGACCAGGTTCGGCGGCGCCTGCAGCCGCAGCTTCGGGCCGAACACCAGCCGGGAGACGGCCAGGGTCGCCAGGTACTCGTCGAGGTCCAGGTCGGGGTCGTTGCGCATCGCGGTGTCGTCCTTGGCCCGGAAGTTCTGCACGATCACCTCCTGCACCGCGCCGAACTCCCGGGCGATCGACCTGATCGCGAACAGCGACTCGGCCCGCTCGGCTCGGCTCTCACCGATGCCCACCAGGATGCCGGTGGTGAAGGGGACGCTCAGCCGGCCGGCGTCGGTCAGCACCCGGAGCCGGACCGCCGGGTCCTTGTCGGGGCTGCCGTAGTGCGGGCCGCCGGGCTCGGTGAACAGCCGCCGGGCGGTGGTCTCGAGCATCATGCCCATGCTCGGCGCGACCGGCTTGAGGCGCTGCAGCTCGGCCCAGCTCAGCACGCCCGGGTTCAGGTGCGGCAGCAGGCCGGTGCGTTCGAGCACCGCGATCGCCGCCGCCCGGACGTAGTCGAGGGTGGAGTCGTAGCCGCGCTCGTCGAGCCACTGCCGGGCCTGCGGCCAGCGCTCCTCGGGCCGGTCGCCCAGGGTGAACAGCGCCTCCTTGCAGCCCAGTCCGGCGCCCCGGGCGGCGAGGTCGACCACCTCGTCGATCTCCAGGTACGCGGCCGGCAACCGGTGCGGCACGGTGGCGAACGTGCAGTAGTGGCAGCGGTCCCGGCAGAGCCTGGTCAGCGGGATGAACACCTTGCGGGAATAGGTCACCGGCCGCACCCCGCCGGCGTCCGGGTGGCCCGCGTCGCGCACGGCCGCGGAGATCGACATCAGCTCGGTCAGCCGCTCGCCGCGGGCCGCCATCAGCACCGCAGCCTCGGTGACGTCGAGGGTGGCGCCGTCGCGGGCACGCCGCAGCGCGCGCCGGACGGCCGAGTCGGCGGGTTGATCGACGGTCACGTCTGTCGAGCCTAATCGTGTCCGGACCGCCGGCGGCTTACGCCGTCAGCACGCCGGTGGTGTGCGTGTCCAGCTCGGCGGCCGGTTCCTCGCCGCTGGCCACCTCGATCCGGTTCCGGCCGCGCTCCTTGGCCAGGTAGCAGGCCCGGTCGGCCCGGCGCAGCAGCAGTTCGGCGGTGCCGGCGTGGCGCGGGATGACGGCCACGCCGAAGCTGGCGGTCAGGGCCCGGGCGAGCTGCGGCACCTGCTCACGGGTCAGCGCCTCGCGCAGCTTGCCGGCCAGCACCAGGGCGCCGTCGAGGTCGGTGTCCGGCGCGAGCACCAGGAACTCCTCGCCGCCGACCCGGGCTGCGAAGTCGGACTCGCGCAGGCTGTCCCGCAGGCACTCGCCCACCGCCGACAGCGCGGCGTCGCCGACCTCGTGGCCGTGCCGGTCGTTGATGCTCTTGAAGTGGTCGAGGTCCAGCGCGATCGCGGCCAGCGGCTCACCGCTGCGGCCGGCGTGCGCGGCCAGCCGGGTGATGGTGTCCTGCATGGCGCGCCGGTTGGCCAGGCCGGTCAGGGCATCGGTGGCGGCCCGGCTCTCCGCTATCGCCAGCGTCTTCAGGTTCGCCAGCACCGGCGCCGCCTGGGTGACGGTGTCGGTCAGGCTGCGCAGCTGCGGATCGGCCAGCGCCTGCCCGCTCTCCACCAGCACCGAGCCGATCACCTTGCCGCCGACCAGCAGCGGTTCGCAGGTGGCCGCGCCGGCCGCGCCGCTGCACAGCCCGCAGGCCAGCAGCCGGTCGTGCTCCGGCCCGTCCTGGTGGCAGCGGCCGAGCCGGATCGCCAGGCAGGTCCGCGGCTCGGCCCCGTCCAGGCCGGGCGCCAGCACCGAGCCCGGGGCGACCGCGGTGGCGGCCTGCAGCCGGTTGTCGGAGTTGTTGCGGATCAGCACCGAGGCCCGGCTGCCCGGCAGCGTCCGCTCCAGGTGCCGGCGCACCAACTGGTGGGCCTCCGCCTCGCTCTCCGCGGCCTGGACCAGATCGGTGAACTCGCGCTGCCGCACCCGGTAGGCGATCTCGGCCTCGCCCCGCTGCACGGCCCGCCGGGACGCCCGGTGCATCACCAGCAACCCGATCGAGCCCAGCAGTCCGGCGAGCAGCACCACCACCGCGGTGGCTACCTCGCCCGACCGGCGCAGGGTCGCGTCCCGGCGGGTGTCCAGCCGGGCCCGCAGCTGGCCGTTCACGTCGCGGAAGCGGTCCATGTGCTGCTTGCCCACCAGCGCCTGGCTGATCTCGGTGCTGCTGGCGACCTTCGTCCCGGCCGTCCGGCGGGCGGCGATGGCGTCGTCGGCGTAGACCTGCCAGTACCGGGCCGCGGCGTCCTCGTCGTAGGCGAGCTGCTCGGACTGCAGGTCACCGGCGACCGCGGCGTTCACCGCGACCCGGTCCTGCTCGTAGGCCGACCGGCCGGCGAAGTACGGCTGCAGGAAGCTCTCCTCGCCGGTGCGCAGGTAACCGCGCAGGCCGGTCTCCTGGTCGAGCATCGCGGTCAGCGCGTTCACCGCGACGCCGGTGCGGTCGGCGGCGCGCACGGCTTCGTCGCGCTGCTGCTGGAAGGCGAAGAGCAGGCTGCCGGTCACCAGGGCGATGGCCGCCAGCAGGTAACCGAGGGAACGGCGGGGGTAGGGCACGGAGGATTTATCGACCACATCGCCCCGTTCGTGAGCGCTTTCGGAAGCCTCCGGGAGCAGCGCCGGTGCCGGCCGTGCCAGCCGGCGATCTCCATGACTTTCCAGGGTTTTCCCGTTTGGCTGCGCGTACGCGGCGTGGCTTGGTCCACTGCCCCGGTTACACGCGCCAGGGGGAGATCGTGGGCCGTACCGCCACCGCCGTCCTGTCCAGCCGGCGGCTGGCCGGGACGGCGCCGGTGCCCACTGGCGCCGTCCCGGTCACCACGGGGCCGCGGCCACCCTGGCCCACCACCGGCCGGCCGGTGCCACTCCGGCGGCCGGTCGCCGTCCGGCCGGGGTGCCCTACGCTGGCGACGACCGGGCACGGCGGGAGGGGCGATCGGTGGACGACCAGAGCGGGGCAGAGCCCCGGGAGCCGCTGGGCGTCCGGGTCTGCCGGCTCTCGCTGGACCCGGTGCGCGGCCGGCTGCGGCACCCGCTGCAGGTCGGCATCGCGATCCGGGCGGCGATGTTCGCCGAGCTGATCCTGGCCGGCCGGGTGATCGGCCGGGCCTGGCCGCAGCCGGTGGGCGAGTCAGACACCGGCGACAAGCTGCCGGACGCGGTGCACCGGGCGGTGTCGGGCCGGCGCCCGATCGGCTGGCGGCGCTGGTTCAGCCACGTCGACGCCGACCGCAGGGCCGCGATCGACTACCTGGTCGCGGCGGGCCGCTGGCAGCTGGACGGCAAGCGGATCGTCGACCCGCAGGCCGGCGAGACGGTGCTGGAACAGCGCGAGCTCCACCGCACCATGGCGGCCGGCGAGCTGGCCGCGGACGTGCCGACCATGCTGACCTGGCTGCTGGTCTACGGGGCGGGCGGGGCCGGCCGCCCCGCGCCGCGCCGGGCCTGGCGGCTGGCCAAGGCATGGCTGCCCACGGTGGTCCCCGGCGACCGCGGCGACGCGCTGTTCCAGAGCATGCGGGCGGCGCTGCGGGCGATCCGGCGGGCTGCGATGTTCCGGCTGTTCTCCCGCTGACCGGGCCGGCGCGCGCGCCACGGTAGGTTCGAGCGGTGCGGATAACGGTTCTGGCCGGCGGTGTCGGCGGCGCGCGGTTCCTGCAGGGCGTACGGCATTTCGCCACCACCGGCGGGCGGTCCGACGAGGTGACCGCGATCGTCAACACCGGCGACGACGTGACCATGCACGGGCTGCGGATCTGCCCCGACCTGGACAGCGTGATGTACACGCTGGCCGGCGCGGCCGACCCGGAGCGCGGCTGGGGCCGGGCCGGTGAGAGCTGGCGGATCGCCGAGCAGCTGCGCGAGTACGGGGCCGAGCCGACCTGGTTCGGCCTGGGCGACCTCGACATCGCCACCCACCTGGTGCGCACCCAGATGCTCGATGCCGGCTACCCGCTCTCGGACGTGACCGCCGCGCTGTGCCGGCGCTGGCAGACCGGCCTCAGGCTGCTGCCGATGACCGACCAGCGCTGCGAGACCCACGTGGTGGTCGAGACCGAGGACGGCCGGCGCGCGATCCACTTCCAGGAGTGGTGGGTGCGCCACCGCGCGGCGCTGCCGGCGCAGGCCTTCGTCCAGGTCGGGCTGGAAGATGCCACGCCCGCCGACGGGGTGGCCGAGGCGATCGCCGAGGCCGACCTGGTCCTGCTCTCGCCGTCGAACCCGGTGGTCTCGATCAACACCATCCTGTCGGTGCCGGGCATCCGGGAAGCGCTGCGGGCGGCGTCCGCGCCGGTGGTGGGGCTCTCCCCCATCATCGGCGACGCGCCGGTGCGCGGGATGGCCGACGCGTGCCTGCCGGTGCTCGGGGTGCCGACCTCGGCCGAGGGGGTCGGCACGTTCTACGGCGCCCGCGCCGGCGACGGGGTGCTGGACGGCTGGCTGATCCACACCGGCGACGAGGCGCGGATCGACGGCGTCCGGGTGCTGGCCCGCGAGCTGATCATGTCCTCGGACGAGGTGACCGCTGCGATGGTGGCGGACGCGGTCGAGCTGGGCGGCGCCGCCCGATGACTGCCGGCATCGAGGTGCTGCCGGTGCCGGGCCTGCCCGAGCTGCGACCGGGCGATGACCTGGCCGGCGCCATCGCGACGGCCGCGCCGTGGCTGGCCGACGGCGACGTCCTGGTGGTGACGTCCAAGATCGTGTCCAAGGTGGAGGGCCGGCTGGTGCCGGTGCCGCCGGGTGACCCGGATGCCCGGGAACGGCTGCGGCAGCAGGCCATCGACGCCGAGACGGTACGGGTGGTGGCCCGGCGTGGTGGGCTGCGGATCGTGGAGACCCGGCAGGGCCTGGTGCTCGCCGCGGCCGGGGTGGACGCCTCGAACGTGCGGCAGGACGAGCTGGCCCTGCTGCCGCTCGACCCGGACGCCTCCGCCCGCCGGCTGCGGGAGGCGCTGCGCGAGCGCACCGGCCGCACGGTGGCGGTGGTCATCTCCGACTCGATGGGACGGCCCTGGCGGCACGGCATCGCCGACGTGGCGATCGGGGTGGCCGGGCTGACCGCGGTGCTGGACGTGCGCGGCGACACCGACCGGCACGGCAACCAGCTGGCCGTCACCGAGGTGGCGGTGGCCGACGAGCTGGCCGCGGCCGGTGACCTGGTCAAGGGCAAGCTGGCGCACGTGCCGGTCGCGGTGGTGCGCGGCTACCCGCACGCCGACGATGGCGAGGGCTCGGCGCAGCTGATCCGGGGCTCGGTCGGTGATCTCTTCCGGCTGGGCACCGCCGAGGCGATGGCGCTGGGGCAGGCACAGGTTGCGGTCGAGGACGGCTTCGACGGGGCTTCCTTGCTGCACGCCGACGTGTGGGCCGCGCTCGGCGCGATGCGACTGGATCCCGCCGACGGCAGCGGGCAGTCCGCGATCCGGGAGGGCTTCTACGGCCTGCTCGCCGCCCGGCCGGATGCCACCCGGCGAGCCTGCGTACCGGGGCACATCACCGCGAGCGTGGTGCTGCTGGACTCGTCCGGACGGCGGGTGCTGCTCACCCTGCACCCCCGGGTCGGGGCCTGGGTGCAGCTCGGCGGGCACCTGGAGGACACCGACGCCAGCCTGCTGGCCGCCGCGCTGCGGGAGGCAACCGAGGAGAGCGGGATGACCGGCATCGTGCTGGACCCGGTGCCGTTCGACCTGGACGTGCACGCCATCACCTGCTCGCTGGGCGTGCCGACCCGGCACTTCGACGTGCGGTTCGTCGGCCGGGCGCCGGCCGGGGCGGAGCCGGTGATCAGCGACGAGTCCGACGACCTGGCCTGGTTCGACGTGGACGCCCTGCCTGCCGAGGTGGCTCCGGAGCTGCCTGTGGTGATCGAGCGGGCACTGCGGCGAACCCGCGCATGACCGGGCTGCTGGCCGGCTGGCCGGTCGCGCACGCGGCGCTGGCGGTCGTCACCCCCGACGGCGTGCGCTATCGCGAGGGCGACACCGCGCACCGGTTCTGGCTCGCCTCGGTGACCAAGCCGCTGGCCGGGCTGGCCGCCCTGGTCGCGGTGCAGGAGGGGGCCGTCGAGCTGGACGCGCCGGTTGTCGGTTCGTGCTTGCCGGCTTCGCTGGACGCCGAACTGCCGGGGGTGACGCTGCGCCACCTGCTCTCCCATGCCAGCGGCCTAGCCCCGGACAAGCTGGCCCGGGCTGCCGCGCCCGGCACCCGACGGATCTACTCGAATGCCGGCTTCGACCTGATCGGCGCGCTGGTCACCGCCGCCACCGAGATCCCGTTCGCGGAGTACCTGGCCGAGGCGGTGTTCGCGCCGCTCGGGATGCGGGGTGCCGCGCTGGACGGCTCCCCCGCCCGGGACGGCTGGGCGTCGGTGGACGATCTGGTGCCGGTGCTGGCTGAGCTCCTGTCACCGGGCCGGGTGCTGGATCCGGCGACGCTGGCCGAGGCGGTGTCGGTGCAGTTCCCCTCGTTGCCGGGCGTGCTGCCCGGGTACGGCAGCCAGGCCGACAACGCCTGGGGGCTGTCGTTCGAGATCCGGGCGGCGAAGCAACCACATTGGACTTCTTTGGAGAACTCGCCTGGGACGTACGGCCATTTCGGCCAAGGCGGCACCATGTTCTGGGTCGACCCGGCGGCGCGGCTCGGTGTGGTCGCGCTGGCCGACGAACCGTTTGGGCAATGGGCGATCGACGCCTGGCCGGTGCTGTCCACCGAGGTTCTGCAGCAGTTCGGCTGAGGTCGGCTACGCGCTGCCGTCAGATTCCGGCCCGGCTGCTCGGGCTTCCAGCGCGGCGGCAACCGCCTCGAACTCAGCGAGAGCGGCGGTGAGGTCTTCGACGATCTCGCGGGCGATAACCTCCGGCGCCGGGAGGTTGTCAGCGTCTTCGAGGGAGTCGTCCCGCAGCCAGGTGATGTCGAGGTTCACCTTGTCGCGGGCGATCAGCTCGTCGTAGCTGAACGACTTCCACCGCTCAGATTCGGTCCGCTCGTCGCGCGCTTTGCCTGGCAGGTAGGACGAGACGAAGTCGTCGAGGTCGTCGCGGCGTAGCGGGTTCTTCTTCAGGGTGAAGTGCTTGTTCGTCCGCAGGTCGTAGACCCATAGCCGCTGTGTCCATGGCTGCTCGGCAGCGGGCTTCTTGTCGAAGAACAGCACGTTGGCCTTGACGCCGGGCTTGTAGAAGATGCCCGTTGGCAGCCGCAACAGGGTATGGAAGTCGAAAGCGGTCAGCAGCCGGCGGCGCAGCGTTTCCCCTGCGCCGCCCTCGAACAGGACGTTGTCGGGCAGCACGACAGCTGCGCGACCGTTGATGTCGAGGATCGTCATGATGTGTTGGAGGAAGTTCAGCTGCTTGTTGGACGTGGTGACGACGAAGTCCTGCCGGAAGATCTCGGCACCGTCGTCGTCCCCGCCACCGATGTCGGTCGAGGAGCTGCGACCGAACGGCGGATTGGCGAGCACAACACTCCACCGGTCACCCGGATCGGCGACGAGCGCGTCCTTCGGAGCAATGAGTGGCCGGTCGTCTTTGAACGACCCGACACCGTGCAGCAGCAGGTTCATCGACGCGAGCCGGGAGGTGGTCGCTCCGATGTCGTTCCCAGCGACGAACCGGGACCGTAAATGCTCGCGTTGGGTCGGGGTGTAATTGGCCGCGTCGCGCGCGACGTGTGCGTGCGCAGCGAGCAGGAAACCACCCGTGCCGCACGCGGGATCGACAACTCGGTCGTCGATCGTCGGCTGGATGACCTCGACCATCGCCTGGATGAGGGCACGCGGGGTGAAGTACTGCCCCGCCGTCGACTTGGTGTCTCCGGCGCTGCGCTCCAGCAGTTCCTCGTAGGCGTCGCCGTTGACGTCAGTGCCGGCGGCTGACCAGTTCTCCTTGTCGATGTAGTCGACGATCAGCGTCTTGAGGTGGGAGGGGTTCGAGATCTTGTTCTGAGCGCCGCGGTACACCGCCCCGAGCACTCCGGGCTGGCTGGCGAGGCCGCGCAGGATGTGGTTGTACGTGTCCTCGAGCGCCTCACCCGACAGCCCGAGCAGCTGATGCCACGCGAACTCGTCGGGCACTACCAGCTCCGGATTGAGCCGCCGAGTCGCGCGCTCCTCCGCCATCTTGAGGAACAGCAGGTACGTCAGCTGCTCGGTGTACTCGTACATGTTGACGCCGGAGTCCCGCAGCACGTTGCTCCCGGCAACCAGCTTGGCTACCAGGCGGCGCGAATCAGACACGGGCCGAGTCTGGCACGGGTTACCGACACGACTGCGGACACCCGTGGGTCGCGAGCCGAATGTCACCCCGTTCGGGCAAGATTGGGGCGTCCGGTTTCCGTGGAGAGGAGACAGCCGTGACCAGTCTCGCTCCCGAGAGATCGGCGGTCGACAAGTTCGACGTCCCCCTCTACTCCATTGCCGAGGCTGCCCGCTACCTCGGAATGAACGACGGCACCTTCCGGTCGTGGGCACGTGGTTACACGGCTCACATCGGGACTCGGACGGTCACCGGCAGGCCAATCATCACGGACCTGGGTCGGCCGGGGAAGCGAGGTCCGGCCATTCCCTTCGTCGGCCTCGCTGAGGGGTACGCGCTGGCGGCCATTCGCAAGGCCGGGGTGCCGCTGCAGCGCATCCGGCCCGCCCTCGACCGGCTGAGTGCCGAGATCGGCCTCGGGCACGCGCTGGCCTCCAAGCGCCTCTACACCGACGGCGCCGAGGTGCTCTACGACTACGCACGGACGACCGAAGGCGATGAGGCCGAAGCGCTCGGAGGGTTGACGGTCGTTCGAGATGGGCAGCGGGTATTCGCGGAGATCGTCCGCGAATACCTCAAACGGGTCACCTGGGGTTCGGACGGGTACGCGGTCGCCATCCCCTTGCCGGGCTACACGCAGTCACAGGTGGTCGCCGACATCCGGCGCGGATTCGGTCAGCCCACGTTCAACCACGGCGGCGCACGCCTCGAAGACGTGCTGGCACTGTTCTATGCAGGAGAGTCCGCGGCGACGGTCGCGGAAGAGTTCGGACTGACCCAGGTCGAGGTCGAGGACGCTATCCGGGTCGACAAGAAGAGTTGACGGAGCCATGCGTGGATTCGCCCCGCTTCTTCGTTGACAGGAGCCTCGGCGGTGTGACCGTGCCGAGGCTGCTGCGGGAAGCTGGTTGGAAGCTGATCACTCTCGCCGAGCACTACGGCAAACCCGAGGACGAGAGCGTGGCCGACGTCGATTGGCTCGCCGTTGCCGGTCAGAACGGCTGGCCAGTCCTGATGAAGGACGAGAAGATCCGCTACCGCGCCGCCGAACGGGCGGCCCTCGTCGAGGCCGGCGTCCGCGGGTTCTGCCTCGCATCGGGAAACCTGAAGTCCGCGGACATGGCCGAGCTGTTCATCCACCATCGGGCCACGATCTGGCAGCGCGCCTCGGGCGACGGGCCCGGGCTCTGGGTGGTCTCCCGGTCAGAGGTTCGCCGCACTGACGTCTGATGGCATCGACGTCACCAGCCACGCTCGACGAAGAGCTTCATCAGGTTGCGCTTGCGCCGGTGCACCTCCCGAACCCCCGCAACGTATGGCTGGAACTCCTCGGTCCGTCCGTCCGCAGCCATCAACCGACCGACGCGCTCGATCAGCGCCACAGCGCTCGTGTACGACTGGTTGCTCATCGCGCCGATCTCGCGGTCGACCTCCTGCCGCCAGATCGGCAGGGCGTCGCCCGGGTGCTCGGCCTCACGGAGCCGGGCGAGCTCGAGCCACTGCTCGCGGCGGCAAACGCCGGCCTGCGCCTCGATCCATGCCTGTTCTGAGTTGCCGTCGAGCAGGAGCACCGCGACCAAGGTCGAGTTGTGGGGCCCGGACCGGTCGCGTGACGTCGAGTCGATGCGGTCGCGCAGCAGCGCCAACGCCCGGTTGCGACAGCTCTCCCAGAACCCGGCCCGCTGGGCGTGCTCGGCCAGCCGTCGATAGGTATCGACGCCTGGCGATGATTCGTAGGCGGACCACAGCACGTCGACTGCCTGCTCGGGATGCCCAGCGCGATGGTGCTCCTCGGCGACCAGCTCGACCAAGCGATGGTCACTGAAGCCGTGCAACGTCAGGCCCTTGCACGCCCACACCAGCGCCTCATCACGGCGCTGCGCGCCCTGCAACGCCTCGGCAATCTGCACGAACTGGTAGGCCGACGACTGGTCGTGGGCCAGCACCGCAACTACGTCATCGACGTCCCCGGCCACCTCGGCCAAGGTCAGCATGATCTGCGTGACCCGGAACCGACTCGACGACCAGCTCCGCTCGTCATCGGGACCGAGCGAGGGCAGATCGCCCCACTCCTGCCGGGCAAGACGCCGGTACTCGGCCAGACCCTCGTCGCCGAGGACGTCCGCATAGGTGGCCGCCGCGCCATGAAAGATCTCCAAGTCACCGCCATGCCGCTCACGGTCATAGAGATTGCGGGCCAGCGCGACCGGGTCGGGTCGGGATGTCACGCACGCGGCGAAGTGCAGTTCACGGATGTGCTCGGCGACCCCCGACATGCCACCGTCGGAGTCGTCGAGGTGGCCCAGCGCGTCATCGGCCAGGTCCGCGGCGTGTTCCGCAAGAAGCACGACCGCATCGGCGTGCCCCTCGTCGAGTAGCTGCCCGAGCGTGTCGAGGGCCTCCTCAACCCCACTCGTGTACTCGTGAGCCTCGAAATAGCCGACGAATCCTTCGGTCTCGAACGCTGTCTGCAGTGTCTGGCGGAACGCGCGGAGCGAGAGAGCGCCGGCGTTCGTGCCTGCGGCGGCCATGCGCAGCCGGGCGTCGAAGAGATCGTCCTCAGCTGCGCGGTTCACGAGCAGCTGGACCAGTGCTTCGTGATCCAAACCGCGCAGATAGGCAGCGAGGTCGATCTCGGCTGTCGGCTCGGTGACGGGTTCGTCGTCCGGAACGACTGCACCGGTGACGACGAGCGCAAGTGCCACCGCGTGCTTGCAGAACAGCTGCTCGGCACCCATCGGGCAGCTGCAGGCGTAGCCCGCCTCGTCGTCGTCGCACCACAGCTCGACCCGGTACGAGACCGACCCCTGCACGTCCGCCTTCGCTCCGTCGGAGGTGGTGCTCACCTTGCTGACGCGCCCGTCGAGCGCGTAGTCCAGGCCCCGCTCGAACGTGCGCCTGCCGCCCATCGCCAACAGCGCCCGCCGCGCGAAGACTCGCCGGAATCCGCGCGCCACACCCTCAGCCACCGGCGACACCCCCGGTCACCCGGTCAGGCGCCCCGAGAAGGCGGCCGCTAGTAGGGATCGGTGGACGGCCTTGCGTTGCGCGGCCGCGTTTCCGATTCCCGCTCCGAGACGCGCCACGGCCTCACGCACCGCAGTCACATCGTCGACAAGCTCACGTTGACGGTCAAGGCTCGGCACAGGAATCGAGATCTGTTTCAGCTTCGAGACACTCAAGGTGTGGAGGCCGCTGCTGGAGCTCGCCACCTCGGTCAAACTCGCGCGGTTCAGCGGGGAATTCCAGACGGCTTCCAGGTACTCGGGGAGGAGCCCTTCAAGAGGACGTACCCGGATCAAGTGATTCTGGTGGACGCAGTTGTCGATGCTTCCGTCCCAAATTGCTGCGCGGCCAATTTGCGACGCGCTCCCGTTTCCCTCAACCACGAGGAGATCACCATTCTGCAGCCGCAGACGATCCAACTCTCCGAGGAACAACTCGACCTGGTGGATGTCATCGAGTTCGAGACCGCGAGCCGTCACGTTGGCCACCCGAAGGAAAGGGAAGGCATTGGCCTTTGGGGCACGTTTCTGCTGTTTCTGAATCCCACCCTGGATCGCTGTGACGTCTGCGAGTGGCCGAAGCTCTCCGTCCCGACAGTTAGCGAGTGCCGACCGCTCCATAGCGAGCAGTCTGCGTCGACTCGCGTCGAGGTACGCATCAGCGGCGTCGAGGCGGGAAAGGTGGTCTTCGAGGAGATCGACAATTTGCCGCTGCTCCTCCACTTGCGGCAACGGCGTCGGCCACGACGCGAGTCGCGCACGGCCGATGTGGTGGATGCCAACGCCTCGGGAATGTTTCACAAATTGTCCGTCTAGGGCGAGGAAGTGAAAGTAGTGCGTCAGGAACTTAGGGTCATGTACCCACGGGCGGACGCGGATCAGTGTGTTCTGAAAGGCACATTCTCCGATCTCACCCGACCAAAGGGCGGGCTTGCCCACTTCACCCGGGCTTCCTGATGCCTCCGAAAGGACGATGTCTCCTGGTTCCATCCGATAGGTCGCCATCTCGCCATCAGTGAAGTTCATCGTTTTCACATCGGAGAGATCGAGGCCGGTCCACGTTACGTTCGCGGCGCGAATGTAAGGACGCATCGAGTCGCCTTGATGGTGCCTAGGCGATCGCTGACGCCCAAGGCGAACCTCAGCGACCTCGGCGAGCGGCACGACGGGCCAAGTCATGCGGTGAGTTCCGAGTGGAGTTCATCGATCAGATCAGCGGCGCGCGGCCCGAGGTCGCGGAGGGCTCCATCGGTGCCGCCGTTCTCGATGAAGGGTGGCTGGTCAAGGTCTGCGGCGCTGATACCCGCCGAGGACGCGATCACCTGCACCATCCGATCCAACCACCAGCGCTCGACCTCGGAGAAGCTGGCCCCTGCCTGCTCCTGGTGGGCCAACCAGGCTGCGTACCGCTCCAAGACTCGGTCGGCGTACGGAACGAGCGAGTCGTCCTCACCGAGGGTGTAGCGGATCAGCGAGACGAGATCGGTCAGTGTGCGCCGCGGAGCAGCGTGGCCGACCGAATGCACTTCCAGCGCGTCGTAGGCGTTCCAGATGATGTCCGGCGTCCAGTTGTAAGGCGGTCGCGCGATGCGGTCGGCGAGTTCCTTGATGTCGGCGAATGACACCCGCCGCTCACGTGCCTCAGCGAGCAGTTGGATCGCGGTTATCTCCGAGCGGTGCTCGTCGAGGTAGGCCCGCCACGACTCGACGACCGACTTCGCCTTGCTGGTGTCAACAACTCCGTGAGCGTCCAGCAGCGTGTCAGCCGACACCTCGTCGATGACGCGATCGTGGGCGCGGCGCAGTTCGAGAATGCGCGCCCGCAGGTCGGGGTTAGCAGCCAAGGGCCGCACCGCCTCGACGATGAGCTGCTGCCGTGCTTCGTCGGGATTGGCCACGCCGATAAGGGAATTCGCCTGCACATCAGGGTCCACGGCGTCGACCAGGTGCCGTACGACGGCTCGCAGCGACCCCTCGGCTACGGCGTCAAGCTCGGCACGTTCCTCCGGGGTGACTTGCGCTTCGAGAGCGGCCAGCCTGGACGCCAGCGTGGCTGTCTCGTCCTCGGTGATGGTGAGGTTGGCGGCCTTCTCCAGCAGCTTGGCCAGGCTGATCGAGCGCTCGCGATTCAGGGGCGGCTCGACGAACTCGTGCTCGGTGACGCCGACCGCGTCCACCAGCACGAAACGCGATTTCTGCTTCGCGTCCGGCGTGACGGCCTGAAAGTCCGCGTCCGGGATCGTGCGAGCGCCACGTCCCTTCATCTGCTCGAAGTACTGCGGCGAGCGGACGTCCCGCATGAAAAAGACGCACTCCAGCGGCTTGACGTCGGTGCCGGTGGCAATCATGTCCACCGTGACGGCGATGCGCAGAGCCGCGCTGGTGCGCAAATCACCGAGCTGCTTGTCGGCATTGGGAGCCCGGTAGGTGATCTTGGCTGCGAAGGCGTTGCCCTTGCCGAAGACCTCGCGCACCTGGGTGACGATCTCCTCGGCGTGGGCGTCGTCCTTGGCGAAGATCAGCGTCTTGGGCACGGCCGAGCGGCCGGGAAAGATCTCGGTGAACAGCCGGTCGCGGAAGGTCTCCAGCACCGTGCGGATCTGGTCGGTGGCGGTGACGGCACGGTCGAGCTGGCGCGCGACATAGTCCAGGTCCTCGTCCAACGCCTCATACCGCTGGGCCCGGGTACGGCGGTCAATCTTCGGCACGATGGTGCCGGCCTCGATGGTGGAACCCTGCTCGCTGATCTGGGTCCTGATCCGGTAGATGCCGAAGTCGACGTTGACGTTGTCGGCCACCGACTGCGGATAGGTGTACTCGGAGACAAGATTCTGCTTGAAGAATCCGAACGTCTGCTTGCCCGGTGTGGCGGTCAGGCCGACGACGTGGGCATCGAAGTACTCCAGCACACTGCGCCACTGGCCATAGATCGAGCGGTGCGCCTCGTCGACGACGATCAGGTCGAAGGTCTCCGGTGGGATATCCGGGTTGTAGGCGACGATCACCGGCTGGTCGGGCACCCAGCCATCCAGCTCGGGATCGTCCGAGTCACCCGGTTCCTCGTTGCGCAGCACCTTGAAGACCCGCTGGATCGTCGAGATGGCGACACTGGTCGCGTCCGGCATCGGCCCGCGCCGGATCCTCTTGACGTTGTACAGCTCGGTGAACTTCCGGCCGTCGTCGGGCGTCTGGTAGTTCTCGAACTCAGCCATCGTCTGCTTGGCCAGGTTGTTGCGGTCGACCAGGAACAGGATTCGGTGGAAGCCGCCGTGCTTGAGCAGCCGGTATGACAGGGTGACGGCGGTGTAGGTCTTGCCGGCACCGGTGGCCATCTGCACCAGGCTGCGGTCGAAGCGCTGCTCGCGCAGGCTGCTCTCCACACCGTTGATCGCGGTGACCTGCGCCGGGCGCAGCGGCCGCTCGTCCAGCGGCGGCAGGTCGCGCACCTTGCCGCGCCACGTCGGGCGCTGCTCGTCCTTGTTCTTGAGGATCTTCGCGAGCGTGGACGGCTTGGGGAGGTTGAAGATGCGCCGCGCCCGCGGGTCGGGGTCGTAGCCGTTGGTGAAGTGGGTCTCGGTACCGCTGGCCTCGAAGACGAACGGCAGCCGCCCGTCCGTCGTGAGCGCGGCGAGCTTGACCTCGGTCGGCAGCCCCTCGGCGTACTTGCTCGACTGCCACTCCACGCCGGAGAGTGGCGTCCCCTCGGGCTTGGCCTCGATCACCCCGACGACGCGTTGGTCGACGTACAGCAGATAGTCGGCCCGTCCGTGACCCGGCTTGAGCGTGACCTCGCGGACGGCAACCCCCTGCGCGGCGAACAGGTTCATCGCCCTCTTGTCCTGCACCGACCAGCCTGCTTCGACGAGCTGCCGGTCTATGAGGACGCGGGCGCGCGCCTCGGCCGCAACGCGGCCCGCGCTCTCCCCGGTAGACATACCCGAAATGTTATAGGTGCCTACGAATACCGGTGGCAAGACCACGAGTTTCATCTTTCGCCGAACACCGAGAGAAACGATTTCCGGAAATTTCTCCACTCCGTCTGTGGCCGACGACGCCATTCGGCACGGTCCTGCGGCAGCTCGACGAGCACTCTGACTGCATCAGCCCCAGTGCTCGGCGAGCGGCCCGAGGACCCAGCCGCGCGAGGCACAGAGGGCGACCAGCCCCGGCAACGCGGCCAGCGCGCTGCGCCAGGACCCGGGCGCCGACGTCACATCCGAATCGTGCAACAGCACCGTCCCGCCCGGCCGAAGCTGCGACTCGATCCGCGCCAGCACCGAAGCACCGGTCGCGTCCGCGCGCCAGTCCTGCCCGTCCGCGGTCCACAGCACCGGCCGCAGACCTGACCGCCGAGCAGCCAGCAGCCCGGCGCCGGTCAGCACGCCGTTCGGCGGCCGCCAGAAGCGCGGCCACACATCGGTTTCGGCGACAACGCGGTCAACGGTGCGTGCCACATCACCATGCACAGACCACGGGGCCCGCAGCAGGTGCGGCACGTGCGCCCACCCGTGCACCGCGAGCTCATGCCCCTCCACGACGATCCGGCGCCCGAGCTCCGGACGAGCCGCCAGCCGGCTGCCCAGCGCGAAGAACGTCGCCCGCACGCCCAACCGGGCCAGTTCATCGAGAAACAAGGGCGTCGAGACCGGATCCGGCCCGTCGTCGAAGGTCAGCGCGATGTGCCGGCCGGGCGCCTGGCCGGACAGCCGCGGCAGCAGCCGGTTGTGCAGCGCCGGCACGGTGCCGATCGAGGGCAGCAGGTGACCGGCGGCGACGGCGGCCCCAGACGCCACCAGCAGCCGGCCGCCGAGAGTCACAGGAGACCGCCGGCTGGATCCAGGGCGGGAGCGTCCGGCTCGACCGACCGGGCGGCCCAGGCGATCGCGTCCAGCACCGCGTCGGCGACGGTCCGGGTCGGCTGCCAGCGCAGCAGCGACCGGGCGCGGCTGCTGGAGGTGTAGCAGCCGACCGTGTCACCGGCCCGGCGGCCGTCGTAGCGGATCTCCACCGGCCGCTGGGCGTGCAGGTTGAACACCTCGGCCAGCTGCCGGATCGTGGTGCCGCGACCGCTGCCGACGTTGAGGATCCGGTGCCCGCCCGGCCACCGGTGCACCGCCGCGACGTGGGCCAGCGCGACGTCCCAGACGTGCACGAAGTCCCGCACCGGCGTGCCGTCCGGGGTGTCCCAGTCCCGCCCGTGGATCCAGAACGGCTCCCCCAGCGCGGCGGCCCGCAGCAGGGTGCCGAGCACGTGGGTCGCCGTGCCGGGCACCGGCCCGCTGCGGAACCGGGGGTCGCAGCCGACCGGGTTGAAGTAGCGCAGCGAGACCGCGGTCAGCGGGCCGGCCGCGCAGATGTCGGTGAGCAGCCGCTCCACCATCAGCTTCGAGGTGGCGTACGGGTTGCGCGGGCGCACCGGCGTCTCCTCGGTGACGACCAGCGGCGGGGTCGGGCCGTACACCGCGGCCGAGGAGCTGAACAGCAGCCGGGTGCAGCCGTGCCGGAGCAGCTCGTCGACCAGCCGGACGGTCTTGGCGACGTTCTCCCGGTAGTAGCCGACCGGATCGGTCAGCGACTCGCTGACCACCGTGCGGGCGGCGCAGTGGATCACCACCTCGAGGTCCGGGTGATCGGCGAAGATCCGGTCGAGCAGCACCGGGTCGGCGATGTCGCCCACGTAACACGGGAAGAGCCGCATCCGTTCGGGCTGCCCGCGGCTCAGGTCGTCCAGCAGGATCGGATGGTCACCGTTGTCGTGCAGGGCCAGCGCGACGGTGCTGCCGATGTAGCCGGCACCACCGGTGACCAGGACCTTCATGCCCGGCCACCCGCCACCCGGGGCGCAGGCCGCACCGGCCGCGACGGGCGGTGGATCATCCGCACTCGCTCCTTCCGTGCCACTGCGCCTGCTGCCAACCGCGGCCTGCCGGTGGTCCGCTGATGATGCGCCCGGGACCGGTCGCGGGCAATCACCACGGCTGAGTGCCCGCTAAGCGATTCCACACCAAACCACCACAGTGCTGCCACGCGGCCCCCCTGCCATCTGGCACAGTGAGTCCGTGGCGCCGCCGGGCGGTGCGCGGGCAGGAGGGATCGTGACCGAATCGGGCACCCGGGACAGGCCGGCTGCCGTCTCGTCCAATGGGGTGCCGGTGCCCTTCGACGACCGGCTCTTCGAGCCGATGCGCGACAGTGCCCCGCTGCTGGCCGATCCCCCCGCCCTACGTGCCCGGTTCGACGAGGACGGCTACCTGCTGCTGCGCGGCCTGCTCGACCCCGAGCGGGTACGGGACCTGCGCGCCGACTACTTCGGCCGGTTCGATGCCGGCCTGCTGGCCCCGGGCACCACCCCGGCCGACGGCGTCTTCTCCGGCACCGTCCCGGCCGGGCTGCCCGCCTACGGCACCGCCGGCCATCCCGCGTACGAGCTGGTCCGCAGCGCCGGGTTCGACGGGTTCACCCGCCAGCCCCGGCTGCGGTCCCTGGCCGAGACGCTGCTGGGCGCCGGCGCCGAGCTGGCCCCGCGCCGGATCCTGCGGCACTTCCACCGCGGCGCCCGGCTCGCCTCGCGGGCGCACGTGGACTACGACTACATGGACCAGGGCAGCGACCGGCTGGTGACCATGTGGATCCCGCTCGGCGACTGCCCGGTGGAGTGCGGCGGCCTGGTCTACCTGACCGACTCGCACCGGGTGGGCCGGGCCGCGCTGGAACCGCTGCGCGCCTACACCGACCGCCCGGACGACCCGCGCCCGGTCAGCAACGACCTGCACCGCACCGCCCGGACCCTCGGCGGCCGCTGGCTGTGGACCGACTACCGGGCCGGCGATCTGGTGCTGCACTCGCCGCACACCGTGCACGCCTCGCTCGACAACACCACCGACGCGATGCGGCTGTCGATCGACCTGCGCTTCCGGCTGCGCCAGGAGGAGCCCGACCGACGCTGGGACGGGAGCTGGTCGGCCGATGACGGGTTCTGAGACGGCCGTCCCGGCGGCCCGGATCGTCTTCACCGACGCCGACCGGGCCGAGATCGGCAGCCGGATCGAGCAGTCGCTGACCACCGGGGCGCTCACGCTGGGCCCGAACACGGTCGAGTTCGAGGAGACGTTCGCGAAGCTGCACCGGGCCCCCTTCGCGGTCGCCGTGAGCAGCGGCACCGCGGCGTTGGAGATCATCCTGCGGTCGCTGGAGATCCGCGGCCAGGAGGTGGTGGTGCCGGCGAACACCTTCGCGGCGACCGCGTTCGCGGTGCTCGGCGCCGGTGGCCGTCCGGTGTTCGCCGACGTCGACCCGGCGACCCTGGCGCTCAGCGTCGAGACGGTCGCCGCCGCGATCACCCCGGACACCGCAGCCGTGGTGCTGGTGCACATCGGCGGCCTGATCAGCCCCGAGGTGCAGGCGCTGCGGGCGTTCTGCGACGACCGGGGCATCACCCTGATCGAGGACGCCGCGCACGCGCACGGTTCCACCCACGCCGGCCGGCCGGCCGGCTCGTTCGGCACCGCGGCCGCGTTCTCCTTCTACCCGACCAAGGTGATCACCAGCGGCGAGGGCGGCATGATCGTCACCGCCGACGAGCGGTTGCGCGACGAGGCGCTGGCCTACCGCGACCAGGGCAAGGCGGGCTTCCTCGGCAACCGGCACGTCCGGCTGGGCTACGCCTGGCGGCTCAGCGAGCTGCACGCGGCGGTCGGCCTGGTGCAGCTGCGGCACCTGCCGGAGTTCCTCGATGTCCGGCGCGGGATCGCCGAGCGCTACACCGCCGGCCTGCGCGAGCTGGGCGGGTTGACCCCGCTGCTGCCCCCGGCCGGCTCGACGAGCAACTTCTACAAGTACGTGGTGCTGCCCTCGGGCCCGCTGGACCGGGCCGGGCTGAGGGCGGAGCTGCGCGAGCGGCACGCGGTGTCGCTGTCCGGCGAGGTGTACGAGGTGCCGCTGCACCAGCAGCCGGTGTTCGCCGAATGGGCGGCCGGGCCGCTGCCGGTGGCCGAGGACGTCTGCGCCCGGCACTTCTGCCTGCCGCTGCACTCGGACATGACCGATGCCGAGGCCGATCGGGTGCTGGCCGCGCTGGCCGAGGTGCTGCCCGGCCTGCGGGGCTGAGCCGGTGACGGAACCTGTGCCGGTGACGGAACCTGTGCCGGTGACGGAACCCGTGCCGGTGGCGCAGGCCGCGCCGGTGACGGGACCTGAGCCCCGAGCGCTGCTGCTGTCCGGCTCGCTGGGCATGGGCCACGACGTGATGGCCGAGGCGTGCGCGGTGTCGCTGGCCGCCCGGGGCTGGACCAGCACGACGATGAACAGCCTGGAGCTGATGGGCAAGGCCGCCGGCGGGATGGGCGAGCGGGTGTTCCGGGGCCTGCTGTCGATCCCGGGCATGTACGACGCGTTCCACTACGAGCAGCTGCGCCAGGGTGGCCGGCTGGCCCGGCTGGCCGAGCGTGGCTCCTCGAAGTACGCGGTGCCGGCGTTGCGGGCCGAGCTGGCCGGCCGGCCGGCCCGGTTGCTGATCTCGGTGTTCGCCACCGGCGCCGCCGCGGCCGGCCGGCTGAAGGCCGAGTTCCCGGGGCTGACCACGGTCACCTTCTGCACCGACGTGAATCCGCACTGGATGTGGGTGCACCCGAGCACCGACCTCTACCTGGTCACCTCCGAGACCGGCCGGGGCTTCGTCCGGCGCTTCCACCCGGACGCCGAGGTCGCGGTGGTGCCGGCACCGGTCCGGCCGCAGTTCTACGCCGCGCCCAGCCAGGCCGAGGCCCGGCACCGGCTCGGGCTGCCGGCCGAGGAGCGCTGCGTGCTGCTGATGGCCGGCGCCTGGGGCATCGGGCCGCTGGTGGAGCTGGCCGGCACGCTGGCGGCCAGCGGCCTGCACACCCTGGTGGTGGCCGGTCGCAACGCGGCGCTGCGCACGGCGCTGCGCCGGGCCGCCGAGCACCAGCCGCGGCTGGTGCCGTTCGGCTTCACCGACCGGATCCCCGAGCTGATGGCCGCCGCCGACCTGGTGATCACTTCCTCCGGCGACACCTGCAGCGAGGCCCGGGTGATCGGCCGCCGGCTGCTGCTGCTCGACGTGGTGCCCGGCCACGGCCGGGAGAACCTGCAGCACGAGCTGGAACGCGGGTCGGCCGACATCGCGCCGACCGACCCGGACGGCCTGCTGGCTGCGGTGCACTCCGCGCTGGGCCGGGTCACGCCGCCGCGGGACCGGGTCACCCGGACCGGCGCGGCCTGGGAGGTCGCGTTCTCCGCCGCGCTGGCCGGGCTCGGGCTGGCCGGGACCACGCCGGGGCCGGTCCGGTGACCGGCGTGACCGGGTCGCGGTGACCGGCGGCCTGGTCCGCGGCCTGTTGGCGGCGATCGGGGCCGCGGCGCTCTATGGCGTCGCCCCGGTCGCGCAGGGCATCGCCGCCCGGGACACCCCGCCGAGTTCGGGCATGGGGCTGGCGCTGACGCTGCGGCTGGCCCGCCGGCCGATCTGGCTGGCCGGGCTGGCCTGCGAGATCGTCGCGTTCGTGCTGGAGGCACTGGCCTTCGCCACCGCTCCGACCACCCTGGTCGCCCCGGTGCTCGCCTGCGACATGCTGGTCTTCGTGCTGGTCGCGCGGCCGGCCTTCGGCGAGCGGATGTCCGCACGCGGGGTCCGCGGTGCGCTGGCGATGGCCGCCGCGGTGGGCCTGGTGACCCTGTCGTTCGCCGGGTCGGCCGGGCTGGGCCGGTCCGCCGACGCGATCGAGCTGTGGGCGTTCCTGGCCGGTGGCCTCGTCACCACCGGGGTCGCGACCCTGCTCGGCAACCGGGTCGTCCGGGCCGGGCACCAGGTGCTCGGCGCCGCCGTCTTCAGCGCGGCGGCCGGCATCACCTACGGCTTGGCGACGCTGGCCACCCGCCAGATCGGACGCACCTTTACCCCGCACGACCCATGGCAGCTGCTCGGCACGCCGGCCCCCTACGTGCTGGTCGGCTGCTCGGTGCTCGGCATCGGCATGGCGCAGCGCGGGTTGCAGGCGTACCCGCTGGTGGCCTTTCCGCTGACCAGCGCGCTGTCGGCGTTCATCCCGGTCGTGGTGGGCGCCGCGCTGCTCGGCGACGAGGTGCCGGGGGGCCTCGGCCGGGTTGCGTTCAGCGCCGCCCTGGTGCTGCTGGTGGTCGGGGTGACCCTGATCGGCCGCGACCGCTCGGCGGCCGAGGCGGCGGCCGAACCGGGCCACTGATCCGACTTCGCCCGGTATGCCACCGGTCCACGATTTACCTTATGCAGCCACCACAAAGTTGATCACAAGGAAGTCGCCGCGGCGATGTATCTGACCTCGCCGCCGGCCCTCCGCTGAAGTAGCCCGCATCGGGCGCACCCAGTCGGAACGGAGCCGGCCATGACTCGACACTCACTTGCCTGCATCCTGCCGCCGGAGTTGCTGATCGAACTCGCGCGCAGCTCGGCGGCCGATCGACAGGTGGCGATCCTGCGCAGCCTGGAGATCGACCACACGATCCGGCAGGCCCGCGCGGAGATCGCGGCCCGGCGCGGTGGCCGCAGCCAGCCGCTGACGGCCCGGCTGACCGGCGGCACGCCGCGCCGGATGATCTTCGACCAGGAGCACTCGACCGCAGGCCAGCCCGGCCGGCTGGTCCGCGCCGAGGGCCAGGGCCCGGTGGCCGACGTCTCGGTGAACCAGGCCTACGACAACTTCGGCTACACCTACACGCTCTACTACGACGTCTTCCACCGCGACTCGATCGACGGCCAGGGCATGACGATCAACGGCATGGTGCACTTCGGCACCGACTACGACAACGCCTTCTGGGACGGCGACGGGCACATGTTCTTCGGCGACGGGGACGGCCAGGTGCTGACCGACACCACCAAGGGCGACGACGTGATCGGCCACGAGCTCACCCACGGTGTCACCCAGCACGAGGCGAACCTGACCTACTCCGGCCAGTCCGGGGCGCTGAACGAGTCGATCTCCGACGTCTTCGGCTCGCTGGTCAGGCAGCACCACCGCAACCAGGACGCGGCCAGCGCCGACTGGCTGATCGGTTCCGACATCGTCGGGCCGGAGCTGTCGCCGGCCCTGCGGTCGATGAAGGACCCGGGCCACGCCAACCCGCACGACAACCAGCCGAGCACCATGGACGGCTACCTGCACACCGCCTCGGACAACGGTGGCGTGCACACCAACTCCGGCATCCCGAACCACGCCTTCTACGTCGTGGCCACCACGCTCGGCGGCAACGCCTGGGACGCCCCGGGCCAGATCTGGTACGACACCCTCACCTCGCCCCGGCTGCGTCCGAACTCGACCTTCGCCGCCTTCGCCTCGCTCACCCTCCGGCAGGCCCGGATGAGGTACGGCACCACCAGCGCCGAGGCCGACGCCATCCGGACGGGGTGGGACGCGGTCAAGGTGCCGGTCCGCTGAGACGCCTATCGTCATGAAGTTATGAGCGATCAGGGGTTCCGGCTGCACTACCGGCGCAGCGGCGGCTTCGCCGGGGTGCAGCTGGCGGTGGACGTGCTGGCCGGCGAGCTGCCGGCCGAGCAGGCCGAGCAGGCGGCGCGGATGCTCGCGCATCCCGAGGAGTTCCGCGCCGCCGGCTCACCGGCCGCGCCGCCCGGCTCGGCGGATCTCTTCAGCTACCAGCTGGAACTCGAACGCGGCGAGGAGCGGCAGGACTTCCGCTGGACGGAGTTCGAGGTGCCCGACGCCGCCCGGCCGTTGCTCACCGCGCTGCGCGGGCTGGCCAAACCCGCCCCGCCGCGCTGACCGGCCCGGGTCCGGTCAGGACGACGGCGGGTCGCCGAAGACGTAGTGGTACGGGATGCTGAACGACGCCTGCGTCTCCCACTCCGGCCGCGATCCCTGCGGTTTGGCGCCTTTCTGGACGGTCAGGTGGCAGTCGTGTCCCGGCTCGGTGGCCGGGACCCACTGGATGTCGATGTGCTGGTAGAGGTAGGTCTCGGTCGTCCAGGACGAGGACTTCTGGACGTGCACGCTGCCCGAGACCTTCGTGCAGGTGCGGATCGAGTTGCTCTTGCGCAGGCCCGCGATGTCGGCTGCAGTCGGCATCCGCTTCGGCGCGCTCTCGAAGAACTCGCCGCCGTAACCGATCTCCCGCGCGGTCAGGCAGTTCAGCGCGAGCTGCACGACGCTCGGGATCAGCAGCGGCGGGCACTCGCAAGCCAGGTGCACCGTGTGCGCCTCGATGTTGTGGTCGCTGTCCGCGGTGAGCGCGTGGACCAGGCCTTCCAGCTGATATCGCGGCACCGGACCGGGCACGATCTGCAGCTGCGGGGTGGAGTGGTGCTTCACCACCTTGTCGAGCGCGTCCACCGCCGACACCATGAACCCGGGCAGCGCATCCGCGGCGAGCTTGCCGGCCTCGGCCGCGAACGACGCGATCGCCGTGGTGGCGAGGTAGTCGAGCAGCGGCATCGTCTCGGGTGCGGCAGCCACCGACGCCGCACAGCCACTCAGCCCCGCCGCTGCGAAGGGCGCCGCCACGGTGACCAGCGCGACCTGCGCGAACTGCCGCCGGGACAGCCCCGTGCCGAACACCGAACCGCCGAGCCTTGCCGACATGGCCCCCCTCACCGTCCGCGGTGATCATGCACTGTCAGGTGGCGTTCTGGCTAGTACGAACACCTAGTCCAGATAAGGGGATTCGCGAACGCTACGAGGCGTCCAACCTCGGTGACGGCGCGTGAACACGAAGCCGGGCAGACCGGTCAGATTCGGCGGATGTCGTTCGGGCTGAACCGCGGGCCGTACTTCGGCGGCGCGAACCCGCTCAGCTCGATCAGCCTCACCACCCGGGCCCGCTGGCCGCGCCAGGGCTCCAACAGCTCGACCAGCTGCTCGTCGGTCGAGCGCGGCCGGCCGGCCAGGAACCAGCCGACCCGGTTCGCCACGTGGAAGTCCCCGACGCTGACCGCGTCCGGGTCGCCGAGGGCACGCACCGTGATCTCGGCCGCGGTCCAGTGCCCGACCCCGGGGATCGAACGCAGCCGGCGGGTGGCCGCGGCCAGCTCCAGCTCGGCGCACTCCTCCAGCCGGTGCGCGACGCTGGCCACCGCCCGCACGGCGCGATGCCGCTGCAGGTCCACGCCGAGCCGGTGCCATTCCCAGGTCGGCACCGCGCGCAGCGCGGCGGGGGTGGCGGGCAGCCAGACCGGGAACTCGTCCGGGCCGGGCGCGCGCTCGCCGTGCCGCCGGGTGAGCTGCCGCCAGGCCCGGAACGCCTCCTGCCCGGTGACCCGCTGCTCCAGGCAGGCCGGCACCGCCGAGTCCAGCACCCGCCGGGTCCGGGTCAGCCGGACGCCCGGCAGCCGGTGCCGGACCTCGTGCAGCAGCGGGTGAGACGAGGTGTCCAGCCGCGACCAGTCGTCGGTCTCTCCGACCAGTTCCGGCACGCCGGCCAGCAGCCAGTCCGCACCCGGGCCCCAGGCCTCGGCGAGCAGTTCGCCACCGGCCGTCCGGACCGCCACGGCGCCCGGCCCGTCCGGGGTGCGGGTCGCCCACCAGAACCGGTCACCGGCGAAGCGGGCCACCGGATCGCCGGCCCCGTGGCAGAGGATGCCCAGCGTCCGGTGCAGGTCCAGCGGCCGGCCGAGCCGCCAGCGCGCCTGCCGAACGCCGGTCACCCGGATCAGCAGTCGGCGGAGAACCGGACGGAGCCGTCGGCGATCACGGTGCCCGGCCAGACCCGGATGCCGTGCAGCAGCTCCACCCGGGCGCCGATCTCGACCCCGTCGCCGATGACGGCGTCGGCCAGCACGCTGTCCTTGCCGATCACCGCGTCGCGGCCGACGATGCTGTCGCGCACCACGGCGCCGGCCGCCACCCGGGCGCCGGGCAGCAGCACCGAGCCGTCCACCACCGCGCCCGCGGCCACCTCGCAGCCGGCGTCCACCACCGAGCCGCCGGTGACCCGGGCCGAGTCCGCGACCGTGCCGCCGGCCAGCACCAGCGCGTCGCCGACCGGGCCGGGCAGCGCGTCCGAGGGGGCGATTCCCCTGACCAGATCGGCCGATCCGGTGACGAAGTCGGACGGCTTGCCGAGGTCACGCCAGTAGGTGGCGTCGACGTGGCCGACCACCAGCGCGCCGGATTCGAGCAGGCCGGGGAACGTCTCGCGCTCCACCGACACCGGCCGGTCGGTCGGGATCGACTCGATCACCGACCGGTTGAAGACGTAGGTGCCGGCGTTGATCTGGTCGGTGACCGGGTTCGGGTCCTTCTCCAGGAAGGCGGTGACCCGGCCGTCGGCCTCGGTCGGCACGCAGCCGAACGCCCGCGGGTCGTCCACCCGGGTCAGGTGCAGGCTCACGTCGGCGCCGGTGCGCCGGTGGGTGGCGAGCAGGTCGGTGAGGTCGCAACCGGTGAGGATGTCGCCGTTGAAGATCAGCGCGGCGTCGCCGCGCAGCAGCGACGCGACGTTGCCGATCGCGCCGCCGGTGCCGAGCGGCGTCTCCTCCACCACGTACTCCAGCTCCAGCCCGAGCTGCGAGCCGTCGCCGTAGTACTCGCTGAACACCTCGGCCTTGTAGCTGGTGCCCATGATGACGTGCCGGACGCCGGCCGACCGGATCCGCGAGAGCAGGTGGGTGAGGTAGGGCACCCCCGCGATCGGCAGCATCGGCTTGGGCAACGTCTCGGTCAGCGGCCGCAGCCGGGTGCCCTTGCCGCCCACCAGGACGATCGCGTCCACGTCGGAATCCATGCTCTCCCCTTCTCCCCCGGTCAGCTCGTCCCGGATCATCGTGCCCTCACCCGGTCCCCCTGCGCGCCGCCCGGCGCCGGTCGACGAGGTCGATCAGCGGCGGGGTGAGCCAGGCCCGCGCGGCGAGGCCGGCGCGCAGCCCCCACCGCACCGGCGCCCAGCGCAGCCCCGGGTAGCGACCGGACAGGTAGCGGTAGGCGCTGCGGTGGTGCTCGACGAACATCGCCCGCTTGTTGTGCGCGGTCGCGTGCGAGCCGGTGTGCACGATCTCGGCCGACGGGGCGTAGACGTTCAGCCAGCCGGCGGCGGCCAGCCGCTCGCCGAGGTCGACATCCTCGAAGTACATGAAGTAGCGCGGGTCGAAACCGCCCACCGACTCGAACGCGGCCCGCCGCAGCAGCAGGCACGAGCCGGACAGCCAGCCGGCGGTCCGCTCGATCGGCAGCTGCTCGCGCCGGTACGCCCGGGTCCACGGGTTGCCCGGCCAGACCGAGCCCAGCAGCGCGTGCCCGATGCCGCGACCGAGTGACGGCAGCTCCCGTGCCGACGGGTAGACCTCGCCCTGCTCGGTGCGGATCAGCGGCCCGACCGCGCCGGCCCGCGGCCAGCGCTCGGCCACCTTGCGCAGCTCATCGAGGGCACCGGGTGCCCAGACCACGTCCGGGTTGCAGACGACCACCCAGTCGGTGTCGGTCGCCGCCACCCCCAGGTTGGCGGCCCGGCCGTAGCCGAGGTTGCCACCGGTGGGCAGCAGCCGGACGCCCGGCCGCCCGGCGGCCGATTCCGGTGCGCCGTCGGTGGACCCGTTGTCGGCCAGCACCACCTCGACCGGCCCGCTGGCGGCCGTGGCCAGCGAGTCCAGGAACTCGGCCAGCGACCGGCCCGGCGAGTAGGTGACCGCCACCACCGACAGCCCGGTCACGCTCGCGCCCCGGCCCGCTGGATGGCGCGCTCGTAGGCACGCAGGTGGGCCGCCGCGGTGGCCGCCCAGCTGAACTCCGCCGCCCGCGCCACCCCGGCCCGGCCGAGCTCGGCCCGCCGGTGCGGGTCGTCGAGCAGGGCGACGAGCGCGGCACCGATCGAGCCGGCCTCGGTCTCGCAGTAGGCCACCGCGTTGCCGCCCACCTCCGGCAGCGACAGGTGCCGGGTGGTCAGCACCGCGGTGCCGCAGGCCATCGCCTCCAGCACCGGCAGCCCGAAGCCCTCGCCGAAGCTGGGGTAGGCCACCACCGCGGCGCCCCCGAGCAGGCCGGGCAGCTGTTCCAGCGGCAGGTAGCCCGGCCGCAGCAGCCGCAGCCCGGCCGGGACGGCGGCGGCCACCGCGTCCAGCTCGGTGTCCCAGCCGGCGCCGCCGGCCAGCACCAGCGCGGGCGGCCGGTCCCGGCCGGCGAAGGCCGCCTGCCAGCCACGGATCAGCCCGGGCACGTTCTTGCGCGGCTCCAGGGTGCCCAGGAAGGCGATGTACTCCTCGTCCGGCGCGACGCCGAGCAGCGTGCGCACCGCCGCGACGTTATCGACCGGCGGCGGGCGGAACAGCTCGGTGTCCACCCCCAGGTGGGCCACCTGCAGCCGGTCGGCCGCGACGCCCAGCCGGGCCCGCAGCTCGGCGGCGGTGGCGTGCGAGTCGACCACGCAGACGTCGGCCCGGCGGACCGCCAACCGGGTGGCGGACCGGAAGAACGGGCCCTTGACCCGGGTGTGCCACTCCGGGTTGGAGAAGTAGGTGGTGTCGTGCACGGTGACCACCAGCGGGCCGCGCCAGCGCACCGGGTGCGTGTAGTGCGGGGAGTGCAGGACGTCGGGGGCGACCCGGCGGGCCAGCCCGGGCAGCCCGAACTGCTCCCAGGCCAGCCGGCCCGCCCGGCCCTCCGGCACCGAGGCGTCGGTGACCGGCTCGGCGCCGAGCGCGGCGAACCGGTCCGCGTCGCGCTGCTGGGCGGCCACCAGGACGGTCACCCCCGCCTCGGCCAGGGCCGGAACCAGGCTGTCCAGGTACCGGCCGACACCGCGCAGGTCGGCGGGGATGGCTGTCGCGTCGACGAGCAAACGCAACAAGGTCCTCCAGGTGGCGGGGTGGTCGGGCCGGCAGCCGCTCGCACGGCGCGAGAACGCTGGTCGGCGCGGGGGACGAACGGCGATGCTACCCAACCCGCCCGGCGTGACCGGACCGCCGCACGGCGGCTCCCCAGGATCGGGCCCGGCGCGGCGACGGTCCGGGGCACCCCCGGGCAGCGGTTAAGCTATGGGCTCACGCCTGCCTGCCACGCCCGTCCCGGTGCCGATCACCGGCCGGGTGCCGGTACGTGCTGGCGGCGCACCGCGAGCCGGGCCGAACGACGCTGGCCGGGTGTCCGGCACGTCCGCGACGTGCCCGAGGCGGGCGACGCGCACGACACGGTTGGCGCACGGCGAGTGGACGCAACGGGTTCGACGACGGGAGAATCGCTGCAGATGGACAAGCCGAACGCAGTGCTCAAGGTCAAGGGCCTCTACGCCGCCGGTGCCCGGGGCACCGGTGCCGCGCTGACCAAGGCGGGCGTGCTCAGCGACCAGCCGCCGGCCCGCGACCGGCGCGCCCGGCACTGGCTCTACAGCCTGACCCGCGCCTACGACTCGCTGGCGATCGCGGAGCTGGACGTCCCCTGGTGGACCTACCGGGCGATCGACGTGGTCGAGACCTACCTGGCCGCGCTGACCGCGCGCAAGCAGCCGGTGCGGGTCTTCGAGTACGGCTCCGGGGCGTCCACCCTCTGGCTGGCCAAGCGGGCCGACGAGGTGCACTCCGTCGAGCACCACCGCGAGTTCGGCGAGCACATCGCCACCTCGTTCTCGGCCTACCCGGGCATCGACTTCCGGATCGTCCCCCCGCAGCCGTCGCCGAGCCCGGTGGTCGGCTCGCAGAAGGAGGGCAACGCCGGCCTGGACTTCTCCGACTACGTGCACGCGATCGACGACGTGCCCGGCGAGTTCGCCCTGATCGTGATCGACGGCCGGGCCCGCGAGGCCTGCCTGGAGCACGCCGCCAAGCGACTGGAGGCCGGCGGCATCATCGTCTTCGACAACTCCCGGCGCCGCCGGTACCGGGTGGCGATCGAGCGCTCCGGCCTGCACGAGCGCCGGTACGGCGGCCTCACCCCGACCCTGCCCTACCCGGACCAGACCTCGGTGCTCAGCGAGGCCTGACCACCGCCGCCCGGGAGCCGCCCGGCCGAAGCTGAGGAATCCTCTCAGCGGCGTATCATCCAGCAGTCGAACCAAGCCCGATCGGAGTAGCTACGTGAACAGCAGGGACGCTGTGGACGTATCGTTCGTCATCCCGGCCAAGGACGAGGTCAAGACCATCGGCCCGCTGATCGCCGAGATCGTCACGGCGATGCAGCAACGGCCGGAGCTGGCCTACGAGATCATCTTCGTCGACGACGGCAGCACCGACGGCACCTGGGAGGCGATCCAGGCCTCGGCCGCGGCCGACCCCCGGGTGAGCGCGATCCAGTTCCGCAGCAACTTCGGCAAGGCCGCGGCCCTGTCGGCCGGCTTCCGGGAGGCGTCCGGCCAGACCATCATCACGATGGACGCCGACATGCAGGACGACCCGAACGAGCTGCCCCGGCTGCTGGCCACCCTGGAGGGCGGCTACGACCTGGTCACCGGCTACAAGCGCGACCGCAAGGACCCGCTCGGCAAGCGGCTGCCGTCCAAGGTGTTCAACCGCGCGACCGGTGTCATGACCGGCCTGCGACTGAACGACCACAACAGCGGATTCCGGGTGGCGCGCAAGGAGGTCTACGACGTGGTGCCGCTCTACGGCGAGCTGCACCGCTACGTCCCGGCGCTGGCGCACGCGAACGGCTTCAAGGTGACCGAGGTGCCGGTCAACCACCGGCCGCGGCTGCACGGCAAGTCCAAGTACGGCCTGGAGCGGTACGCCCGGGGCGCGCTGGACCTGCTCACCGTCGTCTCGATCACTCGCTACGGCCGGCGGCCGTCCCACCTTCTCGGCGGCATCGGCCTGATCTTCGGCCTGATCGGGTCACTGATCCTGCTCTACCTGCTCGGCATCTGGACCTTCACCTCGCAGGCGATCGGCACCCGGCCGCTGCTGCAGCTGGGCATCCTGCTGGAGATGCTCGCGGTGCAGCTGGTCGGCATGGGCCTGCTCGCGGAGCTGATCATCCACCGCACCGACCGCAACCTCGACACCTCGATCCCGGTGAAGAGCCGCACCGCGCGGCAGCCGGTGACCGGCGGGCTGGACCAGCCGGTGGGTGACTCGCTGGCCGGGCACCGCACCTTCTGACCGACCCGCCCGCCACGGATGGAGAACGCCATCACCAGCACCGAAGCACCCGGTCACGTCGCGACCGAGCAGCCGGGTGAGCCCGAGCGGCCCAGCCTCCGCGGGCGGTTCGAGCGACTGCTTCAGCCGGTCACGCTGCTGGTGCTGCTGGCCCTGCTGCCACCGCTGCTGATGGCCCGCCGGGTGCATCAGGCCGCCCAGCTGAACTACCAGGACTACTGGCCGTCGATGCTGCGCATCGCCAACCCGGACGGCAGCCTGCACCTGCGCGGCATCTTCACCTACCAGAACGAGCACCCGTTCGTGATCCCGCAGACGGTGTTCTACCTGGACGCGAAGCTGCTGCAGGGCACCAACCACGAGCTCGGCTACTTCTCCTGGCTGATGGGGTTGGTCTCGCTGGGGCTGCTGTGGCTGCTGTTCCCTCGCAGCTGGAGCCCGCTGACCCGCGGCCTGCTGCTGCTGGCCTCCAGCATGGTGCTGTTCTGCCCGTCCGGTGCCTGGAACTTCGTCCGCGGCATGAGCGGGGTGGCCTGGCTGACCGCCAACGTCTTCGCCCTGCTCGCGGTGCTGCTGGCCACCCGCCGGCGCACCGTGCTGGCGGTGCTGGCCTGCGCCGTCGCCCTGCTCACCTACGGCACCGGGTTCGGCGCCCCGGTCGCGATCATCGTGGTGGCGCTGCTCAACCGCGACAAGCGCTGGCGCTGGCTGCTGCCGCTCGGCCTGCTGCTCGGCGCGGTCGTGGTCTACGCGGCCACCTCGCAGGGCGGCACCTCCGGCGCGCACGGGCACGATCCCGCGCTGCTCACCCAGACGTTCCTGACCAACATCGCCACCATGTGGGAACCGGCCGGCGGCTCGCCCGGCCTGCTCATCGGGGCGGCGGGGCTGGCGGTGCTGGTCTGGTGCGCGCTGCGCTACTGGGCGCTGCGCGACAGCCTGGCCGAGCTGATCCCGTGGTGGGGCGTCGCGGTCTATAGCCTGGCCGCGTCCGCGCTAATCTCGCTGGGCCGCAGCCAGACCTTCGACGGCAACGGCGCGCAGGGCCGGTACGTCTCGCTCTCGGCGCTGTTCTGGATCGCGCTGGCGGTCATCGCGATCCGGCTGGTCAGCCAGCCGCGCGAGCTGGTCGCGCGCGGGCTCGCCGCCGCGGCCGCCGTGCTGGTCTTCTGGGGTGCCAGCCCGTCGGTGTTCGCCAACGCGATCGCGCAGGCCCCCGGGCAGGACCTCGCCGCCGCCGGCCTGCGCTACGGCGCCGCCAGCCCGTTCGCGACGAACGTCTACCAACCGCAGCAGCAGGCGGCCCGGCTGCAGAAGATGGGCGACTACCCGTTCTCCAGCGACTACTCCCCCGGCTGCGGGCTGAAGCCCGACGCCACGGTGGACCTGTCCAGGGTGCGCTCGCTGCCGGCCGGCATGTTCCCCAAGTTCGGCGTGCTGGACGGCGACACCGTCACCGGTGACGTCCGGGAGGTCAACGGATGGATCTTCCGGCTCGGCCACCCGACCGAGTGCGCCATCCTGGTGGACCCCAGCGGCAAGGTCGTCGGCGCGGGCAGCGCCAAGATCCAGCGCAGCGATGTCGCGGCGATCGCCAGCAACTACCCGCCGAACGCCGGCTTCGAAGCGGTGACGCCGGCGGCCAACACCGATGCCACGCTGCTGCTCGGCTTCGACGACGGGTTCTTCACGCTGCCCCCGTCGGCCACCCCGCCGCCGGCCGACGCCACCCCGGCAGGAAAGTAGCCCGGCCCGTTTCCTATTCCCGGCCCAGCAACATCGGCTAGGTTCGGCGCGCAGATGACGGCGCGCGCACGGCCCCGGGACGGACGGCGACCTTCGGACGAGGCCGCCGGATCCGAGCTGCCCGCGCCGGGTCCACCGGGGCGGGCTTCGGTCCGCGCCTTGCCGGCCGGTGCCCGGGCCGACGCCGCCGGGCACGCGCTGTTCGCCACCGCCACGCTGCTGGCCGCCGGCTACCTGCTGCACCTGGGCCGGCGGACGACGTTCTTCTACGACGAGTGGACGTTCATCCGCACCCGCCGGGACTGGCACCCGGGCACCTTCCTCGACCCGCACAACGGCCACTTCTCCGCGGTCCCGGTGCTGGCCTACCACCTGCTCTTCGCCACGGCCGGCCTGCGGGCGTACCTGCCCTACCGCCTGTTGCTGATGGCGTTCCACGCCGGTGCCTGCTTCGCGCTCTACCGCTACGGGCGGCGGCGGCTCGGCCCGCTGCCGGCGGTGCTGCCGCCGGCCCTGCTGCTGCTGAACGGCCCCGGCTACCAGGATCTGCTCTGGCCGTTCCAGATCGGCTTCGTCGGGGCGCTGGGCTTCGGGGTCGCGGCCCTCCTGGCGCTGGACGGCCCACCGGGGCGGCGCCGGGACCTGGCCGGCTGCCTGTGTCTGCTCGCCTCGGTCGCCTCCTCCGGGGTCGGGGTGGCCATGCTGGCGGGCGCGATCGTCCGGGTGCTGCTGCGGCGGCAGTGGCGGCGCTGGTGGATGGTCGGGCTGCCGGCGGCGGTGTTCGTCGCCTGGTTCGCGGACTACGACGCCAGCCTGCCCGGCTCGTCGGGCACCGCGGCGGGCAAGGCCGGCTACCTGCTGCACTTCTTCCGGGCCGCGGTCGGTGCCCTGACCGGGCACGCCGCCACCCGCGCGGTGACCCTGGCCACCGTGCTGAGCTGGCTCGTCGTGGCCCTGGTGCTGGCCCGGCTGGCCTACGAGCTGCGGGCCCGGCGGCTGCCGGTGGACCTGCTGGCCGCGGTCACCGTCGCGCTGGTGCTGCTCGGGCTGACCGCGGCGACCCGGGCGCAGGACCACGACTTCGGGGCGAGCAGGTACGCCTACACCGGTGGCTTCACCGTGCTGCTGGTGCTCATCGAGCTGCTGCGCGGGATCGACCTGCGGCGCTGGCCGGCACGGGCCGGGGTCGGGCTGCTGGCGGTGGCCACCGCGGCCTCGGTCGTGACCGGCCTGCAGCCGCTGCGGCTCGGCGCCCACTCGCTGACCGGCGCGGCGCGTTACCTGCGGGCCGACCTGGCAGCGGTGCAGCTCAGCGACCCGCCGCCGAGCTACCAGCCCAACCGCCGGCTGATCCCGTTCCAGGACTCGGGCAGCTACCTGGCCGCGGTGCGGGCGCTCGGCTCGCCGGCGCTGCCGGTCACCGAGCTGCCCCGGCAGGCGCCGGACGTCCGCGACGACGTCGACCGGGTGCTGCGGCAGGCGGGTGAGCTGACCGTGACCGGCGCGATCCGGCAGCCGGGCGGCCCGGCGCTGCCGGTGATCCTCGCACCCGGCCTGCCCGAGAGCCTCGCCCCGCAACCGGGTTGCCTGCTGCTGCGCCCCGAGGCGCCCGCGCGCCGGCTGACCGTCCGGCTGTCGCTGCCCTGGGGTGGGCTGACGCTGGGCTCGGCAGCCACGATCCGGCTGGCGGTCCGGCGGTTCGGCCCGACGCTGGTGGCCTTCGGCCGGCTGCCGGCCGGGCGGGGCTGGCTGATCCGGCCCCGGTTCGACGCCGCGCCGGCGCGGTGGACGGTGCAGCTCGGCGCCAGCGCGCCGGTGCGTGCCTGCGCCGCGGGCTGAGCGCTACCGGGCGACCGGCACCGGCCGGCCGATCCGGATGTCGGACAGGCACACCCCACCGGTCGCCGCGTCGAGCCGGAACTGGGTGATCGAGGACTGCCGCAGCGCGAAGGTGAGCTCGCCGGAGCCGGCCCGCACCGGGAAGCCGCGGAACAGCCCGGTCGCCTCGATCGGCGTGCCGTTGCCCGGATCCATCGCGAACCGCATGGTGGTCGGGTACCGGGTGGAGTACTTGAACTGGATGTTCCACAGGCCCTTCGGCAGCGGCCTGCTCAGCGGGGTGAGGATCCGCTGCCTGGTGGTCGAGCAGACGTCGGCCGCGGTGCTCAGCGCGTAGAACCGGGCCGGCCGTAGGTGGCCGTTCGCGTCGGCCACGTACATCGGGCGGGACAGGTCGTCGACGCTGATCTGGCGCCGGCTGAGCAACTCGGCGATGGCCGGCACCGTGCTGTAGCGCCCGTACGTCGGGCTCGACACGTCGACCGGGACGAACGTGTTGTAGACGCTCCACGGCGCGCCCCGGTCGAGCATGGCCACGTCGTGACGCAGGTTCTTGGCGTAGCGGACGTTGCGCCCGTGCACCCACCGGTCGTGGATCGGCAGCGCCGTGCTGAGGAACACCGCCCACAGCGCGCAGAGCGCCGCCACGGTGAGCACCAGGTGCGGCCGCGGCAGGCCGAGCAGGGTCGGCCGGGTGCGGACGGGCGGGTGCGGGGCGGCGGCCGCGGCGGGGGCACCGACCGCGGCGGCATCGGCTCCTTCGGCGGGGCTCGCCTCGGCCGGGACCGGTCCGGCGCTGGCAACCCCGGTCCGCAGGGCGCTACCCCGCCGCAGCACCACCAGCGCGACGGTGAGCAGCAGCAGCGGCAGCAGGTCGGCGACGTAGCGGTACTCCTGCCCGACGGCCGGGCCGTGCACCTTCAGCCGCGCGGTCGCGATCGCGTACTGGGCGGGCAGGAAGAACAGCACCACGAAGACCGCCCAGGCCAGCAGCGTCCGGGCGCCGTTGCGCAGCACACCGAGCACCACCAGCCCCAGCAGTGCAAACTGGCAGACGACCAGCCACCACAGCGGGGGGTGGGCGGTGGAGAGCGCCAGGATCCGGACGCTGCCGATCGAGCCGCCGAACAGGCCCGGGATCAGCGAGTGGCTCCAGCACACCCAGAAGAAGTGCAGCAGCTCGGCCTTGGTGTAGCCCTTGACGGTGCGCACCAACTGGTGGCTGGTGTAGTAGGCCAGGTACGCCAGCGCCACCACGATCAGGCTGGCGTAGGCGAGCCAGGCCCGCCGCGCCACCTGCAGGACGGCGCGGGGGCGGAACGAGGTCGCGGCGACGGCGGGCAGGAACAGCGCGGCGAACATGCCGCCGAACAGCGCCCGCTCGTAGAAGGCCAGGCCGCCGAGCAGCCAGACACCGGGCAGGACGCCCCACAGCCAGCGGGCGCGGCCGCCCTGGTAGCAGCGCAGCACCGAATAGGTCATCAGCATGCCGGTCAGGAAGCACGGGATCAGCTCGACCGCGCCGGCCCACCAGGCCGAGACCGGCACCCACAGGCCGGTGCTGACCACCATCGAGGTGAGCACCAGGTGCCAGGGACTGGGCCGGAACGCCAGCCGCAGGATCCGGTAGAAGAGGTAGGCCCCCAGCGCCAGGCCCAGGCACACCAGGCCGGCGGCGAGCTGGTAGTTCATCGGGGCGACCCGGTAGAGCAGCCAGGTGACGATGCGGGTGCCGGGCTGCGGGTGGCCGAAGATCGGCAGGTCGACGTAGGGCCGGTTCAGGTGCGCCAGCTGGGCCAGGATGAGGTTCTGGAAGTCGTCGATGTACCAGCCGCCCTCGGCGATCAGGGCGTACATCACCAGACCGGACAGCAGCGCCGAACCCAGCGCCAGCCGGTCGAGCAACCACCATTCACCCCGCCGCCGGGCGGCTGCTGGCTCGGATCGGGCAACCATCACCTGGCTCGACACGCGCGCCAGTATCGCATTCGGGGTGCCGCGGAGCCGGGAACGGGCAAAGCGACCTGCCAGGTGGTGATGGCCTGCTCGGCGGCCCGGTACAGAACGACTAAGGTGAGACGACCGCAGCTCCGGCGAGGCCCACCCGGTCGTGGCCGGCGGCCTCACCGCCAGGCATCCCGAGTAGAGAAGGACAGCAGCTTGACGTCAACGGACCCAGCCCTCGAGCTGCCCTCGACCGGCTGCGACCACTACTCGAAGTCGGCCAGCCCGCAGGTCTGGTGGGACGCCCACTTCGGCGACGCGGCGGGCACGGTGGTCGACTTCTTCGCCGGCGACGGCATCTCGCTGACCGGCAAGCGGGTGGCCGATATCGGCTGCGGCGACGGCATCATCGACCTCGGGGTGGCCCTGACGGCCAAGCCCGAACGGCTGGTCGGCTTCGACATCCTGACCACCGACGTCGAGCTGCTGGAGCAGCGCGCGGCGGAGCTGGCCGGGGTCGAGACGCTGCCGGACAACCTGTTCTTCGCGACCAGCGACGAGGTCCGGCTGCCGGCCGAGGACGCCAGCTTCGACTACGTGATCAGCTGGTCGGCCTTCGAGCACATCGCCGACCCGGTCGCGGTGCTGCGCGAGGTGCGCCGGATCCTGGTGGACGAGGGCGTCCTCTTCATCCAGCTGTGGCCGTTCTACAACTCCGCGCACGGCACCCACCTGGTGGACTGGTACCCGGACGGGTTCGCGCAGTTCCGGCATCCGAACGCCGACATCCTGCAGAAGGTGCGCACCGCCGGGCCGGACGCGATGGCCACCGAGATGCTGGAGGTCTACCGGACGCTCAACGGCATCACCGCAGACGACCTGCAGGCCGCGCTCTGGCAGGCCGGCTTCCGGATCGTCAAGGTGGCGCTGGACTGCGAGGCCGTGCACATCCCCGAGGAGGCCGCTCATCTGCCGCTGTCCTCGGTGGCGATCAGCGGGATCAAGCTGCTGGCCATCAAGAGCGCCCCCACCGACGGCCCGCCGCCGAGCACGTCCGCCCTCGACCGCTGAGCGAGCAACGGAAGTGGACCGGAAGGGCCAGTAAGTCGCCACAAAGGTCGACGGCAGAGTGCAAACGGGCGCGAGTGGGGCGTCAACGAGCTTGTCGCCCTGCTCCATCCAGGCTTCACTAGAGCGTACGAGCGTCTCCATCAAGCAAGCATCGATGTCCGCTACTACGGCGGCCTTCGTGCCACGGCAGCTGAGTTGGAAGGCCACCTCAAGCAGATCGAGGGCGGTTACACAGCAGGATTGCTCGCGGCGGTGAAGTCCTAGCAAGGCGGCTGAGCGCTGGCCCACGGCCCTGTGCGGCCGGCTGCCCAGATGAAGGGTGCGACGGTGGGCAGCCTCATCCGCAGCATGGGTGGAAGTGTCGAACCGTGGTGACCAGAAGCCGACCGGGGAGTTCGCCGTCGGGGATCTGGTCCTGGCAGACCGGGGATTCCACGAGGCTGACGGTGTCATCACCGAGATCTACGGCCCCGGCATCCTGTGGCAAGCGATGGTCCGGGTGCCGATCCTCAGC
>DATJNU010000082.1:0-42119 GCA_035507775.1 Jatrophihabitans sp.
CAGCCCGCCGGCTCGGACGTCACGTGTACCGGATAACCACTTGCTTGCTGGTCAAAGAGCGTGGCGGATTCAACGCGACCAGGATGTTGCCGGTGGAACCGTCGTCGATGAAGGCGGCGAGGTGGAACGTGGTGGTCGCCGGCAGGGCGAGCGAAGACACGTTCAGATCGAACATCCATCCACTTGAATTGGGTGAGTAGCTGGGCGGACCGACGTTCAGGCACTGGGTGTCGGCGCTGTCCAGGCAGAGGTAGGCACCATAGACCATGCCCGACGGTTGGGTGGTGAACTGCAGCGAACCGCTTATCTCGGTGATGGTCGATGAGAGCACGCCGGCAGTGAAGGTCGTTCCATTGCTGATCGTGCGTACGTTGTAGATCGAAGGCTGATACCAGCTGGTGATTGTCGAAGCGCCCGACGCATGCGCGGCAGGTGCCGAGGCGAGCAGCCCCACCGCGGCGACGAGGGCAGCCAGAAGAAAAGCGGTGAGCCGGCGACGGCCGCGACGCGCGGTTGCACGGAGTGCGTGAAGGTTCACGGGATCTCCCGAAGGGTTGGAGTCGAGACGGTCCAGAAGCTTAAGTTGAACGTTGTTTTATGACCAGACTTTCTTTCTGTCGCCTTATGTCGTATTGGTACCGGCTGGACGCGGTGTCGGTCGCGGAGCATGGCCTGGGCATACTTGCCGGGTGAGTGCGTTGCTCGGGCCCGCCGAGGTGCGGCAGCTGGCCGGGCGGCTGGAGATCCGGCCGACCAAGACGCTCGGTCAGAACTTCGTGCACGATCCCAACACCATCCGCCGGATCGTCCGGGACGCCGAGCTCGCGCCGGGTGAGCACGTGCTGGAGATCGGCCCGGGGCTGGGCTCGCTCACGCTGGGCCTGCTGGAGGCCGGTGCCCGGGTGACGGCGGTCGAGATCGATCCGCGGCTCGCGGCGGAGCTGCCGCTGACCGTTGCCCGGCAGGCCCCGGAGCAGGCCGGCCGGCTGACCGTCGTGCAGGCCGATGCGCTCCAGGTACGCCAGTTGGACGGCGATCAGCCGACCGCGCTGGTGGCGAACCTGCCCTACAACGTGGCCGTTCCCGTTCTGCTCAACCTGCTCGCCGCGTTCGACTCGCTCCGGCACGGGCTGGTGCTGGTGCAGCTCGAGGTGGCCGACCGGCTGGCCGCAGCCCCGGGGTCGCGGGTGTACGGGGCGCCGAGCGTCAAGCTCGCCTGGTACGGCCCGGCCCGGCGGGTCGGCGTGGTCGGGCGGTCGGTGTTCTGGCCGGTGCCGAACGTCGAGTCCGGCCTGGTGCGCTTCGGTCGCGGCCCGGCGCCGGACGGGGTGCCCCGGGACCGGGTGTTCGCAGTCGTCGACGCGGCCTTCGCCCAGCGCCGCAAGATGCTGCGCTCGGCGCTGGCCGGGCTGTTCGGGTCGTCGGCGCAGGCCGAGCAGGCGCTGGTCGCGGCCACGGTGCCACCGACCGCCCGGGGCGAGACCCTGGACGTGGCGGCCTTCGTCCGGATCGCGGCCCAACTGCCCTGACGGCCCAACTGCCCTGACGGCCAGATCGGCCCTGACAGGACCCCGGTCGGGCCGCCGGGACAGACCCGGCCAGGCTCAGCTGCGGCCCTCGAACAGGCTGGTCACCGAGCCGTCCGCGAAGACCTCCTTGATCGCGCGGGCGATCATCGGTGCGATCGAGAGCACGGTGAGCTTGTCGAACTGCTGCTCGGGCCGGATCGGCAGCGTGTTGGTGATGATCACCTCGCGCACCGGCGAGTTCTTCAGCCGGTCGGCGGCGGGCTCGGAGAAGATGCCGTGGGTGGCGGCGATGATCACGTCGGCGGCGCCGGAGTCGTAGAGCAGCTCGGCCGCCTTCACGATGCTGCTGCCGGTGTCGATCATGTCGTCGGCCAGCACGCAGGTGCGGCCCGCCACCTCACCGACCACCCGGTTCGCCACGACCTGGTTCGGCACGCTGGGGTCGCGGGTCTTGTGGATGAAGGCGATCGGGGCACCGCCGATCCGGTCGGCCCACTGCTCGGCCGCCCGGACCCGGCCGGTGTCCGGCGAGACCACGGTCAGGTTGTCCGACGGGTAGTTCGTGGAGACGTAGTCGGCCAGCAGCGGCAGCGCGAAGAGGTGGTCCACCGGCCCGTCGAAGAAGCCCTGGATCTGCGCGGTGTGCAGGTCGATCGACATGATCCGGTCGGCGCCGGCGGTCTTGAGCAGGTCGGCGATCAGCCGGGCCGAGATCGGCTCCCGGCCGCGGTGCTTCTTGTCCTGCCGGGCGTAGGGGTAGAAGGGCGCGACCACGGTGATCCGCTTGGCCGAGGCGCGCTTGAGCGCGTCCACCAGCAGCAGCGTCTCCATCACCCAGTGGTTGATGGGCATGGTGTGCGACTGGATCACGAAGGCGTCCGAGCCGCGGACCGACTCCTCCGGGCGGACGAAGATCTCGCCGTTGGCGAAGTCGTAGGCGGCCATCGGGGTCACCTCGGTGCCCAGGTTCTGCGCGATCTCCGCGGCCAGTTCGGGAAAGGCCCGACCGGAGAAGAGGGTCATGCTCTTACGTCCGGCTAGCTCCAGACTGCTCATGCCTGATTGCTCCCGCTGTCGCTCGCGTCCTGGTCTGCCGCTCCCGCTACCTCGGCGGCCTGAGCCGCCGCGGTCCCTGCCCGACGGCGCAGCACCCAGCCTGCCACGTTCCGCTGGCGGGCGCGTCCCACGCCCAGGGCTCCGGGGGGTACGTCACTCGAGATCACCGAGCCGGCGGCGGTGTAGGCGCCGTCGCCGACCCGGACCGGTGCGATGAACATGTTGTCCGCCCCGGTGCGGGCGTGGTCGCCGATCACCGAGCGGTGCTTGTGCACCCCGTCGTAGTTGACGAAGACGGTGGCCGCGCCGATGTTGGTGTGCTCGCCGATGGTGGCGTCGCCGACGTAGCTCAGATGCGGCACCTTGCTGCCGGTGCCGACCTCGGAGGCCTTCAACTCGACGTACGTGCCGATGTGCGCCTGGTCGTGCAGCACGGTGCCCGGCCGCAGGTACGCGAACGGCCCGACGGTGACCCCGGCGCCGACCCGGGCCCGGGTGGCGACCGTGCGCTGCAGCACGCTGCCCGGCCCGACCTCGGTGTCGGTCAGGGTGCTCTCCGGGCCGACCACCGCGTCCCGGCCGATCCGGGTCGCACCGTGCAGCTGGACGTTCGGGTGCAGGACGGCGTCCGGCTCGATCACCACCCCGGCGTCCACCCAGGTGCTGGCCGGGTCGATCACGGTGACCCCGGCGCGCATGTGCTCCTCCAGCAGCCGGGTGTTGTAGGCCCGGTGCGCCGCGGCCAGCTGCACCCGGTCGTTCACGCCGGCCGTCTCGTACGCCGGGGCGAGCCGGGCCAGCACGGCCCGCCGCTCGGCGACCAGGATGCTCACCACCTCGGGCAGGTACTCCTCGCCCTGGGCGTTGTCGGTGCTCAGCCGGCCGACCGCGGCACGCAGCAGCCCGGCGTCGAAGGCGTAGACCAGCGCCGACACCTCGGCGACCCGCAGCTCCTCCGGCGAGGCGTCCCGGTGCTCGACGACCCGGTCGACCCGGTCGGGTGCCGCCGCGCTGCGGATCACCCGGCCGTAGCCGGTCGGGTCCGGCACCACGCTGGTCAGCAGGGTGGCGGCGGCCTCGCCGGCGGCGTGCTCGGCGAGCAGCCCGGCCAGCGAGGCGGGCGTCAGCAGCGGCGCGTCGCCGGGCAGCACCAGCACCGTCCCAGTGATCGGCTGGCCGGTGACGCGCTCGATCTCGGCCAGCGCGACCCGTACCGCGTGACCGGTTCCGTTCTGCTGCTCCTGCACCACGCCGATCGCGGCCGGCGAGATCTGGTGCAGGTGCGCGGCGACCTCGTCCCGGCGGTGCCCGATCACCACGGCGGTGACCTGTGCGCCCAGCCCCTCGGTCGCGGCCAGCGCGTGCCCGAGCAGCGACCGGCCGGCGAAGCCGTGCAGCACCTTGGGGGTGGACCGCGACCTCATCCGGGTGCCCTCGCCGGCGGCCAGGACGATGACGGTGAGCGGTGCGTGCGTGCTCGACTCGGTCACGCCGTCGAGCCTAACGGACCCCCGCGCCCCGCCCGTCCGGCCGGCGGCCGGGCGGGCACCCGGTCCGGGCGCACCGGCTCAGCCGGCCGGTCGCGAGAGCTCCAGCTCGGGAACGCCGGGCGGGGTGAAGCCGAACACCTGGCCGTAGAACGACAGCTCCGCCTCCTGCGAGGCGATCTGGTTCTTCGCCTGCCGGAACCCGTGCGACTCCTCCGGGAAGGCCAGGTACGCGTGCGGGATGCCCTTGGCCACCAGGGCGTCCCGGAACAGCTCGGCCTGCTCGGGCGGCACGACCGGGTCCTCCAGGCCCTGCAGCAGCAGCACCGGGCAGGACAGGCCCGCCACGTTGTGCAGCGGCGAGCGGGTGCGGTAGAGCTCGGCATCCTCGGGCAGCGGGCCGACCAGGCCGAAGAGGTACTGCGACTCGAAGTCGTGGGTGTGCTCCAGCATCTTCATCAGGTCCGCGACCCCGAAGTAGGAGGTGCCGCAGGCGAAGACGTCGGTGCCGGTCAGCGCCGCCAGCACGGTGAAGCCGCCCGCCGAGCCGCCGGTGATCGCCAGCCGCGCCGGGTCGGCGGAGCCCTCCGCGACCAGGCCCCGGATCGCCGCGATGGTGTCCTCGACGTCCACCACGCCCCACTGGCCCTTGAGCCGGTCGCGGTAGGCGCGGCCGTAGCCGGTCGAGCCGCCGTAGTTGACGTCCAGCACGCCGATGCCGCGGCTGGTGAAGTAGGCGATGTCCAGGCTCATCGTCGCCACCGACTGGCTGGTCGGCCCGCCGTGCACCATCACCACGTACGGCGGCAGCTCGCCGTCCGGCGCGGTGTGGTCCGGGTTGGTCGGCGGGTGGTCGATGGCGTGCACCACCCGGCCGTCCGGTCCGGCGAACTGCTTCTCGGCCGGCCGGGCCAGGTAGCGCTCGTCCGGCAGCGTGTCGACGTTCAGCCTGATGTCGGTGAGCTCGCCGGTGGCCAGCACCAGCCGCCGCAGGCCGCCGGGCCGGCGCGCCCCGGAGCAGGTCAGCAGCACCTGCTCCGCCGCGCCGTCGCCGGCCACCGCGCCGAGGCCGATCACGGCGGCGTCGGCCAGCGGCACCGGTGTCAGCGAGCCGTCGGCCGGGTCGAGCACCGCCACCCGGCTGCTGCCGAAGGTCGGCTTGACCAGCAGCCGGCCGTCGCCCAGCACCGAGTACCAGCGGCTGCCGAGCACCCACATCGGGCCGCCGAACTCCTCCTCCCGCGGGCACAGCGGCTCGGCCTGCCCGGCCAGCGACACCCGGTACAGGTTCCACCAGCCGGTCCGGTCGCTGAGCGCGTACAGGCTGTCGTCACCGGCCCATTCCGGCTGCAGCACCGACTCGGACGGCGAGCCGATCAGGGTGCGCACGTCGGTGCAGGTGCCGTCCGGGCCCAGCGTGCCGACCCGCAGCTCGGTGCCGTCCCAGGGCATCTGCGGGTGGTTCCAGGCGATCCAGGCGATCCGGCTGCCGTCCGGCGACACCTGCGCCTGGGCGAGGAAGTCCGAGCCGCCGAGGATCGAGCGCACCGCCCGCGGGTCGGCAACCGCGGAGCCGTCCAGCGGCACCGCGGCCAGGTCACGGGTGATGGTGCCGTCCTCGGCATGTGCCTCGCGCACGCACCAGATCTCGGTGCCGTCCCGGGACAGCTGCGGCTCGGCGTAACGCCAGGGCTGCTCGGGGGTCAGCGGGGCCGGCTCGGTGGCGCCGGCCGGCAGCAGGTACAGCCGCTGGTCGGTGAACTCGGTGAAGACCAGCCGGCCGTCGGGCAGCCCCAGCCACGAGCCGCCGCCGTACTCCTGCACCCGGGTCCGGGCGTTCCACGGCTCGGCCAGCACGTCGGCGACCGTCCCGTCGGCGGTCAGCCGGCGAACGGCCTGCCGGCCGCGCTGGTCGGCCCGGGACTCCAGCCACCAGATCTCCTCGCCGACGAAGCGGCCGCCGCCGACCGGGTGGCCGCCGGCGGCGAGGTCCGCGGCGGTGATCGGGGAGGCCCAGGTTCCGTACGGTGCGACAGTCATGCCCGCATGATGCCGGATCGCCCCGGCCGACGGTGATCAGGGCGGCGGGTGATTCGCGGCAGTTGGGTCAGGAGGGCCGGCTGGGGCGGTTGGGTCGGGAGGGGTGGCCGGCCACCGGCCCGTCGCCCGGCCGGCTGCCGGCGAAGCCGTGCTGGCGCCAGGCCTCGTACGCGGCGACCGCGGCGGCGTTGGAGAGGTTCATCGACCGGCGGCCGGCCAGCATCGGGATCCGCACCCGGTCGGTGACCCGCGGGTCGGCCAGCACCTGCTCGGGCAGCCCGGTCGGCTCGGTGCCGAACAGCAGGACGTCCCCGGGACGGTAGGCCACCTCGACGTAGCTGAGTTCCGCCCGGGCGGTGAACGCGAACACCCGGGCCGGCAGCAGCGCGGCCCAGGCCGCGGCCAGGTCCTCGTGCACGGTCACCGAGGCCAGGTCGTGATAGTCCAGGCCGGCCCGGCGCAGCTTCGCATCCGACAGGTCGAAGCCCAGCGGCCCGATCAGGTGCAGCTCGAAGCCGGTGCCGGCCACCATCCGGATCGCGTTGCCGGCGTTCGGGGCGATCTTCGGTTCGAGGAAGGCGACGCGGAACATCAGCCGTCCAGCCCCGGTGCCCAGTCGGGCTTGCGCACCAGGCAGAACGGGTGGCCGGCCGGGTCGGCGTAGACGTGGTCGCCGCCGGGCAGCCGGCGGGCGCCGAGGTCGATCACCCAGGCGTCGGCGGCCTCGGGGTCGGCCACCATCACGTCCAGGTGCAGCTGCTGGCCGGGCACCCCCTCCGGCCAGACCGGCGGCAGGTAGTGCGCCACCGGCTGGAACGCCAGGCCAGAGCTGTGCTCGTTCTCCGCGACCACCACCCAGTCCGGCGACCGGTAGGTGACCGGGAGCCCCAGCAGCGCCGAGTAGAAGCCGGCCAGCTCGTCGGGGTCGGCGCAATCGAGGACGACGTGGTGCAGGCGGCCGCGCATGGTCCCGATTCTGCCAAGCGGCCCGTCCGGGCCGGTCCGGGTGCCGATGAGGCAGACTTTGCGGCATGCCGGACACCGTGGAGATCGGACTCGGCCGCGAGGCGCGGCGCGGGTATCACCTGGATGACATCGCGCTGGTGCCGACCAGGCGCACCCGCGGCTCGTCGGTGGTCTCGACCAGCTGGCAGATCGACGCGCACACCTTCGACCTGCCGCTGATGGCGGCGCCGTCGGACGCGGTTGTCTCGCCGGCCACCGCGGTCGAGATCGAGCGGCTCGGCGGCGTCGCGGTGCTCAACGGCGAGGGGCTCTGGGCCCGGTACGAGGACCCGGCGGCGGCGTTCGAACGGATCGCCGACCCGGCCGGCTGCACCACCGAGGCGCTGCAGCAGCTCTACGCGCAGCCGGTGTCGCCGGAGCTGCTCGGCCGCCGGATCGCCGAGCTGCAGGCCAGCGGCGTCCGGGTGGCGGTGCGGCTCTCGCCCCAGCACACGGTGGCGCTGTCGCCGGCCGCGGTGCGGGCGGTGGACCTGCTGATCATCCAGGGCACCGTGATCTCGGCCGAGCACGTGGCCTCCGAGCACGTCCCGCACGAGGCGCTGAACCTCAAGACGTTCATCGCCGAGCTCGACGTGCCGGTGGTGGTCGGTGGGGTCTCGAACTACCAGACCGCCCTGCACCTGATGCGCACCGGCGCGGCCGGGGTGATCGTCGGCTACGGGGCCCACTCCGGCTCGACCACGCACAGCGCGCTGGGCATCGACGTGCCGATGGCGACCGCGATCGCGGACGCGGCCGCGGCCCGGCGGGCGTACCTGGACGAGACCGGCGGCCGGTACGTGCACCTGATCGCCTACGGCGACCTCAGCACCGGCGGTGACATCGCCAAGGCGCTGGTGTGCGGTGCCGACGCGGTGATGCTCGGGGAGCCGCTCGCCGCCGCGGCCGAGGCGCCGGGCGGCGGCCGGTACTGGGACCCGACCGCCTCGCACCCGAGCATCCCCCGCTCGGCGCTGGTCGACCTCGGCTTCGACGGCGAGGACCGCCCGTCGCTGGCGGAACTGCTGGTCGGCCCGACCGCCGACCCGAGCGGTGAGCGCAACCTGTTCGGCGCGGTGCGCCGGGTGATGGGCAAGTGCGGCTACTCCTCGGTCAAGGAGTTCCAGAAGGCGGAGCTGATCGTCACCCAGCGCTGAGGTGTGGCCTGCGCCCCGATCGGGTTGAGGGGCGTCCGGCGGGCGCGCACACTGAAGGGCGTGCTGCTGGCACTCGTCCTGGTGTTCCTGCTCTGCCTGCCGCTGCTGGTGCGGATCGGGACCAGGCTGGTGCGCCACGAGTGGGACCAGATCGCCGAGCAGCGGGCCGCCCAGCGCAGCGAGGGGCCGTCGATCGAGCGGGTCGCGGCCGACCTGCGGCGGCTGCGGCGGCAGCTGGAGGCCCGCGAGAACCAGCCCGGCAGCACCGGCAAGGGCATGAAGATGGGCGCGGTGCGGGTCGCCTACGTCGAGACCCTGTGCACCGCTTGCCGCCAGCTGGAGGTACGGCCGCCCGAGCGGGTCGGCCGGCTGCAGACGCCGCTGGCCGAGATCTACCGGGTCGAGTGCGAGCTGCGCAGCCGGGGCCTCGACGTCCGGACACCGGGCCGGGTCGGGTCGGGCTGAGCGGCACGCCGGCCTGGGCACTGTCGGGCCAATAGTCCGCTGAGGACGGGACGTCCCGACTGCTGGGGCAGCGACCAAAGCCTATTGCCCGGTCACACGGCGTCAGGGAATACTTCTCGCACTATTTCGGACATCGGTGACATTGTGCCTAAGCGATCGGCGGACGGCACGCCGGATGCCCGAGTCGACCTCCAGCAGTACTCATTCCCGCGCAGAGAGAGGCTCCCCCATGGCTACCGTCCTTCGTTCCGGCAAGACCGTTCTCGTCACCACCCTGCTCGCCACCGCCTTGACCGGCATCGGCATCTCCACCGCCGTCACCGCCACCGCCGCCGACGCCCCGTCCCGACCAGCACCCGCGGAGAAGACCCTCGCGCCGGCGGAGAAGACCCTGGCGCCGGCGGAGAAGACGCTGGCGCCGGCGGAGAAGACCCTCGCCCCGGCGGAGAAGACGCTGGCGCCCTGACCTGACGGATAGCCGGAAGCGCCGAGCAACTGCAACGAATCCCGGCTTTCACCGCATCCACCTCTCGGACACCGGACACCTGATGCCGACCCGAGGAGACCCCCGATGCGACTGCCCGCAGCTCTCACCCTCGTCGCTGGTGCGCTGAGCCTGGTGCTCACCGGCTGCGCCTCGGCCAACCAGGTCGGGGCCGGCAGCGGTTCCGGACCGGCGCCCAGCGGCGGGGTGAGCCTGCCCAGCGGCACCACCACCGGCCCGAGCATGGGTGGCACCGCGTCGAGCCCGCAGCCGACCAGTTCGACAGCGCTCGCCGCCGCCACCCACTGCCCGCTGCCGCCGGTCACCCCGCAGACCAATCCGGCGGCCAAGCCGGTGCCGGACGACCTGCAGGTGGCCTGGGTGCTGCGCTGCCGGATCGTGCGGGGCACCAGCGGCAGCAGCACCCTGATCGCCGAACAGTCCACCAGCGACCCGGCCGCCCTGGTGCGCGCGCTGCGTGCCCCGTCCGCGCAGCGGGCCAAGATCGTCTGCCCGATGCTCGCCGTCTACCTGCCCAACTTCGCGCTGGTGCAGCCGGACGGGCAGGTGTTCGTCCCGAAGCTGCCGGTCAACAACTGCGGCCTGCCGCAGTCGGCCGTGGTGACCGCGCTCGGCCGGCTGACGTTCGCCCAGATCACCAGCCACCCCGTGAAGTGACCACCCGGTGAAGTGACCGGCTGGTGAAGTGACCGGCTACAGCCAACCCTGCCGCTTGAACACCACGACCAGCAGCGCGCACAGCGCCACGATGATGCTCAGGCTCTCGATGTAGCCGTTGTGGTGCCCGAAGCCCGGGTACGGCACGTTCTGGCCGTAGAAGCCGGTCACCGCGGTCGGAATCGCGATCAGCGCGGTGTAGGCGGTCAGCTTCTTCATGATCGTGTTCAGCCGGGCGTCCTGCAGCGACAGGTTCGTCTCGAAGACCGAGGTGACCATGTCGCGCAGCGACTCCGTCCACTCCGCGGCACGCAGCACGTGGTCGTACAGGTCCTCGTAGTACGGGCGCAGGTGCGGGTCGAGCTCGATGTCCCGGCGCATCAGGGTGTTCACCACCTCGCGCATCGGCAGCACCGCACGCCGGGCGCGCACCAGCGACTTGCGCAGGGTGAAGGTGCGGCGCTGCACCTGCTGCGACCTCGCCGACTGGTCGAAGAGGATGTCCTCGAGGTCCTCGATCTCGTCGTCGAGGGCCTGCACCACGTCGAAGTGCCCGTCGACCAGCACGTCGAGCAGGCCCCAGGCCAGCGCCCGGACGCCGCACCGCATCAGGTCGGCGTTGTCGTCCCAGCGCCGGACGACCTCCTCGACGTCGAACCAGCCACCACGGTGCACCGTCACGAAGGCCTGGCCCATCACGAACGCCGACACCTGCTCGTGCCGCAGCTCGTGGGACTTCTCGTCGAGCACCAGGGCGTACGCGGTCAGAAACGTGTGGGTCGCGTAGCGGGACGCCTTCGGCCGCTCGTAGTGCGCGACCGCGTCCTCGATGGCGAGCTTGTCCAGGGACAGCTCCTCGCCGAGCTGGGCCAGGGTCCTGGCGTCCGGGTCGCTCAGGTCGGCCCAGACCAGGCAGCCCGGTTCGTTCAGGTAGTCCGAGACGTCGGCGAGCGGGAAGTTCTCCTTCACCACCGCGCCGTCCCGCCACAGCCGGGTGCGCACCGCCGGTTCGCTCACCAGGTCATAGTGCCCGACGCCGGGCGTACTGATCGTGAGCCGCCTACCGTGAACGGCATGGCGTGGCGAGCGGCGCAGTTGGCAGACCTCACCGGCAGGCGCGCGGTGGTGACCGGGGCGAACTCCGGCATCGGGTTCCACACCGCGCTGGAGCTGGCCCGGGCCGGTGCCCAGGTGACGCTGGCCTGCCGGCGGGCCGAGGCCGCGCACCAGGCCGCCGGCCGGATCCGCGCGCAGGTGCCGGGCGCGCAGGTCGAGCTGGGACGGCTGGACCTCGCCTCGCAGCAGTCGGTCGCGACCTTCGCGGCGGGCTGGTCCGGGCCGCTGCACCTGCTCGTCAACAACGCCGGGGTGATGGCGCCGCGGCACTGGCAGCAGACCCGGGACGGCTACGAGCTGCAGTTCGGGGCGAACCATCTCGGCCACTTCGCGCTGACCGGCCGGCTGCTGCCGGCGCTGATCGCGGCCGGCGACGCGCGGGTGGTGACCGTCGCCTCGCTGGCGCACCGCGGCGGCGGCCCGGACGTGGTGGCCGGCAACCCGCCGCAGGACTACTCGCCCCAGCGGGCCTACAGCAACTCCAAGCTGGCGAACCTGCTGTTCGCGCTGGAGCTGCAGCGCCGCGCCTCGGGCGGGCTGACCTCGGCCGCGGCGCACCCGGGGCTGTCGAACACCAACCTGTTCAAGGGACCGGAGGGGATGGGAGCCAACCCGGTGATCCGGATCGGTGGCCGGCTGGTCGGCCCGCTGTTCCTGCAGACCGCCGCGGCCGGCGCACTGCCCACCCTGTACGCGGCGACGGTCGCCGAGCCCGGTTCGTACACGGGGCCGCAGTGGCCGGGCGAGGTGCGCGGCGCGCCCGGCCCGGCCCGGGTCAGCGCGCTGGCGGCCAACCCGGAGCTGGCCGGGCAACTGTGGGACCTCAGCGAGGAGCTGACCGGGGTGGCGTTCCGGTTCGACTGATCCGGTGGCGTCTGCTCTGGTGCCGGCTGGCTGCGGGGCTCTGCGAGAATGGCCGGGTGCAGACAGACACCGTGCTCGTTGTCGACTACGGCGCGCAGTACGCGCAGCTGATCGCCCGCCGGGTCCGTGAGGCCAGGGTCTATTCCGAGATCGTGCCGTCCACCATGCCGGTGGCCGAGATGCTCGCCAAGAACCCGAAGGCGATCATCCTCTCCGGCGGGCCGGCCTCGGTGTACGCGCCGGGCGCGCCGGCCACCGACCCCGCGCTGTTCGAGGCCGAGCTGCCGGTCTTCGGCATCTGCTACGGCTTCCAGGCGATGACGCTTGCCCTCGGCGGCGAGGTCGCCAACACCGGCGGTTCGGAGTTCGGCCGGACGCTGCTGACCGTCTGCGAGCCCGGCGTGCTCTTCGCCGGCCAGCCCGACCTCGCCCAGGTATGGATGTCGCACGGCGACGAGGTCACCCGGGCGCCGGCCGGGTTCGTGGTCACCGGGTCGAGCGCCGGCGCGCCGGTCGCGGCGTTCGAAGATCCGTCCCGGCGGCTGGCCGGCGTGCAGTTCCACCCCGAGGTGATGCACACCGAACGCGGGCAGCAGGTGCTGGAGAACTTCCTGTACGACATCGCCGGCCTGCAGCCCACCTGGACCGACGCCAACATCATCTCCGAGCAGATCGACCTCATCCGCGCGCAGGTCGGCGACCGGCGGGTGATCTGCGGGCTGTCCGGCGGCGTCGACTCTGCGGTGGCGGCCGCCCTGGTGCAGAAGGCGATCGGCGACCAGCTGACGTGCGTCTTCGTCGACCACGGGCTGCTGCGGGCCGGCGAGGCCGAACAGGTCGAGCAGGATTTCGTCGCCGCCACCGGGGTGTCGCTGAAGATCGTCGATGCGCGCCAGCAGTTCCTGGACGCGCTGGTCGGGGTGACCGACCCGGAGGAGAAGCGCAAGATCATCGGCCGGGAGTTCATCCGGTCCTTCGAGCAGGCCGAACGGGAGCTGATCTCGGCTTCTGGGGACGGGCCGCCGTTCGAGTTTCTCGTGCAGGGAACGCTGTATCCGGACGTGGTCGAGTCCGGCGGCGGCACCGGCACCGCGAACATCAAGAGCCACCACAACGTCGGCGGGCTGCCGGAGGACCTGCAGTTCACGCTGGTCGAGCCGCTGCGGGCGCTCTTCAAGGACGAGGTGCGCCGGGTCGGCCTGGAGCTCGGGTTGCCCGAGGCGATCGTCTGGCGGCAGCCGTTCCCCGGGCCCGGATTGGGCATCCGGATCGTCGGGGCGGTGGACGCCGAGCGGCTGGAGGTGCTGCGCCGGGCCGACGCGATCGCGCGGGCGGAGCTCACCGCGGCCGGCCTGGACCGCGACATCTGGCAGTGCCCGGTGGTGCTGCTCGCCGACGTCCGGTCGGTAGGCGTGCAGGGCGACGGGCGGACCTACGGTCACCCGATCGTGCTGCGGCCGGTGTCGTCGGAGGACGCGATGACCGCCGACTGGACCCGGGTGCCGTACGACGTGCTGGAACGCATCTCCACCCGGATCACCAACGAGGTGCGCGAGGTGAACCGGGTGGTGCTCGACGTGACCTCCAAGCCGCCGGGCACCATCGAGTGGGAGTAGACCGAGAGCTGTGACCCGGGGTGGAAGGTCTACTCCTCCTCCATCATGGTGTCCTTGCCCTTGACCGGCGCGTCCCCGCCGGAGGTGCTCGACGTCGAACTCGCACCGAACGTGTACATCGGCATGCTGGGCTTGGTGAAGGTCTTGGTGTCGCCGAGGTGGTATCGGGCGACGATCCGCGCGAGCAGGTTCTGCGCCACCATCGGGTTGCCACGTCCCAACGGGTCGAACTCCCAGTGGAAGACCTGGACCTTGTCGCCGCTGGCCTCGCTGAACACGAAGTCGTAGCCGATCCGGTCCGCGATGTGCCGCACCGGGTCGCAGAGATTGGCGAAGACCATCAACTGGGCCTTGAGGTTGTACCGCTTGACCAGGTCCTTGAGCACTTCCTCGACCACGATCATCTGGCTGTTGCACTCCGACGTGCCCACGACGAGGTTGCCGGCATGCTGCGGGCCGGTGCCGTCCGGCCCACCCATTCCGTGCGAGATCAGGTGCAGCCATTCCCAGCCGCGTCCCTCGTCCGCGCGATAGCCGGCGTTGGCCGCGGCCTCACCCGCACTGCAGCCCATCACCGCCGCCTGGTCCTTCGAGCGCTTCTTGCCGTCCCACGCCGCGAGTACCTTGGCGTCGATCCGGCTGGCCTGCACGATCTTCACGTGCGCCGTGTGCACCTCGCCGCTCCCGCTGGCGATGGACACGACGGGGCTGACCGGGCCGGCCTTCAGCCCCAGCGCGGACGAGTCGGCGGCCTGGGACGGGTCGCGCTCGGCGTTGCCGGGCGACGGTGGCACGTCGGCGTACAGCGCTCCGAACTGGGTCACATCGACCAGGTCGAGCACATGGCCGCCGACCGTCCGCACCTGGCCCGGAATGCCGTCCCGGTTGGCGGGCCCGACCTCGGCGATGTCCTCGAACTGCGCCTCCCGCTTCTTCAGGTCGGCCAGGAACGCGCCCGGGTCGTGCATCGTGACTGCGGGCAGGAAGGCCAGGTAGCTTGCCGTGGTGCTGAACCGGCCGTACGGGTTGTAGTGGTCCGAGGGCGAGCTGGCCTTGGCCTTGCCGTACTTCTGGGTGAACTCCTCCTCGGTCAGCGCCGGCGACCTGCCTTTCGTGGCACTGCGCGAGCTGATCGAGCCCAGCCGGTAGTAGTCGGTGAGTGCCGGCGTGACCAGGCGGAATTCGGAGGACCAGCGGGTGGGCGCGGGCACGTCCTCCTGGCTGACACCGAGCTCGAGCTCCCAGAAATACCCTTTCTGCAAGGCTGAATCCGCATCGAGGAAGAGCCACCGGGCTTGCAACGGCGCCCCGCTCGGCGTGGTTCCCGGCCGGTCGGGAGGTGCTGCAGTCGGTGCCCGCGACGCGTGCGGAGCCAGTTCGGGCAGCCCGGCGCGGCGCGCCGCCCGGGCACCCATCTCGTCGGCCTCCCGCTCCAGCCGGGGATCGTCGTTGACGGCGGCACCGCCCACCCCGCCGGTCTGGCTGACCCGGCCCTGCCGTTGCTGGACGACATGCCATGCCTCGTGCGCGAGCTCGCGTTCGGCACCGGCGCCGAGGTGGATGTCGTCGTCCCAGGTGAACGCGGCGGCACCCAGCCGGCCCGGCGCTGCCGAGTCACGGTGCACCCGGACGTCGTCGAGCCCTACGCCCGACAGCTCCGCGATGCCCTGAACCAGCGCGTCGGGCAGCCGGTCCGACCGGTGGGCGGCCTGCCGCCGCAGCGCGGGCAGCGTCCCTGCGGGTGGCGGTTCGCCGGCCGCGGCCGGCGGTCCCGACCGCGCCGCCGAACCGGTGCGGCGCACCAAGCCCGGGACCGGCATGAGCCCCAGGATGTTCGGCGTCTCCACCGGCTCCGGACCGGCCGGCTGACGCTCCACGAGGGATGACTCGCCGCGCGCGGAGTCGTGGGCGTGCCCGGTCACGGTGCTCCTCGTGAGTGTTGTTGCGGCTGCCAGCGCAGTGCGGCACAAGCTAACAGAAGGCGGTCGGCGGTCGGGTGATATCGCCCAGCTCGTGCGCACACCGTGAGCCGCCTGCGTTCTGCCATGATCGTTCGGTGGCAGATACCTGGACGCAACGGATGTGGGCGCAGATCGAGCCGATCCATGCGGCGATCCTCGCTCACCCGTTCCTGACCGGCCTCACCAACGGCACCCTCACCGAGGACCGGTTCGGCTACTACGTCGCCCAGGACGCGCACTACCTGCGCGACTACGCCCGGGCGCTGGCGGTGGTGGGGGCCAAGGCGCCGACCCATGAGGCGGCCGGCATGTTCGCCCGGCACGCGGCCGGGACGGTCGACGTCGAGCTGGCGCTGCACGCGACGCTGCTGCCCCTGCTGGGCCTCGACCCGGCCCAGCTCGACGGCGTCGAGGTCTCGCCGACCACCACCAGTTACACCAGCTACCTGCTCGCCACGGTCTACGGCGGCAGCTTCGCCGAGGGGCTCGCCGCCGTGCTGCCCTGTTACTGGATCTACGCCCGGGTCGGCGAGGCGCTGCTCGCCACCGGGTCACCGGACGAGCGGTACCAGCGGTGGATCGACACCTACGGCGGCGCGGAGTTCGCGGCCACCGTCGCCGAGGTGCTCGCGCTGGCCGACCAGGTCGGCGGCGAGCTCAGCCCGGCCGACGAGGCCGGGGCAAACCGCCACTTCGTGCAGACGGCCCGCTACGAATGGATGTTCTGGGACGCCGCCTGGCGCACCGAGGCCTGGCCGATCTAGCCGGCTCAGCCCTCGCGCAGGCCGTTGAGCAGCTGGGCGCGCTGCCGGGCGTCCTCCACGGCGTTGTAGAGCAGCCTGTCGTACTCGGGATCCTGGTTGGCGATGACCGCGCACACCCGCTGGTCCCAGACGTCTGCCGAATCGGGGGACCGCAGCACCACCGACACCTCGGTGCGCTGGTCGGCGGTGCCGGCGTGCACGGCCTGCCACCGCGCGCTCGGCGGCGCGGTCAGCGCGCGACGCGGGTTGCTCAACGACCGCCGCACATCCACCTGGCGCGCCAGGTAGAGCAGGCCCACGACGATCGCCAGCAGGACGGCGAACTCCGCGATCAGACGAGCCACGGCCATTCCTCCCCGTCCGAGTGCCTACTTGCTCGGTACCGCCAAGCTAATACCGGAATTGTTGCCGGGGGCGAACACCGTGATGCCCTGCGGCAGCTTGGCCAGCAGGTCCTGCTGGGCGCAGACCGGGCACGAGGTGTAGCCGTGCTGCTTGGCCTCGTTCGCCTGCGCCTCGATCTGGGCCTTCTTCAGGTCCGCCTGCGCCTGCGAGACGTCGGCGAAGCTGGCCTGCGCGGTGCTGATCGCCTTCTGCACGGCCGGATCCAGGTCGATCTTCGCGAGGTTGAACTTGACGTTCACGAAGTAGTTGCCGCCCAGGGTCGCGTTCAGATCGCTGGTCAGCGACGAGCTGATCTTGCTCTCGATGTTGGCCAGGTTCACGTTGCCCTGGCCGATCTTGCTCGCGTCGATGGTGGCGCTGCTGTTCTGCACCAGCGAGCAGGAGCTGACCAGGTCCGAGCACTTGACGTCACCGATGCTGGTGCGCAGGTCGTTGTTGATGACCGGGGAGAAGATCTGGTCGAGGAAGCAGGAGAAGCCGGCGTCGCCGTCCCACAGGTCCTTCGAACCGCCGCCGTTCGTGCACTTGAACTGCCTCGTTCCATAGGCGTTGTCGAACGCCCGCAGCACCGCGTAGCCGTTGTCGGGGCTGGTGTTGAGGGCGAAGTACGCGGTGCCCTCGACCCCGACGCTGACCCCGTCGGCGGTCGGCACGGTGACCGACTCGTTCGCGTCGGCGTTGCCGGTCGAGCTGATCGTGAAGAACCGCTGCGAGGTGGGGTACTTGTGCATCGTCGAGTAGAGGCCGATGCGGGTACGCCCGGAGCCGGGCGGCACGATCTGGCGGATCCTGGTGTTGTCCAGCGGCCCACCGTTGCGCACCACGGCGATGTGGCCACCGTCGGTCGAGCCGTAGCCGCCGAAGAGCGCCATGCACCCGCCGATCACGACCGCCGCGGCGACCAGCACGATCAGCGTGGTCCGAAGCGCCCCGCGCCGGCCCGGAATCCGTACCCGCCCTGCCGCCATCTGCGTCCCCCCGTCGTGCCTGGTCACAGTCGGCGACGCTAGATGATCTTTCCTCCGACAGTGTCCGACAGGCCGGACGGCGACCAGTTCCGTGGGTCACCGTCCGGCTCGGCGGCTCAGCCGACCCGGTCCACCTCGACGTGCCCGGCGGTCAGCGAGACGTGCACGGTCAGCGGCTGCCCGGTCGCGCCGGCCGGCGGGTCCAGCTGCAGGTGCACGTTGCCACCGGCCTGGTACTGCCCGGCCGAGCGGGACGTTCCCTGCGCGATGTCACCGAGGTGCACGTCCGCGATCACCGTGGCGTTCAGGCTGTTCGGCACCCGCAGCACCACCTCGCCGGCCGCCTGGGTGACCTGCACCGAGGCGGGGGAGCTGAGGCTGCCCAGCCCGGTCAGGTCCAGGGTCGACTGGCCGGCGAACTGCCGGTACGTGGTCAGCTGGCTCTGCGAGGTCGGGCGCCAGCCGATCCGGCCCGAGCCGTCGGACAGGCTGGCCCGGGTGCCACCGACGGCGATCACCGCCGCGACCAGCACCAGGATCGGGACGAGCAGGGAGAGCACCATCCGCCTGGTCACGATGCTGACCAGCAGCCCGGCGGTCAGGATCGCCAGGCCGACCCAGAGGTAGGCGGGGAACGGCACCCGGGTGAAGCCGTCCAGCATCCCGACGACGCCCCAGCCGACCAGCAGCGCCAGGCCGACCGCGATCTTGATCGGCCGCCGCCGCCGCACCCGGGTCCGGTGCGCCTCGCCGGCCTCGGCCAGCCACGCCTGCATCGACCGGCGGGTGTCGTTGAGCGGCGGGATCAGCGGCTCGGCCCGGGCCGCGAGCGGCGGGCCCACCGGTGGCGGCGGCCAGTGCGGATGCTGCTCGGTGCCCGTTTCGTCCGGCAGGATCGCGGTGTTCTCGAAGGGGCCGGCCGGGACCGCGCTGCCGCCGGCCGCCGGCAGCACCGCGGTGCTCCCGGCGGCGGGAGGCTCTGCGGCGGTGTTCTCTGCGGCGGGAGGCTCGGTGTTCTCGGTGGCGGTGCTCTCGGCGTGCGGCCAGAGCGGCGCGCCCTGCTCGGTGACGCCCGCGGCCGTTGCCGCCGGTGGGACGGCCCCGGCGGGACGGTCGCGTAGCCGGCGCAGCAGCACCAGCGCGACCGCGGCGAGCAGCAGCAGGGCGGGCAGCGTGTGCGGCGCCCACCAGGAGAACCAGCCCAGCCACACCACGACCGCGCCGCCGACCACCACCAGCCACGGCGGCACCCGGTGCACCCGCAGCTCGTTCAGGGCCCGGTCCAGCGCGGACCGGTCGACGTCCGGCTCGGGGATCAGCAGCCAGGCCACGCCGTAGGCCAGCAACCCGACGCCGCCGAAGAAGGACAGCACCGCGAACAGCACCCGGAAGATCACCGGGTCCACGCCGAAGTACTGTCCCAGGCCGCCGCTCACGCCGGAGATCACCCGGTCGGTGCCGCTGCGGCGCAGCATGCGCGGCCGGTCGCCCGGGAGACCTGCGAAGGAGGTGCCGGAATCGCTCATCGTCGTCATGCCGTTCAGCCTGGTCTCGGGTGCGTCGCCACGGTATCGGGAACCACCCGGAGTCCGCCCTGAAGTCCCGGCCCGGCGCGCTCAGGGGGAACACCTGATGGAATTGTCGCAGCGGCGCGACATGATGAGACGACCATGACAGCCCCCACCAGCGCTCCGGACGCCGCCCCGCGGTTGTACCGGTCGAGTTCGCACCGGCTGGTCGGCGGGGTCGCGGCTGCGCTGGCCGGGCATCTGGACCTCTCCCGGCTGCTGGTGCGGGCGGCCTTCGTCGTGCTGGCCTCGTTCGGCGGCCTGGGCCTGCTGCTCTACGGTGCGTTCTGGATCGTGCTGCCGCCCGCCCCGGAGGCCGAGCCGGACGGTCCGATCCGCCGGGCGGTGCAGTACGTCGCGGCCGCGGTGGCCACCGTCTCGGTGCTGCTGTTCAACGTCCGGACGCTGCCGCTGGGCTGGTGGTTCCTGCCCTCGGTGCTGGCCTGCTTCGGGGTGGCGCTGCTGTGGCGGCAGGCCTCGGAGACCGACCGCGAACGCTGGCGGCGGCTGTCCCGGTCCTCGCTCGCCGCCTCGGCCACCGACCGGGTCGGCGCGCTGCGGGTGGTGGCCGGGGTCAGCCTGGTGATCGCCGGCGGCGGCTTCGTGCTGGCCCGGGCCGGGGTCTCGGCGGTCGGCGTCGGCCTGGCCGCCATGCTCATCACGCTGGCCGGCGTCGGGCTGATCACCGGCCCGTGGTGGCTGAAGCTGGTGCGCGACCTGTCCGACGAGCGGCGGGAGCGGATCCGCAACGAGGAGCGGGCCGACATCGCCGCCCACCTGCACGACTCGGTGCTACAGACGCTCGCCCTGATCCAGCGCAGCGCCGAGTCCCCGCGCGAGGTCACCCGGCTGGCGCGCAGCCAGGAACGCGAGCTGCGGACCAAGCTCTACGGCATCGGCATCCCGGACGGCCGGCTCGGCGCCGCGCTGCAGGCGGCCGCCGCCGAGGTCGAGGACACCTATGCCATCGCGGCGGACGTGGTGGTGGTGGGCGATGCCCGGCTCGATGCCCGGCTCGACGCGCTGGTGCAGGCCAGCCGCGAGGCGCTGGTCAACGCGGCCAAGCATGCCGGGGTGGGCAGGGTCTCGCTGTACGCCGAGGTCTCGGACCGGGCCGCCGAGGTCTTCGTGCGGGACCGGGGCGCCGGGTTCGACCCGGACCGGATCGACCCGAGCCGGCAAGGCATCCGCGGTTCCATCCTGGGCCGGCTCGGCCGGCAGGGCGGCACCGCCACGATCAAGTCCCGGCCCGGTGCCGGCACCGAGGTGCATCTACGAGTGGAGTTGCCGTGACCGACCCGCAGACCCATCCCGTCCGGCCCCGGGTGGTGCTGGTCGACGACCACGGCATGTTCCGGGCCGGTGTCCGGGCCGAGATCGGCGCCGCGGTCGACATCGTCGCCGAGGCCGCCACGGTGGCCGAGGCGATCGCGGTGATCGGCCAGCAGCGCCCGGACGTGGTGCTGCTCGACGTCCACCTCCCCGACGGCGGTGGCCCGGCCGTGGTGTCGGCGGTGCTGCCGGCCGTGCCCGGCACCCGGTTCCTGGCGCTGTCGGTGTCCGACGCCGCCGAGGACGTCATCTCGGTGATCCGCGCCGGTGCCCGCGGCTACGTCACCAAGACCATCTCCGGGCCCGACCTGATCGACGCGATCCGCCGGGTGGCAGACGGTGACGTGGTCTTCTCGCCGCGGCTGGCCGGTTTCGTGCTGGACGCGTTCCGCGACAGCAATCCGGGACCGAGCCCCTCGGTGGATCCGGAGCTCGACCAGCTCACGCCGCGCGAGCAGGAGGTGCTGCGGCTGCTGGCCCGCGGCTACGCCTACCGCGAGATCGCGACGGAGCTGTTCATCTCGATCAAGACCGTGGAGACCCACGCCTCGAACGTGCTGCGCAAGCTGCAGCTGTCCTCCCGGCACCAGCTCACCCGGTGGGCGGCCGAGCGCCGGATCGTCTGACCGGTGCCGGCGCTCGCCGGTGCTGGAGCCAAGGGGTCAGTAGTCGCCCCGGCAGACCCGGAGCACGGCGTCGGCAACGGTCGTGCCATGCCCGCCGAGCACGTCCCGGTAGCGGTCGTGGATCGCCCGTTCCCGGCCGAGCGCGACCCGCGCGCCACCCGCGTTGATCCGGGCGGTCTGCACCCGGCGGGACAGCTGGGCGCGTTCGGCGATGAGCCGGAGGAGCGCCGCATCGAGGGCGTCGATCTGGGTGCGCAGCGTGGCGATGGCCGACGGGTCGTCCACCAGCTCGGCGGTCGGGTCGGCGATCACCGCGGTCGGGTCGGCGGCGGTGGCCTCGGCGGGTTGGCGGGCTGCGGTCTCGGCGGGCACGTTCGGGTTCCTCTCGGCTGGACCCCGGTTCCCGCGCCAGCCCCGGGAAACTAAAGAACCCCGGGTCCGATGCGGGCCCAGGGCGGTTGGTCGGTCGGGTTCAGCTCAACCGGTCGCGATGGGTGCCGCGGAGCGGTACCCATAGAAAAACACTGCGGCGGTGATCTGCACGGCGTCGATGCTGCCACGCCGGGCTCGGCGCCGGCAACCCGTTCCCAGCTGGTGGACACCGCCGGGGCGCCGGCGGCGGTTCCTGTCGGTGGTCGAAAGTAGGCTGGCCCCGATGACTGCCGAGCACCTCTTCCCCGCCGAGTTCACCGTCCAGCGCGCCGCCGACCGGGCGCCGGACAGCCTGGCCGAGCCCAGCCGGGAGGCGCCCCGGCGCCGGCTGAACCAGGACGAGCTGCTCACCGGCCTGAACCCGCAACAGCGCGACGCCGTCACCCACCGGGGCAGGCCGCTGCTGATCGTCGCCGGCGCCGGCTCCGGCAAGACCAGGGTGCTCACCCAGCGGATCGGGCACCTGCTGGCCGGCGACGCCAAGCCGGGTGAGATCCTGGCGATCACCTTCACCAACAAGGCCGCCGCCGAGATGAAGCAGCGGGTCGGCGCGCTGATCGGCCCGCGCGCGAACGCGATGTGGGTCTCGACGTTCCATTCGATGTGCGTCCGGATCCTGCGGGCGCAGGCCAAGCAGCTGGAGATCCGGTCGTCCTTCTCGATCTACGACGCCGACGACTCCCGCCGCCTGCTCACCCTGGTCACCCGCGAGCTCAGCCTCGACCCGAAGCGCTACCCGGCGCGGTCGCTGTCGGTGCAGATCTCGAACCTGAAGAACGAGCTGATCTCGGCCGCGCAGTTCGCCGAGCAGGCGGTCACCGCGCCGGAGAAGGTGCTCGCCGACGTCTACCGGATCTACCAGCAGCGGCTGCACGAGTCCTCGGCGATGGACTTCGACGACCTGATCATGAACACGGTCCGGCTGCTGCAGACCAACGCCGACGTCGCCGAGCACTACCGCCGCAGGTTCCGGCACGTGCTGGTCGACGAGTACCAGGACACCAACCACGCCCAGTACGTGCTCGTCGCCGAGCTGTGCAAGGCGATGCCGGAGCGGTCGGTGCCGGCCGCGGAGCTGTGCGTGGTGGGCGATGCGGACCAGTCCATCTACGCCTTCCGCGGCGCCACCATCCGCAACATCGACGAGTTCGAACGGGACTACCCGGACGCCCGGACCGTGCTGCTGGAGCAGAACTACCGCTCGACCCAGACGATCCTCAACACCGCCAACGCGGTGATCGCCCGCAACCCGGACCGGCGGCCCAAGCGGCTCTGGTCCGATGCCGGCGAGGGGGAGCGGATCGTCGGCTTCGTCGCCGAGAACGAGCACGACGAGGCGCGCTGGGTGGCCCAGCAGATCGACGGGCTCACCGACGCCGGCCACGCCCAGCCCTCCGACGTGGCGGTGTTCTACCGGACCAACGCGCAGTCCCGGGTCTTCGAGGACATCTTCATCCGGCTCGGCCTGCCGTACAAGGTCGTCGGCGGGGTGCGGTTCTACGAGCGGCGCGAGGTCCGCGATGCGCTGGCCTACCTGCGGGTGATCGCCAACCCGACCGACCTGGTGAGCCTGCGCCGCATCCTCAACACCCCCCGCCGCGGCATCGGGGACCGGGCCGAGGGCTTCGTCGAGGCCTTCGCCGAGCAGGAACGCATCCCGTTCGCCGAGGCGCTGATCCGCGCCGACCACATCCCGGGCCTGGCGACGCGGTCGGCCAACGCGATCGCGGAGTTCGTCCGGCTGCTGGGCGAACTGCGCGAGATCGCGGCCAGCCCCGAGCACGGCACACCGAGCAACATCGTCGAGCAGGTGCTGGCCAAGACCGGCTACCTCGCCGAGCTTGAGGCCAGCCACGACCCGCAGGACGAGGGGCGGGTCGACAACCTGCGCGAGCTGGTGAGCGTCGCCGCCGAGTTCGAGGAGCAGCGCGCCCAGGTGGACGAGGCCGCCGACCTCGACGCCTTCCTGGAGCACGTCTCGCTGGTGGCCGACGCCGACTCGGTGCCGGACGCCTCCGGGGGCGTGGTCACCCTGATGACGCTGCACACCGCCAAGGGCCTGGAGTTCCCGGTGGTGTTCCTGACCGGCCTGGAGGACGGCATCTTCCCGCACCAGCGCAGCCTCGGCGAGCCCGCCGAGATGGCCGAGGAGCGGCGGCTGGCCTACGTCGGCATCACCCGGGCGCGGCAGCGGCTGTACCTCAGCCGCGCGGTGGCCCGGTCGGCCTGGGGCGCGCCGACCTACAACCCGCCGTCGCGGTTCCTCGACGAGGTGCCGGCCGAGCACGTCCAGTGGTCCGGCGCGGTCGGGCGCCAGCCGTACTCCGGCTACCCGGACGAGCAGGGCAGCGGCCAGTACGCCGACCACGGCTACCGGGCCCAGTCGAAGGTGCGCACCAGTTCCGGCCCGGCGCTGTCGTTCGGCTCGAAGAAGCTCGACAAGGCCATCCCCCAGCTGCAGGTGGGGGACCGGGTCAGCCACGACAGCTTCGGGCTGGGCACCGTGATCGCGCTGCGCGGGGTGGCCGAGAAGGCCCAGGCCGAGGTGGACTTCGGCACCGCCGGTGCCAAGTGGCTGGTGCTGCGGTTCGCCCCGCTGGAGAAGCTCTGACCCGGTGGGGAAGCTCTGACCCGCTGGGGGATCAGCTCGGCGTGGTGACCACCGGCCGCCCGGCCGCGGCGGACGCCCGCCGGGTGACGGCGGCCCGGCTCAGGACGCCGGCCAGCACCCAGGCCAGCGCGACCGCGTAGCAGGACGTCCGGTAGGCCACCCCATCGCCGAAGGACGAGGCACCCAGGTTCGCGACCGTCGGCGCCACCACCAGTGGCAGCCACTCCAGCCGCCCGGTCATCGCGACCAGCACCAGCAGCTCCACCGCGTACCAGCTGTAGGACGGGGTCGAGACCAGCAGCGCCACCCCGACCAGCACCAGCGCGGCGTACTCGGGCCGGTCCGGCTCGGCCCGCCAGGCGGCCCACGCCGCGACCGCCAGCAGGATCAGCGCCGCCGCCGGGGTGAGCAGGGCGTGCGGCAACACCCGGGACAGCAGCAGGAACCGGCCGCCGCTGGTGTAGTCCTCCTCCTTGAGGTATCCCGGCAGGTAGCCGATCACCTCGGTGCCGACGGCGAGCATGTGCGGCAGGTAGCTCAGCCCGACCACCCCGGCCGCGGCCGCGAGCACCCGAGCGGGATGGCGGCGCAGCATCGCCGGCAGCACCAGCGCCGGGTAGAGCTTGGTGGCGATCGCCGCGCCGACCAGGCCGCCGGCCAGCAGCGGGCGCCGGACGGCGCAGGCGATCAGCCCACCGGCGGTCAGCAGCGCGGCCAGCCAGTCGATGTGACCGTTGTTGGCCAGCTCGACCGCCGTCACCGGGCACCAGGCCCACAGCGCCGGCCACCACGCCGGATCACCACGGCTGCGGGCCCGGCGCACCAGCAGCACCGAGACGGCCACCACCCCGAGCGCGGCCAGCATCTGCAGCGGGAACGGCCCGTCCGACCGGCCGAGGCTGCCCAGCCGGGCGAGCGTGAACGCCCCCTCGGCCACCGGCGGGTAGATGGTGTGCACGTCCGGCCGGTTCACCCGCGAGCAGCGGCGGTCCGGCAGCCGCCAGGGGCACCCCGGGCGGGCCGGGTAGAACAGCGTGTCACCGCGCAGCCGATCCAGCTCGGGCGCCGACGGCGGGTACCGGTACGGGTCGACGCCGGCCAGCTGCACCTTGCCGTCCCAGACGTAGCGGTACACGTCGTCGCTGCTGCTCGGCCCGGCGCCCAGCGCGGCCAACTGCAGCAGGATCGCGCCGGCCACCACCAGCATGCCGGCGGCCGGGCCCCGGTAACGCCACAGACCGACCAGCGCCACCACGAACAGCGCGGCCGCGACCGACTCGGTCTGCAGGATCGAGGAGAACCACTCGTGCCGGAGGCCGAACCAGAGCGCCAGGGCTTGGCCGGCCAGCGCCACGAGCACCAGCGGCAGCCAACGGCGGCCAGGCCTCACGCGGTGAACGAGCGGGTCTGCCGCCAGACCTGCCGGACTGCGTACCAGGTGAGCCACACCAGCAGACCGTTGCGGATCGCCAGGTCGAGCTCCACGACCGGCATCCAGGAGTGGGTCTTGAGGATCGCGTCGTAACCGATCGGGTACGTCAGCTGGGTGGCGACCGCGGTCACCAGCAGCACCCGGGCGAAGGTGCGCACGGCGTGGTTGCTCGGCGCGCGGACGGCCAGCGCCGCGATCGGCCCGCCCAGCCAGAGCAGGTACTGCGGGCTGAGCGTCTTGTTGGTGACGGTCACGATCAGCGCGGTCGCCAGGAACAGCCAGCCCAGCGTCTCGGCCGACGGCGTGCGCAGCCGCAGCGCCCGCCACCACAGGGTGAGCAGCAGCAGGCCGCCGAGCAGGGTCAGCACGGTGGTCACCGCGATCATGAGCTTGACGCCGGCCCCGAAGATCTCGAACGCCTTGTACTGCGAGATGTGGATCGTCCAGACGCCCACCGGATGGACCGCGCGCGCCACCATCAGGGGGGTGGCCGCGATCGACTCGATCTGCAGCCCGCGGGCGGACTGCCAGTGCAGCGGCGACAGGGTCCGGCGCAGGCCGCCGATGGCCAGCGACAGGCCGCCGACCACCACCCCGGTGGCCAGGAAGCCAATCAGCACCGGCTTGCGGTCGCCGCGGCGCAGCAGGAACGTCGGCAGCATCACCACCGGCCACAGCTTGAGCGCGGCGCCCAGCGCGGTCAGCATGCCGGCCAGCCGGGGGCGGCGGATCGCGGCCAGCACCGCGCCGCCGGCCAGCACCGCCGGCACCAGGTCGAACCGGAAGTAGGCCAGCGGCCCGAGCGCCGGCACGAACCACAGCCAGACGTTCACCGCGTCGCCGCGCCGCCGGCCGTCGGCGCGCCACAGCAGCCCGGTGAAGGCGGCGTCCACGCCGAGCATCGACAGCGCGAACAGCAGCGTGAAGGCGACCTGGTTCAGCGCGCCGAGCAGGAACTGCGGAAGGATCACCAGGAACACCGGCAGCGGGTATTCCTGCAGGGTGTTGCCGATGCCGGCACCGGCGAACATCTGGTGCAGGCTGGTGGCGTAGTAGGTCACGTCCCCGGAGACGCCGTCCTCCCGGGCGAAGACCAGGATGGCCAGCACCAGCGCCCGCGAGAGCAGCCAGCGCAGCGCGGTGGCGTGACGACCCTCGGCGACGATCTCCGGCGGCAGTTCCAGGGTCGGCAGTGGCCGGCTCCTGGTCGCGAGGTCGCTCAGCATGCGCTCCTGCCTGCTCCGCCGGATCGGTATCCCTGCCAGAGCGAGTATGGCCGACCTGGCTGGGTTCCGGTTGGCCGAGGGGCGGTCAGGCGTTCGGGTCGTATCCGCCGATGGTGATGCCGCGTGCCTTGAGCCACGGAACCGGGTCGATGTACGGGCCGTTCGGACCGCCCTGCCGCACCCCGAAGTGCAGGTGCGGCCCGGTGGACTGGCCGTTCGCGCCGATGTCGGCGATGTGATCGCCGGCCTTCACGTGCTCGCCGACCGTGACGTAGAAGTGATACATGTGGCCGTAGACGGTGACGTCACCGTTCGCGTGCTGGATGACCACCCACAGGCCGAAGCCCTCGGCCGGGCCGGCGTCGATGACCACGCCGTCGCCGACCGCGAGGATCGGCGAGCCCATCGGGCCGGCCAGGTCGATGCCGTCGTGCATGACGCCCCAGCGCATGCAGAAGCAGGTGCTCTCCGCGCCGGCGCTGGGCCGCACCCAGACCCCCGGGACGGTCTTGTCCGGGTTGATCGCGGGCAGCCCGGGCCGGGCGCGGTAGGTGTAGGTGGTCGAGCCCGGGGTCGGCACCGTGCGGCTCGCGCGGGAGACCCGCTGGGTGCCGGCGATCAGCTGGTCGGCCTGGGTGCCGGAGGCGAGGGCCGACAGGTCGGTGCCCTGCACGTCCGCCGAACCCTTGGCCAGGGTGTCGGCGTGGCCGACGCTGCTGGTCAGGTGCAGCGCGTCGGAGCCGACGAAGAGGGTCAGCACCACGGCGGCGGTCGGCACCACGTGCGCGCGGCGCCAGATCGGCTTCGGCGCGGCGTGCCGGCCACGACGGGCGGCCTGGGCGGCGGAGGGATCCGGGAGGAGCGAGGCTGCGGCGATCATGTCGGCCGCGCGTGGAGCGCTATGACGTCCCACGCATACTCCCTCAGTGTTCGGAATCGAGGATCTTGTCGTGCAATGCGTCAAACGCAACGATCGCATTTGATACATCGTTCGCGGCGACGATGCAGAACCGTAACCGAAGCTTTCGGTCGGAAGCAAGCCGGACGCGCCAGCTCGGTCGCCGGATTCACGCGCCCGATACGGACGAAACCCGATCGACACCGGTATCCGCCGGTTCGCGCCGGTCGGTGCTGGGGGAGCCACGCGATCCTCCCGGCTCGGGCCGACGGCCTGGATCAGCAGGCCGGGCTGGCCTCGGCCGCCTCCGCGGCGGTGCTCAGTGGTGCCAGCGCGCCGGCCACCGCGTGCATGACGGCACCATTGACCAGCAGGGCGAGATGGCCGACGCCGTGCACGGCCAGCCGGGTCACGCTCAGGTCCGGGTGGTCGAGCCGGGCGCTGCGGTTGGGCAGCACCACCTCGTCCCGGTCTGAGTGGACCGCCACGAACCGCGTGGTGCAGTACGGCGCCGGAGCGGCCAGTTCGCGCATCAGCTCCGAGCCAGGGGCCAGCTGGCGGGCCACCCGGACCAGCGGGGCCAGCCGCGCCAGGTGGGTGCCGGAATGCGGTGAGCCGAGGGTGACCAGGGTGTGCACGCGCTCGTCCCCGCCCCGGCACTGGACGTAGTAGCGGGCGATGATCCCGCCGAGCGAGTGGCCGACCACGAAGACCTGGTCGTAGCCGGTCAGGGCGCAGGTGCGCTCCACGTGCCGCTCGAAGTCGGCGGCGGCCCGGCGGATGTCCGAGGTCAGCGGCGAGTAGTTGACGGTGCTGATCCGGCCGTAGCCACGGCGTCGCAGCGTCCGGCGCAGCACGGAGAAGGCGGACCGGTTGTCGCCGATGCCGTGCACCAGCAGGATCGGCCGGCCCGCGGCGTTGATGTCCTCCGTGATCAAGCCCCGGGTCAGCGGCGGCAGGGTGTCGATCCGGTAGCGGGGGTCGTGCAGGTCGACGTTCTCGGCCAGCAGCCCTGCCGGGTAGGTGATCGCGTGCGCGGCCAGCCACACCAGCTCCTCGCCGGTGGCGACCGAGGCGGACAGCAACGCCCGCGGGGTGCGGCGCAACGCCCCGGGACACTGGCGCAGCCCGCGCGCCGCGTCCACGACCGTGACCACCCGTGCCCCTCTCCGTGTTTCGCCCGAATGCGGACCTTCCGCCGGCTGTCGGATCCTGCCCAGCGCCCGCGTTCCACTGTCGCACAGGTCACGCGGCCGCGTGTGGGCTGGCCGACACCGCCCCGGGTGCAAGCGGCGGCGAGCCGCCGATGCGGGCTAGCCTGACCGAGGCTGGGGCATCGCCGTGCCGAGTTTGCCGGTGAGCCTGGTGAGTACGTCACTTCAACGGTGAGGAACTTACGTGGATCTGTTCGAATACCAGGCGAAGCAGCTCTTCGCCGCGCACGGCGTTCCGGTCGGGCTCGGCGAGGTTGCCGACACTCCGGAGCAGGCTCGGGAGATCGCCGAACGGCTCGGTGGTGTCGTCGTCGTCAAGGCCCAGGTCAAGACCGGGGGCCGTGGCAAGGCCGGTGGCGTGAAGGTCGCCAAGACACCGGATGACGCCTTCGCAGCCGCGCAGGCCATCCTCGGCATGGATATCAAGGGCCACACCGTGCACCGGGTCCTGGTCGACCCGGGGGCGCAGATCGAGCAGGAGTACTACTTCTCCTACCTGCTCGACCGGTCCAACCGGACCTTCCTGTGCATGGCCTCCGCCGAAGGCGGCATGGAGATCGAGGAACTCGCCGTGACCCGGCCCGAGGCGCTGGCCCGGGTGCCGATCGACGCCACCACCGGCGTCGACCTGGCCAAGGCCCGCGAGATCCTCTCCCAGGCGAAGTTCCCCGCGGAACTGGTCGACTCGATCGCCGAGACCGCGGTCAAGCTGTGGGACGTCTTCGTCAAGCAGGACGCGACGCTGGTCGAGATCAATCCGCTGGCCCGGGTCAGCGGCGACGCCGTGCTGGCCCTGGACGGCAAGGTCTCCCTGGACGAGAACGCCAACTTCCGTCAGGTCGGCAACGCCGAGCTGGAGGATGTGGCCGCCGCCGACCCGCTGGAGGCCAAGGCCAAGGAGAAGCACCTCAACTACGTCAAGCTGGACGGCGAGGTCGGCATCATCGGCAACGGCGCCGGCCTGGTCATGTCGACGCTGGACGTGGTCGCCTACGCCGGCGAGAAGCACGGCGGGGTGAAGCCGGCGAACTTCCTCGACATCGGCGGCGGCGCCTCTGCCGAGGTGATGGCCAACGGCCTCGACATCATCCTCGGGGATGAGTCGGTGCGCTCCGTCTTCGTCAACGTCTTCGGCGGCATCACCGCCTGCGACGCGGTGGCCAACGGCATCGTCACCGCGCTGTCGATGCTGGGCGACTCTGCGCGCAAGCCGCTGGTCGTCCGGCTGGACGGCAACAACGTCGAGGAGGGCCGGCGGATCCTGGCCGAGGCCGCGCACCCGCTGGTCACCCTCGCCGAGACCATGGACGACGGCGCCGACCTCGCTGCCAGCGCCGCCCACAACGCCAACACGGGAGCCTGAGCGCAGATGGCCATTTTCCTCACCTCCGACTCCAAGGTCATCGTGCAGGGCATGACCGGCTCGGAAGGCATGAAGCACACCCGGCGGATGCTCGCCTCGGGCACCAACATCGTCGGCGGTGTGAATCCGCGCAAGGCCGGTGAGTCGGTGGACGTCGACGGCACCTCGGTGCCGGTGTTCGGGTCGGTCTCCGACGCGATGGGCAAGACCGGCGCCGACGTCAGCGTGCTGTTCGTCCCGCCGGCGTTCACCAAGGACGCGATGATCGAGGCGATCGACGCCGAGATCCCGCTCGCGGTGGTCATCACCGAGGGCGTGCCGGTGCACGACAGCACCGCGGCCTGGGCCTACAACGTCGGCAAGGGCGAGCGCACCCGGATCATCGGCCCGAACTGTCCCGGGTTGATCAGCCCCGGCAAGTCCAACGCCGGCATCATCCCGGCCGACATCACCGGGGCCGGACCGATCGGGCTGGTCTCGAAGTCCGGCACGCTGACCTACCAGATGATGTACGAGCTGCGGGACCTCGGCTTCTCCTCCGCGGTCGGCATCGGTGGCGACCCGGTGATCGGCACCACCCACATCGACTGCCTGCGGGCCTTCCAGGACGACCCGGAGACCCAGGCGATCGTCATGATCGGCGAGATCGGCGGCGACGCCGAGGAGCGGGCCGCTGCCTTCATCAAGGAGCACGTGACCAAGCCGGTCGTGGGCTACGTCGCGGGCTTCACGGCACCGGAGGGCAAGACGATGGGCCATGCCGGCGCCATCGTCTCCGGCTCCTCGGGCACCGCGCAGGCCAAGAAGGAAGCGCTCGAGGCGGCCGGGGTCAAGGTTGGCAAGACGCCGTCCGAGACCGCGCGGCTCATGCGGGAGCTGCTCGGCTAGCTCCCCGGTACGGACCCACGGTGGGCGGTCCGGTCCTCTGGGACCGGGCCGCCCACCGCTGTCTTCGCGCAGTTCCATCGGCCGAACCTACGCCGGCCCGGGTGTTCCCGACCCCGGTTGTCCACAGGGCAGCTGCCGGGTTCGCCGGTTATCCACAGCCGCCCGCGGGCAGGGTGCCGGGCGGCTAGATTCAACGCATGAGCCAGCTCGATCAGCTACCGGCCGGAGCCGTGGTCCGCGCCCGGCCCTGGGATGTGATCGGTGCCGGGCTGGGTGCGCCGATGGTGCTCTGGGGCTTTCTCGGCTGGTTCGGCACCGTGGGCGACTCCGGCGGAGGGATGCCCGGCTTCTACTCGGGTGCGGGCGCCGCGGGCATCGGGCTGGTGCTGGCGGCCTCGTCCCTGACGCTGACCCTGATGCTCTCAGGCCGGGCGCACGATCGCGGCAGCCCGCCGGCCGCGGTGTTCCTGGCCGGTGCGGCGGTGATCGTCATCCTCGGTGGCATGGTCGCCAAGCCGGACAGCGCCACCATCCAGGCAGGCTCGGTCGCCGGCCTGCTCACGGCGCTCAGCCAGGGTGCGGTGCTCGTCCGCGGGTGGCTGCAGGGCAGCCAGAAGTCGGTGAAGGCCGCCAACGTCCGGGCGCTGAACGCACAGCAGGTCGCGGCCGATCAGGCGGCCGCGGCGGGCTTCGGCGGCCCGCCCGGGAGCCACCTCGGGCCCGGGCCGGTCGGCTACCCTCCCGGCGGACAGGGTTGGCTGCCAGCCGCACCGGGACCCGGCTACCAACCTCCCGCCCCGCGCTACCCGCAGTTTCCCCCCGGTGCGTACCCGGCCGGGCGGCCCCCCACCTATCCCGCCGCCCCGGCCGGCTACCAGGGCGGTGGGCCCGGGCCGGCCGGCTATCCGGGTGCCCCGCCCGGTTACCCGGCCGGTGGATACCCCGGCCATCGGGCTGCCGGCCCGGCTGGCTACCAGGGCGGCTTCCCGGGTGGCGGCTATCAGGGTGCGGTTCCTGGTGGCCACGGTCAGCCGGAGTATCCGGACGGTCCGGCGCGGCATGCGGCGACCCGGCGGTACGACGCCCCTCCCGGCCATCGCGACCAGGAACGTCCGCCGGGACCGCCACCGACCTGACCCGGCACAGGCCGGCCCGCGGCGAGGGCGGCTGCAGCGGCCGAGGATCCCGGCCCGGATCGGACCGCCCCGGCGCGCCTGGCCAGAGATGTCCCGGGGCTTTGCAAGCCTGGGACGATGACCTCCGACGACGACCTGCCAGCCGGCTGGCTGACTCAGTTCCGCCGTGGGGTCTTCTCGGGCGCCGGCCTGTTGCTGCTCGCCGTCTCGGCCTGCGTCGTCCCGGCGTTCCTGGTCTGGCTGGTGCCCGGCGCCGACTCGAGCCCGGCCAGCACGACGGTCAAGGCAGGTGCACTGCTGGCGTTGTCGGCGGCACACGGCGGCGTGCTGCTGGACGGCGAGCGGGTCACGTTGGTGCCGCTGCTCGTGACCGCCCTGCTCGCCTGGCTGGTCTCCGGGCAGGCTCGCCGCTCGGCGTCCTGGTCGTCGGTGGTCGGGCTCACCGCCGGCTACGGCATCGCGTCCGGACTGCTTGCCGGCTGGGCCACCCTCGGAGCCACCCGCGCCCCGGCCGTGCCCAGCGCGCTGGCCGGCCTGGCCTTCGTCGTGCTGGTCGGTGGCCTGGCCCGGGCCGGTGACCAGGCATGGGACCGCCTGCCCGCCCGGTATCGCCGGATCGCCCGCGCCGCCGGTGCCGCCTGCTGCGGGTACGTCGGCGCCGGTTCGCTGCTGGTCGCGGGCTCGCTGGCCTGGCATGTCGGCGCGGTCACGGCGGTCCAGCACCACGTGGCTCCCGGAGTGGCCGGGCTGCCGGTCGCCCTGCTCGGGATTGCTGCCGCACCGAATGCGGCACTGGCTGGCGTCGGATACCTCGCCGGGCCCGGCTTCCACCTCGGCACGCACACCCACATCTCCATGCTGGCCGCCAGCCACGGCCGGTTGCCGAGCTTCCCGCTGCTCGCCGCCGTGCCGGCCGGCGGCCCGATCACCTGGCTCGGGATGCTGCTGGCCGCCGTGACCGCCGCCGCCGTCGGCTGGGTCACGGTCCGGCTGCTGCGGTCGGCCGCGGCCTGGCCACAGCGGCTGCTCGACCTCACCGCCGCCGCGGCTCTCGCGGCCGGCGCGCTGGCGGTGCTCACCGCGGTCGCCGGTGGCGGCATCGGCGACGGTGCGCTCGGTACCGTCGGTGCGTCGTGGTGGCAGGTCGGGGCGTGCGGTTTCCTGCTCGTGCTGCTGGCCTCGTCCGGCTGGCTGGCGGTGGAGCTGGCGCGCCCGTCGGCCGTGACCGGGAACGCCGCGCGCCGTAGCGCGAATCGAGCGGTGCTGCGAGTGGTCCCCGGCCTGGCCAAGGCGGACCTCACCGAGCAGCCCCCGACCTCCGCGCGGTCCGGCGGAAGCGCCACACCGAGCACGCAAGCCACGCCGAGTAACACGCCGAGTAAGCAGGCCACGACGAGCACCCAGGCCACGCCGTCACGAGCTGGCGACGAGCAGCGGTCGCGGACCCGCAACGCCGGCTGAGCGGACCCGCAACGCCGGCTGGACGGCCGGCCGTCCCGCAGGCCCGCGACGGGCGGCCGGGCTGGCACACACGCGCAAATCGGTCGCTGCCAGCCACCCCGCCGGGTTCAGTAGGGTGGTCGCCGTGACCGCCCGGCTCGTCGTCCTCGCCTCCGGTTCGGGCAGCACCCTGCAAGCCGTGCTCGACGCCGTCGCCGAACCGGGCTTCCCCGCCGGCGTGGTCGCGGCGGGCACCGACCGTCCCGGCTGCCCGGCCATGCGGCGGGCGGCGGTGGCCGGCATCGAGACGTTCGCGGTCGCACTGTCCGACCACCGCACCCGAGCCGACTGGGACGCCGCCCTCGCCGAGCAGCTCGCCCGGCACCGTCCGGACCTGGTCGTGCTGGCGGGCTTCATGCGGGTGCTCGGGGCCGGCACCGTGGAGCGCTTTCCGATGGTCAATACGCACCCGTCGCTGCTGCCGTCGTTCCCCGGCGCGCACGCCATCGCGGACGCGCTCAAGCACGGGGTGAAGATCTCCGGCGTCACGGTGCACCGGGTCGACGCCGGCCTGGACTCCGGCCCGATCCTGGCGCAGGCCGCGGTAGAGGTGCGTCCGGACGACACCGAGGACAGCCTGCGCGAGCGGATCCAGGCCGTCGAGAAGCCGCTCTACGTCGAGACGATCCGCCAGCTCTGCAGCTCGACCTGACCCCGTTGTCCCCGTTCAGGAGGAAGCCGAGAAGATGACCCAGATTCCCGTCCGGCGCGCGCTGATCAGTGTCTACGACAAGACGGGGCTGCTGGAGCTCGCCCGGGGCCTGCACGAGGCGGGGGTCGAGATCGTCTCCACCGGCAGCACGGCGAGCGGCATCGCCGGGGCGGGCATCCCGGTGACGGCGGTGGCCGACGTGACCGGCTTCCCGGAGATCCTCGGCGGCCGGGTCAAGACGCTGCACCCGCACGTGCACGCCGGCCTGCTGGCCGACCAGGGCAATCCGGAACACCTCGCCACCGTCGGGGACCTGGGCATCGAGACGTTCCAGCTGGTGGTGGTCAACCTCTACCCGTTCCGGGAGACGGTGGCCTCGGGCGCGTCCCCGGCCGAGATCATCGAGCAGATCGACATCGGCGGTCCGGCCATGGTGCGATCGGCGGCGAAGAACCACGGTTCGGTGGCGATCGTGGTGGATCCGGCGAGTTACCCGGAGGTCCTCACCGCGGTCGCCGGCGGCGGGTTCGACCTGCCCGCCCGCCAGCAGCTCGCCGGCCGGGCCTACGCGCACACCGCCGCCTACGACGCGGCGGTGGCGAACTGGTTCGGCGCGCAGGCCACACTCACCGAGGCCGCCGAGCCCGGCTCGCCGTTCCCGCCGTACGTGGGGATGGCGCTGGAACGGGCCGCGGTGCTGCGCTACGGCGAGAACCCGCACCAGCGGGGGGCGCTGTACGTCCAGCAGGGCGCCGAGCCCGGCATCGCCCAGGCCGACCAGCTGCACGGCAAGGAGATGAGCTTCAACAACTACGTCGACGGCGACGCCGCCTACCGCGCCGCCTACGACTTCACCGAGCCGTGCGTGGCGATCATCAAGCACGCCAACCCGTGCGGCATCGCGGTCGGCGCCGACATCGCGGAGGCGCACCGCAAGGCGCACGCCTGCGACCCGGTCTCGGCGTTCGGCGGGGTGATCGCGTGCAACCGGCCGGTGAACCTGGAACTGGCCGAGCAGATCAGGGAGATCTTCACCGAGGTGGTGCTCGCGCCGGCCTTCGACGGGGCTGCGGTGGAGCTGCTGTCCGGCAGCAAGAACCTGCGCCTGCTGGTGGTGCCGGGCCCCCGGGCGCTCGGCATCGAGCTGCGGCCGATCTCCGGCGGGCTGCTGCTGCAGGACGCCGACAACGTCCGGGCCGGCGGTGACGACCCGGCGAACTGGACCCTCGCCTGCGGTGAGCCGCTGCCCGCGGCCCAGCTCGCGGAGCTGGCCTTCGCCTGGCGGGCGGTGCGGGCGGTGAAGTCGAATGCCATCCTGCTGGCGAAGGATTCGGCATCGGTCGGGGTGGGCATGGGACAGGTCAACCGGGTCGACTCGGCGAAGCTGGCGGTGGCCCGGGCCGGCGACCGGGCGGCCGGTTCGTTCGCGGCCTCGGACGCGTTCTTCCCGTTCCCGGACGGGCTGGAGGTGCTGCTCGACGCCGGCGTGCGCGCGGTGGCCCAGCCGGGCGGTTCGATGCGCGACGCCCAGGTGATCGAGGCGGCGCGGGCGCGTGGCGTCACCATGTACCTCACCGGCACCCGGCACTTCGCGCACTGATCGTGGCCACCCGCAGCCCGGCCGAGCCGCCGCCCTGGTTCACCGAATTACTCGACGGCGACGAGGAAATCTCGGACGAGGACTTCGTCGGCACCGACCTGTGGGGGCTGACGCTGACCCGGCGGCAGTTCACCCGGTGCCGGTTCGACGAGGCCTCGCTGGAGGGGTGGCGCACCGAGGCGTGCACCTTCACCGACTGCTCCTTCGACCGGGCCGAGCTGCTGGCCTCCTCCCACCTGCACACCGCGTTCGTCGCGTGCTCGTTCAACCGCACCCGGCTGGCCGACAGCGCCTTCACCGAGTGCAAGTTCACCGGCTCGACGTTCGCCGACGCCCCGCTGCGCTCGGTCACCTTCGCCGGCGGCGACTTCACCGCGACCTCGCTGGGCGGCGCGGACCTGCGCGGGGTGGACCTGTCGAACTGCAAGCTGGTGGACGCGAACGTGGTCGGCGCCAAGCTCGATCGGTGCGTGTTCACCGGGGCGAACCTCACCGGGCTGCGCTGGACCGGCGCCTCGCTGAAGGACGCCGACCTGCGCGGCGCCATCATCGAGGGCCTCGACCCGCGGGTGGCCGACCTGGCCGGCGCCCGGGTCGAGGTCGGCCAGGCGATCGAGTTCGCCCGGTTCCTGGGCCTGGTCATCCGATGACGGCGACGAGCAGTGGGAGAATGACGCGGTGACGGCAACCATCCTCGACGGCAAGGCAACCCTGGCCACCATCAAGGCCGAGCTGAAGCAGCGGATCGCGGCGCTGGCCGAGCGGGGCGTGGTGCCCGGCCTCGGCACCGTCCTGGTCGGCGACGACCCGGCCAGCGCCTGGTACGTGGCGGCCAAGCACCGGGACTGCGCGGAGATCGGCATCGCCAGCCTCCAGCGTGAACTGCCCGCCGGCACCAGCCAGATCGCCGTCGAGGAGGTGATCGACGGGCTGAACGCCGACCCGGCCTGCACCGGCTTCCTGGTGCAGCAGCCGACCGGGCTGGACGAGTACGCCATCCTCAGCCGGGTCGACCCGGCCAAGGACGTGGACGGCCTGCACCCGATCAACCTGGGCTCGCTGGTGCTCGGCCGGGAGGCGCCGCTGCCGTGCACCCCGCTGGGCGTGATCGAGCTGCTGCGCCGGCACGGCGTGCCGATCGCCGGGGCGCACGCGGTGGTGGTCGGCCGCGGGCTGACCGTCGGTCGGCCGCTCGGGCTGCTGCTCACCCGGCGCAGCGAGAACGCCACCGTCACCCTGTGCCACACCGGCACCCGGGACCTGGCCGCCGAGGTGCGCCGGGCCGACATCGTGGTGGCGGCGGCGGGGGTGCCCGGCCTGATCACCGCCGACATGGTCAAGCCCGGCGCGGCGGTGCTCGACGTCGGGGTCAGCCGGGTGGACGGCAAGATCGCCGGCGACGTCGCCCCCGACGTCGCCGAGGTGGCCGGCCACCTCGCGCCGAACCCGGGCGGTGTCGGGCCGATGACCCGGGCGATGCTGCTCTCCAACGTGGTCGCGGCGGCCGAACGCCAGGCGGCGCGGCGGTGAGCTGGCTGCACAGCCACGACCTGCGCGAGGGGCCGTTCGTGCTGGTGCTGCTGATCGAACTGGTCGGCGTCACCTCGGTGGCCATCGCCCCGCAGCACTGGCTGCGCTCGGTCGGGGTGCTCGCCGCCGGCATGCTGGTCGGCGGCCTGCTGCGGCTGGTGCTCTCCGACGAGCAGGCCGGCATGCTGCGGGTGCGCCGGCGCAGCTTCGACGTGGCCTGCTACTGGCTGCTCGGCGTGTTCGCCATCGTAGTCGCGCTCGGCCTGCCGCAGCGCTGACCCGCGACCGCCGTACGCGATCTTCAGACGAATCGAGCGCCAGGGCGAGCAGCCTGTCTGAAGATCACCGAACGCGACGCGGACGGCGCCGGCGTGAGGCCGCTCTCTCGCGCCGCCGGGCCACCCGAAGCCACCCATGCCGGGCGGTAATCTCAGCCGCATGACGACTACTCCCGTGAATGTCACCGTGACCGGTGCGGCCGGACAGATCGGCTACAGCCTGCTGTTCCGCATCGCCGCCGGCCACCTGCTCGGCCCGGACACCCCGGTCCGGCTGCGGCTGCTCGAGATCACCCCGGCGCTGAAGGCGGCCGAGGGCACCGCGATGGAGCTCAACGACTGCGCCTTCGGCCTGCTGTCCGGCATCGACATCACCGACGACGCCACCAAGGCCTTCGACGGCGTGAACGTCGCGCTGCTGGTCGGCGCCCGGCCGCGCACCGCGGGCATGGAGCGCGGTGACCTGCTCTCGGCCAACGGTGGCATCTTCAAGCCCCAGGGCGAGGCCATCAACGCCGGCGCCGCCGACGACGTGCGGGTGCTGGTGGTCGGCAACCCGGCCAACACCAACGCGCTGATCGCCCAGTCGCACGCGCCGGACGTGCCGGTCGACCGGTTCACCGCGATGATGCGGCTCGACCACAACCGGGCGATCAGCCAGCTGGCCGCCAAGACCGGCAAGCCGGTCTCCGAGATCCGCCGGATGACGATCTGGGGCAACCACTCGGCCACCCAGTTCCCGGACCTGCTGCACGCCGAGGTGGCGGGGCAGAACGCGGCCGGGCTGGTGAACGACCAGGCCTGGTACGAGAACGACTTCATCCCGACCGTGGCCAAGCGCGGTGCCGCGATCATCGAGGCCCGGGGCGCGTCCTCGGCCGCCACGGCCGCCTCGGCCGCGCTGAACCACGTCCACGACTGGGTGAACGGCACCGCCGACGGCGACTGGACCTCGGTGGGCATGGTCTCCGACGGCTCGTACGGCATCCCGGAGGGCCTGATCGCCGGCTTCCCGGCCCGCTCGGTGAACGGGAAGTGGGAGATCGTCCAGGGCCTGGACATCGACGAGTTCTCCCGCGCCCGGATCGACGCCTCGGTGGCCGAGCTGATCGGTGAGCGCGACGCGGTCCGCGAGCTGGGCCTGATCTAGCAGCCGCAGCACTGCGCACGGCCGCCGGGACACTCCGTCCCGGCGGCCGTGTCGTTTCGCGGGATTTCGTCCGGTCCCGTCGCCGCCGGGCACCAAGATCCCGTGAAAATCACGCCAATCTCACCATTCGCGTGTGAGCCTTGGGCCGAACTGCTGTGCAGAGCCGGCTCGACGTCGAGTTGGGAGGGGGATCTGCCGGTTCGCATCTGGACGCCCGTTCGAGGCGCTGCACCTGATCCCGTCGGCGGACGCGATGGGCGTGAACGGCGGCCAGGGCACCAACGTGCACTCGATCGCCCTGCAGGTGCCGTTCTCCGATGTCGCCCGGCACGGCCGGACGCCGCACGACGTGCTCGACCCGGGCTCGGCGATCGGGGCCTGGGCGAGCGCGAGCCGGCGCACGTCCCGGCTGTACGAGGACTCCGGCGAGCGGCGGGAGTGCGACGCGGCCGGTTTCCCGAACGGGCGCCGGCTGATCGCCGACGTGGTGGCGATCGAATTGCGGGCGATCGTGGGGGTCAGCATCCCGCTGGTCGACCCGTCCTACACCCCCGACGCCGCCGTGGCGGTGCTGACCGATGGCACCAGCAACACCAACTCGCCGTACCTGTCGGCGTTCCCGTACCTGGGCACGCCGGCCGGCGGGTACCAGACCCAGCCGCCGGTACCGGCGAGCTGAGCGATGGCAGGGCCGGCCCGGGTGCCATCCCGGCCCTGCCGGAACCGGAAGGTGATCGTGGTGGAGGACAACAGCCATGCCGGCCAGGGCTCGGTGCTGCTCGACATCGGCGGCGAGATCGGTGCGCTGGTGGTGACGATGCCCGCCGCGCTGGCCGGGCATGAGGTCGAGGCGCGCCCGGTGCCCGGGCCCGGACCGCTCCGGCACGTCGCGGTGCTCGGCCGGCCGGTGACGGGAGGCGTCCGGCATTCGGCGGTCTTCGGTGAGCTGGCCGAGGGTGAGTACGAGCTGTACCTGCGGCCGGACGGGCCGGTGCGGCTGACGGTGCGGGTGTGCGGCGGCCGGGTGGTGGAGGCCGCCTGGCCCGGCTGATCGGGCGACCGGCGCGCCCGGACCGCTGTGACAGAATGCTCCGGTGGTCGGGGCCGTACGCAGGAACGCACTGGCGCGACCGGCCGAGAGCCCGGGCGCCCCCGGCATCGCGGGCTTCGGCGCCGACCTGCTGGTGCTGGTGGCCGTGGCGATCTCCGCGGCGTGCAGCTACTCCACGACCGGCCGGTTCTTCAACCAGATCGCCATCGCGCTCGGCGCCCTCACGCTGGTGGCCGGCCTGCGGCAAGGCTGGCAGGTTCCGGTCCGGCGCGCGACGCTGCTGGTGTCGGTCGTGATCTCGGTGGCCGTGCAGCTCTACAAGCCGCCGATCGGCAACGTCGACCGGGCGCTGCTGTTCCCCGGCGTGCTGGCGCTCACCGCGGCCGCGACCGTCGGGCTGGGAGTCGTCGTGCTCGGCGGCCGCCGGCGCTGGACGGTGCCCGCCCTGTGGACCGTCCTCGGCGCCCTGGCCGTCGCCGAGTTCGCCATCGTGGCCTGCTCCGGCCGGCCGGCGATCGACGTCTGGCAGATCTTCCAGCAGGCCTCGGCCGGGCTGTTCCACGGCGTCAACGCGTACGCGACCTCCTACACCGGCATCCCGGCCGGCCAGACCGCCGACTGCTTCAACTACCTGCCCGCCACCCTGCTGTCGAGCTGGCCGGGCTGGGCGGCGCTGCACGACGTGCGGTACTCCGAGGTGGCGGTGCTGCTGCTCGGCTGGGGGGTGCTGGCCGGCACGCTCACCCGCCGGGCGCCGGATGCCGAGCACCGGCTCCGCGCGCTCACCCTGGTGGCCCTGGCGGTGTCGCTCGTCGGCACGCTGCGGGTCGGCCAGCAGGCCTGGAACGAGAGCCTGCTGCTCGGCTTCCTGCTGCTCGGCACCTCCGCGCTGGCCACCGGCCGGACGCTCTGGGCGGTGCTGCTCGTCGGGCTGGCGCTGGCGACCAAGCAGCACATCGCGCTGCTGCTGCCGGTGCTCGCCTGCTGGCCGCGGTTCGGCTGGCGGCGCGCGGCGGGCTCGGCCGGGGTGGCGGCGGCGATCAGCGCACCGTGGCTGATCTGGAACTTCGCCCGGTTCAAGGGCTGCACGGTCGACTTCTTCGTGCACGGGGTGGCCCGGTTCGACTCGATCTCGCTGTGGCACTTCGTGCCGTCGCCGATCGCCGCCGGCGTCACGGTGCTCGCGGTGCTGGCCGGCTACCTGCTGGTGTACCGGTGGGTGCCGCGCACCACCGGCGGGCTGCTGATCGGTTCTGCGGTCGTGCTCTACGCCTTCGACCTGTTCAACAAGCAGTCCTTCGAGAACCAGTGGTGGTTCGTCTGCCAGCTGCTGCTCTGCGGGCTGGCGTTCGCGGCGGCCGGCGGCACCGAACCCGACCACGTGACCTCGGCGGAGGCGGCGGCCCTCCGGTGATCTTCAGACGATGCACCCGCCATGGCGTGCGGAACGTCTGAAGATCACCGAATGCGGGACGCCGGCGACAGCCGCCCGCACCGACACGCTGGCCCGGCGTCAGTCCAGGCGCACGGGCATCAGCATCGACAGGGCACCGTCCCGGTCCGGGTCGCGGAAGGTCAGCGGGCCGGTCGGGCCGTCCAGCTGCAGCATGAGCTGGTCGCCGGCGTCCAGGGCCTGCAGCAGGAACTCGCGGTTCACCCCGACGTCGCCGTCGGCGGCCACCCGGACGCCGTCCGGCGCGATCGCGAGCACCACCAGCGGGTAGCTGGCGCCGTCGTTCTCGCGGGTGCGGGTCGCCACCGGCGCGCTCGCCAGTGCCGTGCGGAGCGCGGGCACGTCCACCGGCACCTCCACCCCGGCGGCTCGCGCGGTCAGGCGCCGGTAGTCGGGGAAGTCGAGGGCCAGCTCGATGCCGGCGATCTCCTTGCCGGCACAGCCGAAACGCAGGTCACCGGCCGCCCGGGTGATCGTGACCGCACCGTCCTGGCCGGCGAGTCCCGCGATCAGCCGGTCCACCAGCTCGACCGGCAGCAGCAGCTCGGCGGGCTCGTCCGCCTCGGCGTCCAGCTCGACGAGTG
>DATJNU010000083.1:0-52774 GCA_035507775.1 Jatrophihabitans sp.
CGCACCAGGCCGACCCGGCAGGGCCGGCCCTGTGAGATGAGGGAGGCATCCGCGATGCCGGACCGAAGCTTCGACACCCGCAGCAAGCGGCGACAACCGGCTCCACCCGACCGGCCGTCGCCCCTCGACCGTCAGGAGAACAGCGTGCCTCGCCGCGACCGCGATCCCGCCCCGGCACCGGCTCCCCAGCTGCACGAGGTTGCGGTCGGCTCGGCCCAGCCGCTGGCCGTCGACACCGACGACCAGGTCGCCATCTCCGGCCGCGGCCCGAGCCTGATGGCCGGCGGCCGGCAGCGGCTCGGTGACCGGGTCTTCGCCACGCTGACGGCCGGTTCGGGCCTGTTCATCGTGCTGCTGATCGCCCTGGTCGCGATCTTCCTGGTCACCCAGGCGATCCCGGCGATCAGCAAGGACCACGCCAGCTTCCTCTTCTCCCGGCAGTTCTCGGTCCGCAGTGAGCCGCTGCAGTTCGGGGTGCTGGACCTGCTGTGGGTGACCGTGATCAGCTCGGTGATCGCACTGCTGCTGGCGGTGCCGGTCGCGGTGGGCATCGGGCTATTCATCACGCAGTACGCGCACAAGTCGATTCGCCGGCCGGTCGCCTACGTGATCGACCTGCTCGCCGCGATTCCTTCGATCATCTATGGCATCTGGGGCATCGCGGTGCTGGCCCCGCACCTGGCGGGCGTCCAGCGAGCGCTCTACCACCTCGACGCGATACCGCTCTTCGCGAACAAGGGCGTCGTCACCGGCAGCATCTTCAACGCCTCGGTGGTGCTGGCGGTGATGATCCTGCCGATCGTCACCGCGATCGCCCGCGACGTCTTCGCCCGCACGCCGTCCTACAACATCGAGGCCGCCTGGGCACTCGGTGCCACCCGCTGGGAGATGATCCGGCTGGCGGTGCTGCCCTACGGCCGCCCCGGCGTCGTCAGCGGCGCCATGCTCGGCCTCGGCCGGGCGCTCGGCGAGACCATCGCGGTGCTGCTGATCCTCTCCAAGCCGGCCGAGGGCGCGCCGTTCACCGCCTCGATCTTCAACGGCGGCCAGACCTTCGCCTCCATCATCGGGCTGAACATGCAGGAGGCCAACGGCAAGCTCGAGACCGGCGCCTACATCGCGGCCGGCCTGGTGCTCTTCGTGCTGACCTTCGCGGTCAACGCGGCAGCCCGGGCGATCGTGAACCGACGGAAGGACTTCGTGTGACCGCCTCGCTCACGCCGGCCGGCTCCGCCAGCCTGATCTCGGTGCGCCGGGGCGGTGCCCGCCAGCTCAAGAACACCGCCGCCACCGTCGCGGTCTACCTGTCGTTCGGCATCGCCCTGGTCCCGCTGGTCTGGCTGCTGTGGTCGGTGGTCAGCAAGGGCCTGCACGCGGTGACCCGCAACGGCTGGTTCACCCACAGCCAGCGCAACCTCACCTACCGGGACCCGGGAGGCGGCGCCTACCACGCCATCGTCGGCACCGTCGAGCAGGTCGCGCTGTGCACCGTGATCGCCGTCCCGATCGGGCTACTGGTCGCGGTGTACCTGGTCGAGTACGGGGTGGGATGGCTGGCTCGGGCAACCACCTTCATGGTCGACATCCTCACAGGTATCCCGTCCATCGTCGCGGCGCTGTTCATCTACGCCGTCTTCATCAACACCCTCGGCGGCCAGCGGGCCGGCTGGCTCGTCTCGCTGGCCCTGGTGATGCTGATGATCCCGGTGATCGTGCGGACCACCGAGGAGATGCTGAAGCTGGTACCCAACGAGCTGCGCGAGGCCTCGTACGCGCTCGGGGTGCCGAAGTGGAAGACGATCGTCCGGATCGTGATCCCCACCGCGCTGACCGGCATCCTCACCGGCATCATCCTCGGCATCGCCCGGGTGGCCGGCGAGACCGCGCCGCTGCTGATCCTGGTCGGCTATTCCCCCAGCATCAACACGAACCCCTTCACCGGTTTCCAGGGCTCGTTGCCCAGCATGATCAACGACGAGACGCTGAACCTGAACAACGGCGGCACCTACGGCCTGGTGAACGGCAAGGTGCAGTTGATCCACAACTACGCGGTGGACCGGGTCTGGGGCGCCGCGCTCACCCTCATCCTCATCGTCATGGCACTCAACCTGCTCGCCCGGCTGATCGCGCGGTTCAGCAAGGTCAACCAGTAAAGGACATTCGCACTCATGGCAAAGCGGATCGACGCCAAGAACCTCAACATCTACTACGGAAAGTTCCTGGCCGTGGAAGGCGTGAACCTCACCATCGCGCCCCGCTCGGTGACCGCGTTCATCGGACCGTCCGGCTGCGGCAAGTCCACCGTGCTGCGCAGCATCAACCGGATGCACGAGGTGATCGCCGGCGCGACGGTGCAGGGCGAGGTGCTGCTCGACGGCGAGAACATCTACGACCCGCGGGTCGACCCGGTGAACGTCCGGCGCACCATCGGCATGGTCTTCCAGCGGCCGAACCCGTTCCCGACCATGTCGATCTACGACAACGTCGTGGCCGGGCTGAAGCTCGCCGGCAAGCCGAAGCGTGGTGAGCTCGACGCCACCGTCGAGCGGTCGCTGCGCGGCGCCAACCTCTGGGACGAGGTGAAGGACCGGCTCGACAAGCCGGGCGCGGGGTTGTCCGGCGGCCAGCAGCAGCGGCTGTGCATCGCCCGGGCGATCGCGGTCGAGCCCCAGGTGCTGCTGATGGACGAGCCCTGCTCGGCGCTGGACCCGATCTCGACGCTGGCGATCGAGGACCTGATCCAGACGCTCAAGGAGAAGTACACGATCGTCATCGTCACCCACAACATGCAGCAGGCCGCCCGGGTGAGCGAGCGGACCGCGTTCTTCAACCTCGCGGGTCTCGGCAAGCCCGGCCAGCTGGTGGAGATCGACGACACCCAGAGGATCTTCTCCAACCCGACCGAGCGGCGCACCGAGGACTACATCTCCGGACGCTTCGGCTGAGCCGACGCGCTGAGCGGTACGGTCTGGCGCATGCGCGCAGCGGAGCACGCCGACGCGATCGTGGTCGGTGGCGGTCACAACGGCCTGGTCGCGGCGAACCTGCTCGCCGACGCCGGCTGGGAGGTGGTGCTGTGCGAGGCCACCGGCGAGCTCGGCGGTGCCATCCGCAGCGCGGAGGTGACCGCGGCCGGCTACCTGTCCGACCTGTTCAGCGCGTTCTACCCGCTGGCCGCGGCCTCCCCGGTGATCGGCGGCCTCGGGCTGCACGAGCACGGCCTGCGCTGGACGCACGCCCCGGACGTGCTCGCCCACGTGTTCCCGGACGACCGGTGCGCGGTGCTCTCCCGGGACCTGGACCGGACCGCGGCCTCGCTCGACGGGTTCTCCGCCGGCGACGGCGCGGCCTGGCGACGGCTGACCGGGGACTGGGCTCGGATCGAGGAACCGTTGCTGGCGGCGCTGTTCTCGCCACTGCCCGCGCTCGGGCCGGCGTCCCGGCTGCTCGGCAGGCTGGGCACGGCCGGTGTGCTGCGGCTGGCCCGGGCGGCGCTGCTACCGGTACGCCGGCTCGGCGAGGAGCTGTTCGAGGGCGAGGGCGCAACCATGCTGCTGGCCGGCAACGCGCTGCACGCCGACCTGGCCCCGGAGGGCGCCGGCAGCGGGCTGTACGGCTGGCTGCTGGCGATGCTCGGCCAGCGGTACGGCTTCCCGGTGCCGGTCGGCGGGGCCGGCAAGCTGGCCGAGGCGCTGGCCGCCCGCTTCGCAGCGGCCGGGGGCCGCGTCCGGTTGGGCGATCCGGTGGCCTCCGTGGCGGTCCACGCCGGCCGGGCGACCGGCGTCCGGCTGGCCTCCGGCGAGCTGCTCGGCGCGCGCCGGGCGGTGCTGGCCGACGTGCCGGCCCCGGTGCTCTACCGCGAGCTGGTCGGCAGCCGGCACCTGCCCACCCGGCTCACCGCCGACCTCGGCCGCTTCCAGTGGGATGCCCCGACGCTCAAGGTGAACTGGGCCGTGCGCGGGCCGATCCCGTGGCTGGCCGAGGGCGCTCGCGGCGCCGGCACGGTGCACCTCGGCGTCGACATGGACGGGCTGACCCGGTACGCCGCCGACCTGGCCACCCGGCGGCTGCCGGCAGAACCGTTCGTGCTGCTCGGCCAGATGACGACCGCGGACGGCACCCGGTCTCCGGCCGGCACGGAATCGGCCTGGGCCTACACCCACCTGCCGCCGGGAGAGCAGCACGACGAGGGGGCGATCGAGCTGCAGGTGGAGCGGATCGAGGCTCTGGTGGAACGGCACGCCCCCGGCTTCCGCGAGCTGGTGGTGGCCCGGTTCGTCCAGTCCCCCGGCCGACTGCAGCAGCAGAATCCCGCGCTGGTGCAGGGCGCGGTGAACGGCGGCACCGCGCAGCTGCACCAGCAGCTGGTGTTCCGGCCGGTGCCCGGCCTCGGCGGGGCCAGCACCCCGGTGGACCGGCTCTACCTGGCGGGCTCCTCGGCACACCCCGGGGGCGGCGTGCACGGGGCGCCGGGCTCGAACGCCGCCCGCGCCGCACTCGCCCGGGCTGGCGCGCTGGGCCGGGCCCGGCGGGCCGCGACCGGGCTGGCGCTGCGCCGCATCTACCGCTGAACCAGCCCTTTTCCCCCGAACCGGGGCAGCGGCGAGCCCGCTGGACGCTCCGTACCGGCCGCGATCCGGGCGGGGTTGGCGAACCCGCCAGCTGGGCACAATCCGGTTATGCTCGGATGTGCGCCACCCCTCGGCCGGCCGGATCGGCCTGTCACGGGATGGCCGAGTGCCCCTGCCGGGCATCCCGCCTCGAGTGAATCTGCACCGACAGCACGGGAAACCCTTCCGCACCCCAGCTCCAGCCACCGGGGCAGCACCCGCACAATCGGGCGATGTCCCTGTCGAACAAGGGGAATCTGAGATGACCGTGACCGAACCGACGACGGTGTCGGCAGTGCCCACCCGAACCCGGACGATGCGGGTTCCGCGCAGCCGCGGTGCCTTCAGCGGCCTGCTGCTGATCGTCCTCGGCGCCTGGGGCGCCCTGATCCCATTCATCGGGCCGAACCTCGACTACAGCTACGGCACCGACCAGTCCTGGCACTGGACGGCGGCCCGCGGCTGGTACGAGGTGCTGCCGGGGGCGGTGGCCGCGTTCGGCGGTCTGCTGCTGATGCTCAGCGCCAACCGGATCCGGGGCAGCCTCGGCGGCTGGCTGGCCGCGATCGCCGGTGCCTGGTTGGTGGTCGGCCAGCAGGTCGCGCCGATCCTGCACCTGCACCCCGGTTCGCTCGGCCAGCCGGTCAGCCAGACCGACGTGGGCCGTGCCGCCGCCGAGCTCGGGTACTTCACCGGGCTGGGCGCGGTGATCGTCTTCCTGGCCGCGTTCGCGCTGGGCCGGCTGGCCGTGGTCGGGGTGCGCGACGTCCGGGTGGCCGAGCGGATCGAGCAGCGCGAGGCCGAACTGGCCCGCGAGGCCGAGCTGGCCCGGGAGGCGGAGCTGGCCCGGGAGGTGGAGCGCGCGCGGGAGGCGGAGCTGGCCCGCCGGCAGGCCGCCGACGCCGAGGCCCGCACCGGAACCGGTGCGGGCGCCGGCACCGTTGTGGCGGCCGACCGGGACCGGGAGGCGAGCCGGGCAGACCGGCACGCCACCGCGGAGGAGCGCCGGGTCGCGACCGAGGACCGGGTCGCGGCCGGGGCAGAGCGGGACCGGGCGGCGACCGAGCCGGACCGGCCGTACGGCGCGGAGAGCGCGGCCGAGCGGGACGGCGCCGGGCCGGACTACGCGGCCGGCTCGGACTACGGGCCGCAGTACGGCAACCGGCACGAGCCCGCCCACCAGGCCCCGCCCGAGGAGCGCCCCTGACCGCGCCGGATGGATCAGGCCAGCTTGCCCTGGCCGGCCGGCAGGATGCGGTGGTGGCTCAACCGTTCCAGGTCTGCCAGCAGGCGCTGGGCGATGTAGCTGTAGCCGGCGTCGTTCGGGTGGCCGGGCACCCGGCCGACGAGCCGGGCCGCGTTCTGCCGGGTGATCCAGCGCTCGGCGATCGGGTCGACGAAGGCCACCCGGCAGCTGCGCGAGGCGGCGGTCAGCGCCGACTCGACCCGCTTCTGGCCGGCCGACACCCGCTGGCTGAACGGCACGTTGCCGAGCATCACGACCTCGGCCTCGGCGTATTTGCGACGGGCCTGCCGCACCGTCGCGCAGGCGGCCGCCCGCAACCGGGTGGCCGTGAAGCCCCCGTCGTTGCGGCCGCCCTGGATCACCACCAGGCCCGGGTTCAGGTTGGCCGGCAGCCGGGTCAGCTGCTCGGCGAAGGTGTCATGCCCGTGCGGCCCGGCGTTGAGGTAGCCGGCACCCGGCACCGCGGCGATCTCGGCCGGCCAGCCGAGCGTGGCGGCCAGCTGCTCGGCGTAGCCGCGGTGCGGTGAGGTGGCGCCCAGGCCGGCGGTGTAGGAGGCGCCGAGGAACAGCAGGCTGTGCTGGTGCGGCGTGCCCAGGTAGACCCCGGCAGCGTCCACCGAGCGGGCCGGACGGGTCAGCTGGGCGATGCCCAGGCCGGTCGCGACGAAGGCGCAGGCCAGCACCAGCAGCACCAGTACCCGGCGGCCTCGCACCCGGCGGCTTCGCATCCGACCACTCCGATCCGCCCAGCCGCCGACCGGGCGGATGGGAGGGTCAGTACATCATCCGCGGATCTGCGTAGTGCTTGAATTCGAGAAGATTGCCGGAGGGATCTTGGAGCACGAAGCTGTGATGTTCCTCAGCGGTTCCCTCGAACCGGCCGAACGGCTCGGCGAAGAACGGCAGCGTGCGGATCTCGGCCAGCCGGCGCAGCCGCTCCCAGTCGTCGCGCTCGCGGAAGGTGACGCCGAAGTGGCGCGGGTAGAGCTCGGGCCGCTCGATCACCTGGTCGGACAGGTGGCACACCACCTGGTCGCCGAAGAAGTCGAGGGTGATCCGGTCGTCGTAGCGGCGGGCCAGCTTGCAGCCGAGCCCGGCGACGTAGAACTCCTGCGCCTGGTCCAGGTCGGCCGCCGGGATGGCCAGGTGGAAGGCGTCGCGCGGCTCACGCATCGGCGTCCTCCTCGGCGGCCCGGGCCGGGGCGCCGAGCGCGTCCAGCTCGGCCAGCATCAGGGTGTCGCCGCGCAGCCCGAGCCGCAGCGTCTCCAGCGCCACCACGTCGGTGGGCGCGATGTTGCCGAGGCTGACGTTCGGGCCGACCTGCGCGATCAGGTAGACCTGCAGCGCCTTGTTCGGGGCCTCGAAGAGCAGCCGGTCCAGGTCGAGGTCGGAGGCCAGGATGGACTGCATCAGGTCCTCGCGCAGCTCGCCGTTGGCCCGGCAGATGCCGCTGCTGCCGCTCTCCCGGGCTTCGGTGATCACGTACGAGGCCCCGGCCTCGAGGTCCTCGCGCAGGTAGTCGAGCCAGTTCTCGACCGTCATCGACTCCGACCGGGCGCTGTCCTTGAGGCCGACCTCGCTGAACACCCGGTAGTCGGCGGCCAGCCGCTCGACGTAGCCGGCCTTCTGCTCGTTGGTGAGGTCGATCGTGCCGTTGGAGACCTCGACGCTGCGACAGCCGAACCGGTCGCAGAAGGCCAGCCAGTCCTCGAACCGACCCTGCGCGACGAACTTCTCGAAGAGGGTGCCGCCGAAGTAGAAGTCGATCTGGTGATCGGCCAGCGCGTCGATCTTGTGCTTGAGGTCGGCGGTCAGCGTGCTCGTCCCCCAGCCGAACTTCACCACGTCGATGTACTCGCTGTGGCTGGCGATGACGTCGGTGAACTGCATCGTCGGCAGCCCACTGTCGATCATCATGGTCAGCCCGGTCCGCCGGGGCTTGGCCTCGCGCTCGGGAAGGCGCAGGTTGGTGTCATGCATCTGGTGATCCCTTCGTCGGGGTGACCGGCACGGTCTGCCTGGCGGCCGGGACCGGCTCGTGGCCGATGGGAGGCTGGTCCACCCTGCTGGGCGGGTTTGGGTGCTCGCTGTGCGCCAGCTGGCGACGTCCGGTGAGCATCAGGCTGGCCCGGCCACGCCGGAACAGCTCGGTGAGCCCGATCGCGCCGGCCACCACCACCAGGTAGCTGCCGAGCGAGAGGAACGGGTTGGGCACGTGGTGCTGCACGGCGTGGCCGCCGACCCAGAGCAGCGCCGAGAGCACCAGCGGGTGCACCAGGAAGATGCCGAACGACCGGTCCGAGGCCCAGCTGACCGTCCGGGCCAGCCGGCCGGGCCGGCGCCGCTGGCCGTAGACGGTGCCGATCGCGAACAGCCCGGCGATCGCGGCCAGCGACCACGGCACCATCACCGGCTGCAGCACCGCCGCGGCCGGGATCGGGTCGCTGCCACGCACCAGCGCCCCGCAGTACCAGGCCAGCGCCAGCGCCGCGCCGGCCAGCGCCAGCCAGCCGATCGGCCGCCGGTGCCCGACCACCCAGGCGACCACCGCCTGGCGGTGCCAGCCGGCCACGCCGCCGAGCAGGATCCAGAACTGGTAGTTCCAGATCAGCACGTCCTGGTGCCGGCCGAGGCCGGCCGCCCAGCCGGAGAAGTCGGGCCCGTACTCCAGGTAGCTCAGCAGGCCGACCTGGAGCAGCGCGCTGGCCGCGAGCAGCATCACGTGGTGGCGGCGGGTGGCGCGGACGAACCAGGCGAGCAGCGGGAAGATCAGGTAGATCTGCAACGACACCAGCAGGAAGTACAGGTGGTACCAGGCGGTGCCGAGCAGCAGGTTGCCGCCGAGCTTGGGCGCCGCGGTGGCCCAGTGGTGGCCCTCGACCACCGGCCGCCAGAAGGTGTAGATCACCGACCAGGTGAGGTAGGGGATGCCGACCAGCAGCATCCGGCGCCGCCAGAACCGGGGCAGGTCGTACGCGCGCCGGCCGTACTGGTGCATCAGCACGAACCCGGTCAGGAAGAAGAACGACTCGCGGGTGAAGTGCAGCAGCATCTCCGCGCCGTTGCTGACCGGGTTGGTGGCGACGTTGGTACCGGAGAAGGTGTGCACGCCGATCACGCAGGCGAAGGTCAGGATGCGGACGATGTCGATCTCGTGCACGTGGCGGTCGGTTCGGCCGGCGGCCGGCGTGCCGGTCGCCGCGTTCGCGGCGGTCACTGCGCGACCGCCGCGGCGGGGGTCTCGGGAGGTGCCGTGGTGCCCGGTGCGGCCGCGGCCTTGCGGACCAGGTGGCGGCGGATCTTGCCGACCGAGGCCCGCGGGAACGACTCGACCACCGCGAAGTCGACCGGGCACTTGAACCGGCTCAGCTGCAGCCGGCAGCGCTCGGCCAGCTCGGCCAGCAGCCGCTCGGTGCCGGCCCGGTCGAGGCCGGCCGAGACCACCAGCTGGGCGACGGGCACCTGGCCGAGCACGTCGTCCGGCCGCCCGACCACCACTGCCTCGCTCACCCGCGGGTCGGCGAGCAGGATCTCCTCCACCTCGCGCGGGTAGACCAGCTCGCCGCCGCGGTTGATGACGTCGTCGGCCCGGCCGGCCAGGAACAGGTTGCCGCCGCCGTCGAGCGTGCCGAGGTCGCCGGTGTCGAGCCAGCCGCCGGCGTCGAACCGCTCGGCGGCCCGGCCATCGGCGTAGCCGGTGACGATCCCGGCGCCCCGGATCCAGACGGCGCCGGTCACCCCGGCGGGCGCGGGGGCGCCGTCCTCGCCGCGCACCTGCAGCTCGGCCCGGACCGGCCGGCCCACCGAGCCGGCCGGGGCCGGGGCGGCCAGGTCGGTGGCGGTGATCTGGCTGGCCGCCTCGGTCATGCCGTAGCTCTCCACCACCGGGACGCCCAGCGCGCCGGTGATCAGGTCGCGGACCGCGACCGGCAGCGGCGCGGAGGCGGACCGGATCAGCCGCAGCCGGGCCGGCCGGGCCGGCAGCGGCTCGCGGGACAGGATGGTCAGGATGGCCGGCACCCCGTTGATCCAGCTCACCTGGTGCTGCTCGATGAGCGGCCAGAAGCCGGTGCGCCGGAACCGCCGGTCCAGCACCAGCGAGCCACCGGCCACCAGGGTGGCCAGCAGGCCGACCACCTGGCCGTTGATGTGGAACAGCGGCAGCGGGTTGTATCCGCGCTCGCCGGGGCCAAGCCGCAGGTTCTCCGCGACCGCGCCGGCCACGTGCAGCAGCCGATGCTCGGCCAGCTCGATCAGCTTCGGTTCGCCGGTGGAACCGGAGGTCTGCATGAGCACGCTGCCGGTGCGCTCCGCGCGGTCCGCCGCGGGCTCGTCCGGAGTGGGGGCGGCGGTGGCGTCCAGCACCCGCAGCCCGGCGCCGGCCCAGCGGCCCGGACGGTCGGTGAGCACCGCGGCGGGTGCGGTGGACCGGATGGTCCGCGCCACGTCGGCGTCCGGCGCGGCCGGGTCGACCGGCACCGCGCCGCATCCGGCCGCCAGCAGCGACAGGTAGCCGAGGGCGAACCGGAGCGGGTCGTCGACGTCGAGCAGCACCCGGCCGAGGCCGGTCAGCTCGGCGGCACGGGCAGCGGTGTGCCCGGCGAGATCGGCGTAGCTGACCTTTCGGTCGGACCGGGCGTCGAGCAGGTAGCAGGCGGTGGGGGTGGCAGCCGATCGCGCAGCGATCAGCTCCGCGAGCTGGCGGGTCACCGGGTCCACTGTAGGAGTCTTCCCTGAGCGGCCCGGTGCCAACCACGCCCGGTGCGAGCCTGGGCAACGGCTGTATCTTCGGCCCCCGGCGCCATCACCGGCCGGGCGGCCCCGCATCCTGGAGGGGTGGACAGGCGGCCGAGCGGACGACCCGCGCACCGCCGGCCGCACCACCGGCACCCGCTGCTCCGTCGCGCGCTGCTGGTCGTGCCGCTGGCCTGTGCCGCGCTGCTCGCCGCGGCGCTGCTCGGCTCCCCGGTGCTGCCCGCCGCCGCCCCCGCGGCGGCCGGTGAGGGCACCCGGCCGGCTGCCCCGGTCAGCCTCGACACGCTGGTCGAGGGCGAGGGCGTCAGCCCGGTGATCGTGCCGCTGGGCACGCTGCGCGGCGAGGCTCCCGGCACCCGGATCACCGCGGTCGGGTTGACCTACCAGGGTGTGCGGCGGGCGTACCTGGTGATCGCGCCGGCCCGGGTGCGCGCGCCGCTGCCGCTGGTGCTGAAGCTGGCCGGCTCCGGCTCCGAGCCGACGTACGAGGCGGACCGGGACGAGCTCTACCGGCTGGCGATGCAGGGCCGGGCGATCGTGGTCTACCCGGCCGAGCAGGCCGGCTCCTGGAACCTCGGCGTCGACGGCTGCTGCGGGGACGCGGTCAACCCCGGCCTGGACGATGCGGGCTTCGTGCTGGACGTGCTGGCGCAGGCCCGGCGAACGCTGCCGGTGCTGCCGGGCCCGGTGCGGCTGATGGGCTACAGCGGCGGCGGCAAGCTCGGCTACGCCCTGGTCTGCGCGCACCCGGAGTTGTTCCGCTCCTTCACCGCGGTGGCCGCCACCCCGCTGGCCGGTTGCCCCGGCCCGCAGCCGCCGCTGGCGTTCCAGCTGCTGGTCGGCGCGGACGATCCCGAGCTGCCGTACAAGACCGACCCGCAGCCGGCCGCGGCGGTGCTCGACCGGACGGCCGTGACCTGGCGGGCCCGCGACCGGTGCGCGCTGCCGGCCACGGTGGCGATCGGGCAGGCGGCCACGGTGGTGACGAGCGCCTGCGCGGCGGGCACCCGGGTGCAGACGGTGCTCTACGGCGCGCTCGACCACGGCTGGCCGACGCCGCGGCTGGTCGGCGATGGTGCCTCCGCGCTGGCGCTGTTCCGGGCCTTCACCGGGTTATGAACGTTGCCATGACCGAGCTGTCCGGGGTGTAGGTGTCTGCGCGTCAGCGGTCCGACCGCTGACGTTCCGCCGAGAACACCTTTCCCGCGCGAGTCTCCGACTACTGAGGGGGAAACCCTCTGCGCGTCAGCGGTTCGACCGCTGACGCTGCGACCACAACACCTACCTGCGCGGGCCCCGACAACCGGCGTCGCCGGGACGGCTTGGTCAGGCGGGACGGGCGGCGAGCACGGCCGGCAGCTCGGCCAGCGAGTCGATCACCGCCAGGCACCGGCCCTCCAGCTCCGCGTCCGAGGTGAGCAGCCCCCACGGCCCGCGCCGGAGCCGGATCGCCCGCAGCCCCGCCTGCAACGGTGCGGCGACGTCGTTGGCGAGCTGGTCGCCGACGTAGGCGATCCGCGCCGGCGGCAGCGCCAGCTCGGCGGCGATCCGGGCGAAGAACGCCGCGCCGGGCTTGGCCAGCCCCCACTCCTGGGACGAGGCCACGAACGCCACCCCGAGCTCCAGCGCCCGCAGCTGCTCGGCCACCTCGGCCGGCTGGTTGCCGACCACCGCCACCGTCACGCCGAGGCCGGCCAGGGCGGCGATCGCGGGCCGGGCATCCGGGTAGAGGTCGCCCTCGGCCAGCACCACCGACGGCGGCCGCTGCCGGCGCAGCTCGGCCGCCGACCGGCCACCGCCGAAGAACTCCAGCACCTGGTTCACCGTCGCGCCGCGGCTGACCAGCGCCCCGAACACCGCGGAGAAGGTGTGTGGCGGCACCCCGAAGAAGGCCGCCCAGTCGGCGTACTCCCGGCTGCGGTCGAGCACCGTCTCGCCGACGTCGAGCACGATCGCATCGACGGGCCGGCCGATCACCGGTAACCGGCCCGGGCACCGCACTCGGCGCAGCGGAAGACCTGGCCGGCCTCCTCGGCGAGCGCCCCGTGCGTGACGCAGCTGGGCAGCCCGGCGCCGTCGAGCACCACGTTGCCCAGGCTGACGTCCCAGCCGCCGTCGACGTCGACCAGCCGCCGGCCGGCCGGCGCGGCCAGCTCGCGGGCCGCGTGCACCGCCCGCACCGCGGCGACCGCCGCGGCGTAGGTGGGCGAGTCCACCGACCAGCCGGTGACGGCCGCGGCCGGCAGCACCGTCTCCTCGCCGCGCAGCCGGGCCACCACGCTGCGCTCCTCGCCGGAGGCCAGCCCGAAGGTCAGCGTGTAGCAGCCGGCCTCGGCCAGCGCCTCGACCCTGCTCAGCCGTGGTTCCAACCCGTCCCCCTCCCGGTGCGCCCCGGCTCAGCCGAGCTCGCAGTTCACCAGATCGCACTCCGGCCGCAGCCTGATGTCGAACGCCCGCTCCACGCCCTCGCGGATGTGCGCGGCGAACTTCATCACCTCGGCGGTGGTCGCGCCACCCCGGTTGGTGATCGCCAGCGCGTGCCTGGAGGACAGCGCCACGGTGCCGCGCCCCCAGTCGGTGCCGTAACCGGGCCGGAAGCCGGCGTGCTGGATCAGCCAGCCGGCCGGCAGCTTCGTCCCGTCCGGGTCGGGGTACTGCGGGCTCTCCGCGGCCCGGGCCGGCACCTCGGCCAGCACCGGGTTGAGGAAGAACGAGCCGACGCTCCAGGTGTCGTGATCGTCCTGGTCGAGCACCATGCCGCGCTCACCGCGCAACTGCAGCACCGCCGCCCGCACCTCGGCGGCCGGCACGTCCGCCCCGATGGGCACGCCGAGCCGGTCGGCCAGGGCCGCGTAGCCGACCGGAGCCGACCGGTCCGAGGCGGTCAGCGCGTAGCTGACGTCCAGGATCACGTACCGGGCGTTGCGCTTGAAGACGCTGTACCGATGGTTGCCGAAACCGCACCGGGCGTTGTCCCACTGCTCGACCTCGCCGGTCGCCCGGTCGTAGACGGTGACGCCGCTGAGCACGTTCGAGGTCAGCGCGCCGTACGCCCCGACGTTCTGGATCGGGGTGCCGCCGGCGGTGCCGGGGATGCCGGACAGCGCCTCCAGCCCGGCCAGGCCGGCCGCCAGCGACTCGCGCACCACCGCGTCCCACTCGACCCCGGCCTGCACCCGCAGGGTGGTGCCGGACAGCTGCATCCCCTGGCTGGCCACCCGCACCACCAGCCCGTCGAAGCCCTGGTCGCCGATCACCAGGTTCGACCCGCCGCCCAGCACCAGCACCGGCTCGCCGCGGCCGTCCGCCTCGCGCACCAGCTCCACCAGCTCGGCGCTGTCCCGGGCGGTGGCGAACCGCGCGGCGGGCCCGCCGAGTCGGATGGTGGTGAACTCGCTCAACAGGACCGGCACGGTCACTGACCTTACCGGCGCGGGGATCCGTCGCCGGGCAACGCGAGGGGCGGTGCCCGGCCACCCGGCGACGCCCTCGGCCCACCGGTGCCGGGCGGCCCGCGCGCCCCCGCTCAAGCGGAGCGAATTGCTCCCCATAGCGCGGTGCAACCCCCGCTTCAGAACGCATCAAGAGGGCATAAGGTCTGCTCGTACACTCACCGCGTGCCTCGCCGCAGCAGCGTCCATCCCGCCCGCTCCGACGGCCCCGAGGCCGGCGGATCCGCTGGCCTGCGCGGCCGCCAGGCCGAGGCGGCGGTGAACGACGGCCGGGTGCTCGACGCCGCGCGCGAGGTCTTCGCCACGCTCGGCTGGGACGCCCCGGTCGCGATGGTCGCGGAGCGGGCCGGGGTCGGCATGGGCTCGCTCTACCGCCGCTACGGCAGCAAGGAGGACCTGCTGCGGCACCTGTGCCTGCTCTCCCTCGCCCAGCTCGGCCAGGAGGCCGACACGGCGCTGGCCGACCCCGCCGGCGACGGCTGGGAGGCCTTCGTCGGCTTCGTCCATCGCTGCGTCGCGTACCGGGCCGGCGCGTTCGCCGGCATCGCCGGGAAGCTGCCCGCGAGCGAGGAGCTGACCCGGTCGGCCGAGCAGGCGCATCGCAAGGTACAGCTGCTGATCACCCGGAGCCAGCGCGCCGGGGCGTTGCGTCCCGACCTCACGGCGGTGGACGTCCACCAGCTGCTGGAGCTGTTCGGGCGGCGCGAGCGTGCGGTGCCGACCGGCAGGTCGGACTCGCTCGCCGCCGCCCGTCAGGACCGGCTGCTCGCGATCGTGCTCGGCGGCCTGCGACCGGCCGCCGCCGAGCGGTCGCTGCCCAGGGGCTCGAGCTGGCGCAGCTACCGGGCCCGGTGGGCCACCGTCCAGGCCGCGGACTGAGCGGTTTGTCCCGGGCCACGATATGTGTACCCTGCGTGGGCACATCTCGGTCGGCACCCGCCGACGCGACTCGGAAGGTGCAGTCATTGCCTTCGGCCCAGCCTCGCTCGGCGGCCCGCCGGATGACCCTGCTCGGCGCGCTGCTGGCTGCCGCGCTCGCAGTCACCGGCTGCGGTGGCTCGTCCTCGGGCGCGAGCAAGGTCTCGGTGTTCGACGTCGCGCCGGGTGAGTGCTTCAACCCGCCGTCGCAGGTCAAGGCCGAACTCAGCAAGCTCGGCAAGGTGCCCTGCGACCGGCCGCACACCGAGGAGGCCTACGCCTCGGTGCCCTACGCCGCGAAGGCCGGCGCGGATGCCGATGCCTACCCCGGCGACGCGCAGCTGAAGACCTTCGCCGACGGCGCCTGCGCCCAGCGCTACACCGGCTACGTGGGCAAGGACTACCTCGACTCCAGCTACTTCTTCACCTATCTGCTGCCCTCGGCACGCGGCTGGGAGCAGCAGAAGGACCGGAACGTGCTGTGCTTCGTCACCACCACCGGCGAGCTGCTGACCAGCTCGGTCAAGGGCACCAAGCGCTAGGAGGCCGCCATGGGAAACCCCGCCGCCGTCACCGGGGCCATGCTGCAGTGCTCGTTCGGCATGGCACCGACCACCCTGAACGTGCTGCCGCTGGCCCGGGTGACCATCGAGGGCCGGCCGGCCGCCGCGATAACCGACATGGCGCCGATGGTCAACATCCCGCCGTTCGGCATGTGCACCAGCGCCGCAAACCCGACCGTCGCCGCAGCCACCGCCGCCGCGATGGGGGTGCTCACCCCGATGCCGTGCGTGCCGGCGGTGGCCGGGCCCTGGACCCCGAACGCGCCGACCACCACCATCGGCGGCAAGCCCGCGCTGGTGGCCGGGGCGAGTTGTGTCTGCTCGTTCGGCGGCGTCGTCAGCATCGCCATGCCGGGCGCGCTGCGCACCACCGCCGGCTGATCCGGTTCTATACCTGGCTTTACTGATTCGTTACGCATTTTTGCGGATCCGGTATGCAGTCATATCGCGGATGTGCCGATCTTCTGAGTTAGCCTTCGTCCGATCTCGATGGGGGTCGCCAAACCGAATCACTCTCTTGGAGCTGCTGCGTGCCCACGTACACCGCGCCCGGCGTCTACGTCGAAGAAGTCCCCTCGTCGCAGAAGGTCCTCTCCGCTGCGCCGACCGCCATCGCCGCGTTCGTCGGCTTCACCGAGCGGGCGCCCGACGACGACCCGGTGAACGACCCGATGGGCCTGGCACCCAGGCTGGTCACGTCCTGGTCGCAGTTCGAGAAGCTGTACGGCAGCTTCGTCGAGGGCTGCATGCTGCCGATGGCCGTCTACGGCTACTTCGCCAACGGCGGCAGCATCGCCTACATCTGCCGGGTGCCGAACGCGGCGCCGTCCGGCGAGCCGTCGAAGCTCGAACTGATCGCCGCCGACCGCACCCTGGGCAACCCGCTGAGCATCGAGAGCGTCAACCCGGACGCGCTGCTGAGCGTGCAGATCGACGCCGAGGAGCCGCCGGCCGGCGCCCCCGACACCGACCCGTCGCCGTTCACCCTGTCGGTGCTCGAGGGCGGCCAGATCGTCGAGAGCTACCCGCACCTGAGCTTCGGCGGCGGTGACACCAACGTCGCGACCGTGGTGAACAAGACCTCGACCCGGGTCAAGGTCACCGTCAACCTCGACGCCAAGGCCGACCTGACCGGCCAGCTCGACATCCTCAAGCCGGGCCGCTACCCGATGCAGACCGCGGCGCCGAAGCCGGTGCCGGTGACCGGGCGGCAGTTCGCGGGCTCGGAGTCGGCCCGCAACGGCATCAACGGCCTGGCCGTCGCCGACGACGTGACGATGGTGATCGTGCCCGACCTGGTCACCGCCGCCACCAAGGCCGACGGCAGCCTCGACCTGAACCTCTGGCGCTCGGTGCAGACCGCGCTGATCTCGCACTGCGAGCAGCACGGCAACCGGATGGCGATCCTGGACGCGCCGCCGAAGATGACCCCGCAGCAGGTGATGGAGTGGCGCTCGAACGAGGCCATGTACGACTCCGCCTTCGCCGCCCTGTACTACCCCTGGATCAAGGTCGACAACCCGACCGGCAGCAACGGCAACACCGAGGTGTTCATGCCGCCGTCGGGCCACATCGCCGGCGTCTGGGCCCGCACCGACGAGACCCGCGGCGTCTGGAAGGCCCCGGCCAACGACACCATCCGCGGCGTGCTGGACCTCGAGCGCGGGGTGACCCAGAACGAGCAGTCGCTGCTGAACCCGATGGGCATCAACTGCATCCGTCCGTTCGGCACCCGCGGCATCCGGATCTGGGGTGCCCGCACCCTGGCCTCGGACAGCGACTGGCGCTACATCAACGTCCGCCGGCTGTTCAACATGATCGAGACGACGATCCTCGAGGGCACCCAGTGGGCGGTCTTCGAGCCGAACGACATGACCCTGTGGGAAGGCGTCAAGCGGACCCTGAACGGCTTCCTGCGCGGGCTGTGGTCGGCCGGGGCGCTGTTCGGCGCCACCGCCGACCAGGCCTTCTACGTCAAGTGCGACGCCGAGACCAACCCGCCGGAGTCGATCGACGAGGGCAAGCTGGTGGTCGAGGTCGGCATCGCGCCGGTCAAGCCCGCCGAGTTCGTGGTGTTCCGGATCAGCCAGCAGAAGCAGGTCGCCGGCTGAGGCCGACGCCACCCCTACTCGTTCCTGATTTTCCTTTGCGCATCGAGGAGTTTGCATGCCCAACGACCTGATCAACACCGACCCGATCGTCGCCCAGAACTTCTACCTGGAGATCGACGGCGAGAAGCTGCTGCTGTCCGGTGTCTCCGGCCTCGACATCGAGCTGGACGTCGTGACCATCCAGCAGAACGGCAAGGACGGCAAGAAGCAGTCGATCAAGACCCTCGGCACCTCGCTCAAGGTGCCGGACCTGTCGATCACCCGGATGGCGCCGATGAGCGCCGGCGACGACCCGGTGTGGAAGTGGTTCAAGGCGATCCACGACTCCGGCTTCAAGGGGACCGACCGGGCCGGCAACCGCAAGAACGGCTCGATCGTCTTCTACGACACCTCGCTCACCGAGGTCGGCCGGTTCAACTTCTTCAACGGCTGGCCGAGCAAGATCGGCACCGACGCGGTCAGCACCGACTCGAACGACCCGGTGAAGGAGACCATCACCCTCGTCATCGAGCGGCTCGAGCGGGTCAAGTGAGCCTGCAGACCAGCTATCCGTTCACGCTCCCGCGCGGGTACGTCGACGCCTCCGGCACCCTCCACAAGGAGGGCCGGATGCGGCTGGCGACCGCGCGGGACGAGCTGGAACCGCTGCGCGACCCGACCATCACCGGCCCGGACGACCCGCGGCTGACCGTGCTGGTGCTGGCCCGGGTGGTGGAACAGCTCGGCACCCTGGAGCTCATCACCAGCCACGAGATCGAGAACCTGTTCGCGATCGACCTGGCCTTCCTGCAGGATTTCTACGGGGTGATCAACTTCGGCAACCAGGAGGAGTACGAGGCGCTGCTGCGAGCCCAGTCGGACGGCCCGCCGCTGCTCGGGCAGGCCCGCCCGGCTGCTGCTCCTGCTCCGGCTCCCTCGCCGGGCTTCGACGGCGGGGACCCGGAGCCCGGTGGCCACGGTGCCGGCGAGTCCGGCGGTGCGGGGCAGTTCGGCGGTGCGGGGCAGTTCGGCGATGCGGTCGGCGCCGGGGAGCGTTCGGTTTCCCGGCGGGGCTCCATCGAGGAGATCCCGCGCGCCAAGTGAGCGGCATGATGCGATACCCGGCGGACGCGCTCTGGCAGGAGATCGCGTACCTCGCGTACCACCTGCACTGGTCGCTGGACGATCTGCTGGATATGGAACATCTCGATCGGGTACGGATGGTGCGGGCGGTGGCCTCGTTCAACGAGCGGGCATGGCAGGCGGTGCGCGAGTATGCCTGACGGCTTCAGCGAACCGCCCGTCAATTCGTACTTCCTGTTCGAGGTGGACGGGGTCGAGATCGGGTACTTCACCGAGGTCAGCGGGCTCTCGGTGACCATCGAGGTGACCGAGATCCACGAGGGCGGCCAGAACGGTTTCGTGCACCAGATGCCCGGCCGGATGAGCTGGCCGCATCTGGTGTTCAAGCGCGGGATCACCCAGAGCGACGCGCTGTTCAGCTGGATGAGCAAGTCGAGCGGCGAGGGCTTCGCCGGCAACGGGAACAAGCTGACCCGCAGCACCGGCGCGGTCACCGTGCTCGATGCCGAGGGTGGCCGGCTGCGCGCCTGGGAGTTCGACGGTGTCTACCCGGTGCGCTGGAGCGGGCCCGAGTTCAGCACCTCCAGCAACGAGGCGCTGCAGGAGCAGCTCGAGGTCGCGCACCACGGCTTCCGGTCGAAGAACCTGTGACCGGCATGGATGCTGCTGGCGTTGCCGGTTCGGCTGGTGCCGGTTCGGCTGGTGCCGGTTCGGCTGGTGCTGGCTTGGCCGATGTCGACCGGACCGCTCTGGGACGGGCGGCGGCGCGGCGCCTGCGCCGTCCCGGGCGGCCGGCGGAGCTGGCTCGCGCGGTCAGCCCCGGTGCCATCGGCGAGGCGTCGCTGCGGTTCGTCGCCGGCACCGGCCGGGCACCGGCGATCCGGCGCGCGCTGGCGGCCGGTGCGGCGGCAACCGTCCGCGCCACCGGGGACGGCCTGATCCGCCCGCCGCGTTGGTGGACGCCGCGTCCGTACAACGCCGATTCCACTGCGACTGTTGACAATTCCTCCGTGCCCTCCGCTGGTCCGGTAACTGCTGGTCCGGTTACTGCTGGTCCTGGCTCGACTGCTGCTGGTCCTGGCTCGACTGCTGCTGGTCCTGGCGGCTCGGCGGTCCGGCGCTCGCTTGCTGGTTCGGCTCCGGCCACCGGCGGCGTGCTGAACCCTTCTTCGTTGCCGCCGCGCGGGCTGGCCCGGGCCGCGAGAACGGTGCCCACCGATAACGAACCGCGGTCGCCGGGCGCGATCGCCGGCGGCCTGGTCTCGACCGCGATTCCGGTGCGGCGCATGGAGGAAGTTGTCGCGGCGGGCCCGATGACCAGCTCACACGAGCAGCGCCGGTTGCAGGCGCCGCGTCCCGGATCACCGCCGGGGAACCCGTCCGGGAGCGGGAACACCACACCCTCGCCAGCCGCGAGCGCGGGTGCCGCTCCCCGGCAAAGCGGCGCCGGGGTGGCGGCCACGCTGCTCCGGTCGGCGGCGGGGACGGCGGCGGCACCGACGATGGTCCGCCGCAGGTCGGCCGCCCGCGCCGCCGCCGACCGGGCGCTCGCCGAGCGACCGGTGTCACCTCACGGCCAGCCGGCTGCGCGCAGCATGCCGATTCAGGTACGGCAGGCTGCCGGCGCCACGTCGCCTCGGAGCCGGCAGGGTGCGCCTACCCCGATCCACACTGGCGTGGCAGATAGTGAGGACTCTGCGAACGTCAGCGGTCCGACCGCTGACGCCCAACGAGCAACCACCCCGAACCACCCCCACACACCAGGCACCAGCAGTCGAGCAACCGACCCCCGACCCACAGCCACTCCCGACAACCCGGCCGGCAACTCTGCGAACGTCAGCGGTCCGACCGCTGACGCGCAAAGAGCAACCACCGCTCTGGCGGGGGCCGCCGCTGCCGGTACGACTACCACCCTGCGACGCTCGCTGCTTCCCACCGTTCGCACGGGGGCGAATACCTTCGCACCAACGCGCGATTCTCATACAGACCATCCGACCCAGCCCGCTGGCCGGACACCTGGCAGCCCTGCGTCAACGTCGCGGTTCCGGGCCGCCGCCCTCGTCTCGCCGCTGCCGGCCGGGCTGGCAGCCGGCCGGTTCGACCGCATGTCGACGCTCCGCCGGGCCGTCGCCGGGATCAGCGAGATCGCGCCCGCCGCCCGGATCGATTCGGTGCGCCCCAGGGCCCTTGCCGCATCCGGTCAGGCGATCCCAGGTCGTGCCGGCTCCGTGATGCATCCGGCGGTCGTCCGGTCCCTCGGTGGTGAGGGCATGGCGGCGGCCTCCCCGCCGGTCCGGTTCGGCAGGGCGGCAACGCTACGGCGAGCGGTCGCCGGTGCCGTCGAGATCGCGGCCGCCGCCCGGACCGGAGCAGTGCGCCCCGACGCCAGCCGGTCCCCGGTCAGCCAGTCCCGCGCCGCCCAGCAAGCCGGTGACCCCACCCGGCCCGCAGCTACGCAGCGTGGCCCGGCTTCCTCGGCTATTCCTGGCCGATCGTTCCGGCCTCGGCCGGGTGAGACGGGGCCGGTCGGAGGGCAGGACGTACCGGGCAGCTCTGCCGGGGTTGCGGCCTCGGGCTCTGCGGCCTCGGGCTCTGCGATCTCGGGGGTTGCGGCCTCGGAGGCTGGGTCCTCGGGGGTTGCGGCCTCGGAGGCTGGGTCCTCGGGGTCTGCGGTCTCGGGAACGGCGACCTTTGAGGCAGCGAGCTCGGGGACTGTGGCGGTCCGGGGCTCGGACGCGGGATCCACCGTGCTCCCAGCGCTGCGGCGGTCGCCGGCGGCCCTGCCGCGTGCGACCGACGCGCTGTCACCGGGTGCCCCGGGCGCACCGATTGCCAGCAACACGACCACGATCGCGAGCCGCTCGACCCGTCCAGCTCCGCGGGCCGGGCGAGGCGGTCACATTGGCGCCCCGCCGGCCCGGTACGCCCGGTTCTCGCATGTTTCACGTGAATCCGAGCCCGGCGGCAAGGCAGCCGGCCCGGTCCGGCGCGCGGCCGACCGGCGGATCGCGACGCAGCCGGCGGGGGCGATCGCTCCCTTGCTCCGCTCCGTCAACCAGGACACGCCGCCTGTCGTCGCCACACCGACCCGGCTGGCCTCGGCGCTGCACCGGAGCATCGAACTGCGGCCAGCTTCCCGCACCGGTGGGCCGGTGGCGCCGGGTCGTCCGCCGTGGATGGCTGGAACGCAGAGCCGTACGGCAGCAGGACCGGACGGGCCGGCGCCCGTGCGGCACGGTCGGCCCGGTGTGTTGATGAGCCAGAGCGACAGGTCGGTCGCAGCCCAGCCGGACGCCACACCGGCGGACGCCGCGCAGGCTGCCCAGCCGGACGCCACACGGGCAGACGCCACACGGGCTGCCCAGCCGGCAACCGCACGGGCAGCTCGGCCGGACGCCGCGCAGGCAGCCCGGCCAGCCGGCACGTGGGCCGGGCCGGTCGAGAACGCCCTTCCCGCGTCGACCGTTCGGCGCACCAGCACGCATTCCAGCCTGCTGCAGGCCGCGCCGGGCCGGGCCTCCGCCCCGGTGGAAGGTGGGTTCACCGGCCACGAGCCACGCCAGGTTCGGACGCTGCGAGCGATCGTGCCCGCCAGCGCGCCGATCGGCGGCCCGGCGCATGGTTCCGGTTCGACGGGCGGCACACGCGGCTCGATCGTGCGCCGGGTGCCGCTGGCCCGAGCCGGCGGATTCACTCGGCAGCATCAGGGACAACTCGACGCGACGCTCCAGCGCCGGCAGGCCGACCCGATCACGCCGCCGGCCCGCCGATGGGGCCCCACAGCCGGCGTGGTCGGGCGTGGTGGACCGAGCACCGCCACCGGACCACGCACCGCCACCGGACCGCAGTCCGCCGCCGGCCCGCGCACCGCGATCCAGCCATTCGCCGGCCTCCGGCGCGCGGGCCGGCCGGCCGCAGCGCAGTTCCCGGTCAGCAGCGGTGGGCCGGTCACAGCTCCCGGCCCCGGGCTGCCGACGATCCGGCGGGCCATCGCCAACCTGACCGATCCGGCAACCACGATCGCCCCCGCCACCCGCCCAGGCACGCCGGGCCCGCAGCGACAAGGCCAGCACACGCCGGGCCCGCAGCGACAAGACCCGCACACACCGGGCCCGCAACCGCGAACGCCGCACGCACCAGTCCCGCCCGATCTCACGACGCTGCCCACCACCCGTGCCGCCGCACGGGCCCGCAGCGCGGCGGCACCCGGCGCACGCCCGCTGCCCGGCGGCCTGGCCACCGCTGGCGCGCCGGTGGCCGACCCGCGGATCGGTGCGACCGTCCGGCGCGCGATGACGGTCGCGCCGCCGCGGGTCAGCGTCCGGCCGTCCCCGCAACCCGGTCCGGGTGGGCCGCCGGTCCCCGCGTCGGCGGGCGGCCCGGTCATCCGCCGGTCGCTGTCGAACACGGCGCACGCGCTGTTCCGGAGCCTGGCGTTCGGGCCCGGCGACGCACCGCCGGGCAGCCCACCGCCGCCGACCCTGCCCGCCAGCGTTTCACCAGGAGGTGACGGCATGTTCGATCCGCACCAGCATTCCCACGGTCCCGCCGAGCCCGCCGTGGTCCGCCGGTTCCTCGACGGAACCCCCTTCCAGGAGCTGCCCGAGCAGCAGCACGCACCGGCCGGCGAGCAGAGCCCGGCGATGCGCGCACGGGACTTCGACGAGCTGATCGACCGGATCGTCGCCAAGCTGGAGCAGCGCGTGCTGGAAGACCTGGAACGGCGCGGTCGCCGTTCCATGCCGGAGGTGTTCTGATGGCCGAACTGGAAAAGGCGTTCCTCGAGATCGAGGGCGGCCAGCGCGTCCCGTGCCTGTTCAACCCCAGCGAGATCACGGTGGGCCGGCGCAACAACTGGGCAGCCGAACCGATGCCGGGCAAGGGTGTCTCCCGGCTGCGGTACTCCGGGGCGCAGTCCGGCTGGATGCGGGTCGAGCTGGTCTTCGACACCACGGCCGACGGCACCGCGGTCACCAAGCACACCGGCGCGATCCTGAAGCTGATGGACGTCGACAGCTCGCTGCCCGGCTCGGACGAGACCACGCACAACGTCCGGCCGCCATTCGTCACCTTCCACTGGGGCGACCTGCACTCGTTCAAGGCCGTGGTCAGCGACCTGCAGCTGGTCTTCACCTACTTCTCCTCCTCCGGCACCCCGCTGCGGGCCCGGATGAACCTGGTGCTGCAGCAGTACGAGGAGTCGCAGGCGTTCGGGCCGCAGAACCCGACCTCGGGCACCCCCCGGCCGCACCGGGTGCACCGGGTGCAGCCGGGCGAGACGCTCGACCGGATCGCCGCCCGCTACTACGGCGACCCGACCCGCTGGCGGTCGCTGGCCGCGGCGAACAGCATCGAGGACCCGATCGGCATCCGGCCCGGCGCGCTGCTGTCGGTGCCGCGGATCGAGCCGCGGGCGGAGTCCCGGTGAGCGGCCTCGACGGGCTGAGCCCGACCGTCACGGTGGGCGGTTCGCCACTGTCCTCGACCGTCCTGCAGTTCCTCGTCTCGGTGCGGGTGCAGCGCAGCCTGCGGCTGCCCGGCCGGACCACGCTGCGCTTTGCCGACGTCGGGTACGCGGTCTCCTCCGGCGGCTCGTTCGGCATCGGCACCAAGGTCGAGGTCGGCATCTACCAGGGCGGTTCGCTGATGACCGGCACGGTGACCGGCATGAGCCTGCAGCAGCAGGAGGGCGATCACCCCGACCTGGTCGTGGTGATCGACGACGACGCCTACAAGCTGACCCGCGGCAGCAAGGTCACGACGTACCTGAACATGACCTTCTCCGACATCGTCAGCCAGCTGGCCAGCGGCGCCGGGATCACGGCCAGCGTCACCGCGACCTCCGAGACCCACCCGTACGTGCTGCAGGCCGACACCGACCTCGGCTTCCTCGACGAGCTGGCCTCCCGGGTCGGCTACGACTGGTGGGTCGAGGGCAGCACGCTGCACTTCGGACCGCCCGGCAGCAGCGGGCCGGTGCCGACCCTGGAGCTGGGCAAGGACCTGCACGAGTTCTCGGTGCAGGCCTCGGGGCTGCTGCCCACCAAGGCCAAGGTGGTCGGCTGGGACAACGCCACCCAGAACTCGATCGTCGGCCAGTCCGGTGCGGCGTCCGAGTCGGTGGTGCCGTCCTCGGACTTCGTCCAGCCGTTCCTGGGCAGCAAGCTGGGTGAGGCGCCGGTGGTGACCGGGGCGCTGACCCCGATGAGCCAGACCGAGGCAGCCGCGGCCGGCGACGCCTTCCGCAGCCGGTGGGCGGCGGGGACGGTGGAGGCCAGGGGCACCGCCGAGGCCAGCGACAAGCTCAAGCCGGGCGCCAGCATCACCGTCACCAATGCCGGGCCGGCCTCCGGCACGTACCACCTGACCGAGGTCGAACACCGTTACGATCGCAGGGGATTCCGCACCCAGTTCGTCGCCGGTGACCGGGCCCGGACCGGCCTCGCCGACTCGCTCAGCGGCCGGCCGCGCTCGGGCAGCTTCAACGTGCCCGGCCTGGTGGTGGGCGTGGTGACCAACATCGACGACCCCGACAAGGCCGGCCGCGTCAAGCTCAAGTACCCCGCGGTCAGCTCCGACATCGAGGGTCCGTGGGCGCGGATCGTCACGCTGGGCGCCGGCAACAAGCGCGGCATGGTGTTCCAGCCGGAGGTGAACGACGAGGTGCTGGTCGCCTTCGAGGGCGGCGACCCGCGCCAGCCGGTGGTGCTGGGCGGCCTCTACAGCGGCAAGAACACCCTGCCGGAATGGGGGGTGAAGTCCGGTCAGGTGCAGACCCGGCGGATCACCAGCCGGCTCGGGCACATCATCGAGTTCGCCGACGGCACCGACCCCGGCACCCAGCACGTGCTGCTGCAGCTGAGCACCACCAGCCACAAGATCCGGCTCGGCGCGGACAAGCTGGAGGTCGAGGTCGCCTCCGGCAAGCCGATCTCGATCAAGTCCGGCGGCGCGTCGTTCGAGATCGACGCCAGCCAGAACGTCACCATCAAGGGCACCAAGGTGACCATCGAGGCGCAGACCGAGCTGGCGCTGACCGGCAACAGCAAGGTCGGCGTGACCAGCCAGGGCCAGCTCGCGCTGCAGGGCACCACGACCGAACTCAAGGGCACGGCCACCGCGAACGTGGAGGCCAGCGGCCCGCTCACCCTCAAGGGCGCGATGGTGGCGATCAACTGATGAACGACTACAGCCCGACCCGGCGCGCCGACCTGGCCTCCTCCGACGGATCCTTCGTCGGGCGCGGCTTCAGCTGGCCGATGGAGGTCGACCACACCGGCTCGATCAGGCTGACCGACGGCGCCGACGAGCTCGACCGGGCCATCCACATGGTGCTGCTGACCGCACCCGGCGAGCGGCTGATGCGACCGGAGTTCGGCTGCCGCATCTGGGACCTGCTCTTCGAACCGGTCACCGGCAACCTGCTCGGCCTGATCTCGCAGGCGGTCCGCGACGCGCTGGCCCAGTGGGAACCGCGGATCGAGGTGGACGACGTGCGCCCGGTCGCCGATTCCGACGACGCGGCGCTGATCCGGATCGCCATCGACTACCGGATCCGGGCCACCAACGACCGGCGCAACCTGGTCTACCCGTTCTACGTGATCCCGCACGAGGCCGAGGACTGAGGCGTTTCTCCCCGCTGTACCTGGACATTCGAGAACGAGAGTCGATTGCGATGCCACTGCCCGCACCCAACCTGGACGACCGGACGTTCCAGGACATCGTCGACGAGGCGAAGCGGCTGATCCCGCGCTTCTGCCCGGAGTGGACCAACCACAACCTCTCCGACCCCGGCGTCGCGCTGATCGAGCTGTTCGCCTGGATGAGCGAGATGGTGCTCTTCCGGGTGAACCAGGTGCCCGAGCGGCTCTACGTGCACTTCCTCAACCTGGTCGGCATCGACCCGTTCCCGCCGTCGGTGGCGCGGGCCGACCTGACGTTCTGGCTGTCGGCGCCGCTGGACCAGCCGGTCGCGGTGCCGGCCGGCACCCAGGTGACCACCGCGCTCAGCACCACCGCGACCAGCGCCGGCCGGGAGGCGGTCGTCTTCACCACCGCCGAGGAACTGGTCATCGCGCCGCCGGTGCTGCGCGCGGCGATGACCGGCACCGCCGCCGACCACCGGCTCACCGACGCCTGGGACGCGCTGCGCTACCCGAACGTCTCGGTCAGTTGCTTCACCTCCGACCCGCTGGCGGTGGGCGACGCGTTCTACCTCGGTTTCGCCGGCAGCCTGGCCGGGCTGGCGATCCGGCTGACGGTCACCGCCGACGCCGAGGGGATCGGCGTCAACCCGACCATTCCCCCGCTGCGGTGGGAGATCTGGAGCGGCGACAGCTGGATCACCGCCCCGGTGCACGCCGACACCACCGGCGGGCTGAACCGGCCCGGCGAGGTGGTGCTGCTGATGCCCGGGCAGCACCAGTTGCTGACGCTGTCCGGCACCGCGGCGTACTGGCTGCGGGCGGTGCTGGTCGAGCCCCGGCCCGGCCAGCCCAGCTATCAGGCCTCACCCCGGATCGACTCGCTCACCGCCGCCGCGATCGGCGGGACGGTCACCGCCGAGCACGCCGAGCACGCCGGTGGCGAGGTGCTGGGGCGCAGCGACGGCACGCCTGCCCAGTCGTTCACGGTCGGCCGGTCGCCGGTGCTGCCGCGCACCGCCGAGGAACACGTGGCGGTGACCGACCGCGGCACGGTGACCGCCTGGCAGGAGGTCGCCGACTTCACCCGGTCCGGGCCGGACGACCGGCACTACACCTTCTCCAGCGGCGGCGGGCAGATCACGTTCGGGCCGCGGGTCCGCTACGCCGATGGCTCGGTGCGCCAGCACGGCGCGATCCCGCCGGACGGCAGCGAGATCTCGATCACCGGCTACCGGCACGGCGGCGGTGGCCGGGGCAACGTCGGCGCCCGGACGCTCACCGTGCTGCGCTCGACGGTGCCCTACATCGCCAGCGTCACCAACCGGCAGGCCGCGTCCGGCGGGGTCGATCCCGAGACGGTGGCCGAGGCGAAGGTGCGCGGGCCGCTGACCCTGCGCACCGGCCAGCGCGCGGTGACCGCCGGCGACTTCGAGCGGCTGACGATGGAGGCCTCGATCGAGGTGGCGCGGGCCCGCTGCCTGCCCTCGGCCGACGGTGCCGGACCGGTGCGGGTGCTGGTCGTGCCGCACGTCCGCCGGGACTCGCGGCAGCACGAACTCGACGACTTCGCCATCTCGGCGCCGCTGCTGCAACGGGTCAGCGAGTACCTCGACCAGCACCGGCTGGTCGGCACGGCGGTGGAGATCGGCACGCCCTACTACCAGGGCGTCAGCGTGGCGGCGCTGGTGCACACCCCGGCCGGCCGGCCGGCGGCGCTGGTGCGCCAGCGCGCGGTGGACGCGCTGACCCGCTACATCAACCCGCTGACCGGCGGCGCCGAGGGCGCCGGCTGGCTCTTCGACACCGACCTGAACAGCGCGGTGGTCGCCCAGCTGCTGGAATCGGTCGAGGGGGTCGAGCGGGTCGAGGAGGTGCTGCTCTTCGAGTACGACCTGCGCACCGGGCGCCGGCTCGGCAGCGGCCGGGAGACCATCACGCTCAAGCCGCACTCGCTCTTCCTGTCGGCCCGGCACCAGGTCGTGGTGCGCTGATGCCGGACGCCACCGGCCCTGGCTTGCCGGGTGCCGCGGTCGAGCAGCCGCCGGTCACCGTCCGGCGCCGACCGGCCGTGCCGGCCAGCCGTCGGGCGGCCCGGAGCTCGCAGTGGATGCTCAACCAGCTGCCGGTCGGCATGCTCGACAGCGACTTCTTCGTCCGGTTCGTGTCGCTGTTCCAGCAGCTGGGCAGTTCGCTGCTGGAGGACGCCGACAACATCGAGAACGCCGTCGACCCGAGCGTCGCGCCGGAGCCGATGGTGCGCTGGCTGGCGTCCTGGATCGGGGTCGAGGCGATCGACCCGCTGCTCGCGCCGGACGTGCAGCGCACCATCCTGCGCGGAGCCGCCAGCACCATCAGCCGGCGTGGCACCAGGGCCGGGCTGCTGGAGTTCCTGCAGCTGACCAGCGGCGGCCCGGCCGAGGTGGTCGACGGCGGCGGGGTGTGGCGCGAGGGCGAGGCACCCGCCGGCACCGCGACGGTGACCATGAAGGTGGACTCGACCGGCTGGCTGCCCGAGCGGGACTTCGTGGAGCTGTTGCGCGACGAGATCCCGGCGCACGTCCGGGCCGAACTCTGGGTCGGCGACCGGCAGGTATGGTCGTCCGTCGTGGAGGCCGGCCGATGACCGCGAGCGGGGAGCCGGCGCACGTCCCGGTGACCTGCCCGGAGTGCGGCGCGGCCGGCTCGGTGGACCCGACCAGGCGAGATTCCCTCGATTTCTGCGGCAACTGCGACTTCCCGCTGTTCTGGGCGCGGGATCAGTTCGTGCTGCCGGACGCCGGGGTGGACGAGGACGACTCGCTGCGCCGGCTGCCCGGCACCCTCGGCCGGGTGGAGATCGCCTCGGTGCCGTGCCCGCACTGCGACGAGCCGAACCTGCCCAGCGCGGTGGTCTGCGTGCGCTGCGGGCTGTCGATGAAGCTGGAACCGCCGCCGCCACCGCCGGTTGCCGTTCCCGTGCCGGTGGTGGCGCCCGAGCCGGTGTACGAACCCGAACCACCGCAGCGGATGTGGATCTGGTGGCTGCTCCTGGTGGCCGGCCTGCTCATCCTCGGCGTGGTGCTGGTCCTGGCCGAGCACTGGTACTGATTCTCGCTGATGCGGGTGACGGCGTCGGTGAGCACCCCGCGGCCGGGCTGATCGTCGGACAGGATCTCGATGCGCTTGCCCGGCCATCGACTGCCAGGTGTTCAGAGCTCCGGTCCGGGCGAACCTCGGGGTCTCGGGCCTTCATGCGGACCTCGTGGTCGACGCGTTCGGGCGTGGCCAGGCGCAGCTGTCGGGAGGCGGCGAGTTGGATGAGGATGTTCTGCTGGCCCACGGCGAGGAAGTTCAACGACGGGCCGGCGTCGAGCAGGATGCTCATGCCGCTACCGCGCGTCGCCAGGGAACGGGTCTGCGCCCTCGCCCCAGAATTCGGCGTCGCCATCGATGTCGGGGGTCTCGACGGAGCCAAGCTCTTCGGCGATCGCGTCGGCGTCTTGCCGGTACCAGCCGGCGAGTTCGGTCACGCCGAGCACTCCCCGGCGGTAGCCCTCAGCGGCGCGTTTCATCAGTTTCTGCGGCGCGCGCGACTGTTGAGAGGCCGCTGCCATGCTCCGGTACCGATTGAGCCAACCGTGGGACACCGCGAGGTTCGCCGACGCGAGCTTCTGCCACTGCGCGCACGTGGCCGCGTCGATCAACCGGGCGTTACCGAACTGGATAGCGGCCATTGACGGCGACACGACGCACCGCGGCCAGCGGCAACAGCAGGTGCCGAGCGAACGCGTCCGCGCGAATCTCCGCCGGCGACCGCTCGCCGGGCGTCAGAGTCTTGCCGCTGGTGAGGTCGCCGGCGATGTGGTGGCCGAGCTCGTGGGCTCGTGCCATGACGGCCCAGGTCCTGCGGGAGTGTCCGGCGCGACGGCCGCGGTCGCTGCAGCAAGCCAGGTCGTGGTCATCCACGCCGTCAGGACACCGGGACGGTGACGACGACGGGATTGCTGGACAGGTCGATGGTGACGGTCTTCGTCCCCGACTTGGCGGTGCTGCCGCTGCCCGAGCTGACGTCGACCGTGTAGCTGCCGGCCGGCAGCGCGGGGAAGGTCACCTTGCCCTGGCTGTTCGTCGTGCCATCGGCCGGCGCGGTGACCGCCGGGTCCGCCGGCGTCACCTGCACGGTCGCCCCGGCCACCACCGCCTTGCCGACCAGGATGGCCGTCACCTGCAGCGAAGCACCCTTCTCGAGCAGGGTTTCGTCCACCAAGAACGGGCTGCTGGACGAGGCCGGCGTGACGGTGCTGCTCGCCACCGTCCAGCCGGGCGCGTACGAGCTGCCCGGATCGGCCGCGATCGTGTAGGCCACGCCCGGGGTCACCCAGATCCGGACCGCCGGCGCCCCGGTCGGGAAGTCGGGCTTGGCGTACACCGACGTGCTGCCGTGCCGCACCGTGAACGACACCGAGCTCGGCGCGGGGTTGGTGTCGGCGGCCAGCCCGATGGTCGAGGACTGCAGGTCGAGCTCGGCCTCGGTGAGGCTCAGCGCGATCGTCACCGGCTTGTTCGCGGTGGCAGATACGGTTAACGCATAGGGCGAATCCGAATCGACCACGGTCGAGGAGCCGGCCACCAGCACGCTGCCGTAGTGCTGCCCGGGCAGGCTGACCCAGAGCGTCCAGCTGCCGGACGGCACCGAGTTGAAGGTGCTCGCCCAGTTCGCCCCGCTGCCGGTGAGCGGCTGCGGGGCCTGCGGCGGGTTGGCGCCGTCCGCGCTGGTCAGCGTCGCCTGCGCGCCGGTGAGGAAGAAGCCGTTCACCGAGGTCAGCGTGACCGTCACGTTGTTCGTGGTGCGTGCCAGCGTCTCGTTCACGGTGACGCTCTGACCGCCCGACACCGCGACCGGGTCGTCCACCTCGACGTAGTTCGCCTTGGTGAACTCGACCAGATAGCTGCCGTCCACGGTGGTCGGGAAGCTGTAGTAGCCGGCCACCGAGCTGCCGCCGGTGGTCGCGGTGGCGACCGTCTTGTTGGCGGTGGCGTCCACCAGGGTGACGGTCACCCCGTTCAGCGCGGTCGCTCCCGCGCTGCTGCCCTGCTGGCCGGAGACGATCCCGGCGATGCTGTTGGTGCGCACGTCGACCCGCAGGTCGATGGTCTGCGTCGGCACCCCGACCTGCACGACGATGTCGGCGTTCAGCGTGATCAGGCCCGGGCCGCTGACCTGCACCAGGTACTCGGTCGGCACCAGCGCGCTGAACTCGTACCTGCTGTTGGAATCGCTCGGCGCGGTCGGGCTGATCGCGCTGCCGCCGTTGCGCGGGGCGATGCTCACGGTGGCGTTCGTGACCGCCTTGCCGCTGGGGTTGCGCACCCCCAGTTCCAGCGTCACCGGATTCACGTTCAGGTCCAGGTCCTGGGCTGAATCGGCATCGGTGACCGGCACGAACGTCCGCCCGTCCTGGGTGTAGCCGGCCGCGGTCGCGTCCACCACCCAGCCGCCGGCGGCCAGCCCCTCGGCGTAGGCGGTGCCGGCGATCCGGTAGCTGCCGTCGGTGCCGCTGACCGCGCTGAAGACGGTGCCGGTGGGCGTGCCGGGGCAGTCCGCGAGCGAGGTCGCCGTCGCCCCGCAGTAGGTGGCGCTCACCTTGACCCCGCCCAGCGGCTGGGTCTGGCCGCCGTAGACGCCGATGGTACTGCCGGCGATCGCGCCGAGCCGGGCCAGCGTCGCGGTGCAGCTGGTCTGCACGCCGGGTGCGACCGTGATCGACGAGGCCGTCCCGCAGGTCACCGGGATGCCGGCGCCCGCGTCGCCGAACGCGTAACCGGCCGCCTGGAGGTGCACGCGGTAGGCCGGCCGCGGGTCCAGGCTGGTGAAGCTCACCTGGTTGGAGCCGCCCGCGGCGGTCTGGGTGGACGCCGGGCCGCCGTCGGCGGTCAGGGTCACCACCGCACCCGGCACCGGGCTGCCGCCCGCGTCCACGGTGGCGATGGTCAGCCCGGCCAGCTTGCTCAGCTGCAGCGACGGCACGGTGCACGGCTGCCCCAGCGCGCAGTCGAACTTCGCGGTGGCGCTGGTGTAGCCGGGCAGCGTGGCGGTCAGCTGGTAGCTGCCGGGGCGGACCACGTTCGAGGACGGGTACTCCGAGTCGTCCCACTCCAGCGTGCCGTCCGGCTGCACGGTCACGTCGATCGAACCGGAGCCGGTGGCCTTGCCGTTCACCGCGACCAGCACCCCGGGCAGGTCCGCCGACGAGGCCGGGGCGAGGGTCACGCTGCCGCTGATCGGCTGCGGCGCCGGGGCCAGGCTGGCCGCCAGCAGGGCGGTCGGCGACACCGCGGCGCCGGCCAGGCTGAACTGCTGGTAGTCCGTCGCGCTGACCGTCACGTCGACCTGGCCGGCGATCAGGGCCAGCTGCGCGCGCGGCAGGCTCGCCAGGTCGGCCGAGCAGGTGCCGGCCGGCACCCCGGCCTGGGCGGTCGGCGCGTTGCCGTCGGCGGTGATCGCGTAGCAGCCGGAGGCATCGGTGCGCACGGTGACCTGGGACCGGATCGGGGTGCTGCCGGCGTAGGCGACCACGCCGCTGATCGTCACCTGCGCGTCCGCGATGCCGTGGCTGGTGCCGGTGTAGGTGGTCGTGACCTGGCCGATCACCTGGCTGGCGGACTGGGTCAGCGTCAGCTCACCGCTGCCCTGCTGGTCCTCGCCGGCCAGCGCGGTCAGCGAGCCGGTGTTCGCGCCCTGCGCGGCGGTCAGCGTGTGCGGCCCGGCGGCCAGGCCGACGATCAGCACCCGGCCGTTGCGACCGGTCCGGATCGACGGCTGCGGCACCGCCGGCACCGGGCTCACCGTCACCGGCACGTCGGTCGCGCTGACCAGCCCGCCGCCGCTGCCCGGCACCACCACCGAGGCGAGGAACCGGCCGAGCCGGTGCAGGTTCGCGTCGTAGCGGTCGGTGGCGCCGCGGTCCAGCACGATCGCCGCGCCCGGCAGCGGGTGGTACTCGGGGTTCTGCGGGTCGACGTAGATCAGGTACGAGCCGTGGCTCAGCCCGCGCAGCCGGTAGGACCCGTCGGCCGTCGAGGTGAGCGTGCACTGCCCGCCGGCCGCGGCCGTCGTGCAGCTCGCCGTCCCGCCCGGCGCGCTCGGCGGCACCACCGTGCAGCCCGGCTGGGCGGCCGGGGTGGAGCCGTCCGGTACGACGATCACGCAGGTGCGGTAGTTCACCTGGTGGGCGTACTGCTGGCCGGCCGGCACCGGCTCGTCCGGGTCGTCGGGCAGGCCCGGGTCGGGGCCGGTGCTCAGGTCGCCCACCACCGCCTCGACCGAGCCGACCACGCTGGCCGCCGCGAACAGCGCCACCGGGGCGGCCTCGACGGTGCCGTCCACCCCGACCTGGGCGTCCACGGTGGCGTCCTCGTAGCCGGGCGCCGCGATCACCAGGTGGTGCAGGCCCGGCAGCAGGCCGGGCACCGGCGGCTTCTCGTCGATCGACGGGACGGTGTACTCCTGGCTCGGGTCGACCCCGCACACCACGAGCGGGTGGGCCACCGCCGGCGTCGCGCAGGCGCTGGCCACCGCGGCCGCCGAGACGTCCACCCCGACGTTCACCCGGCACAGCGCCAGGTTGGCCGGGCTGCCGGGCAGCGCCGGGTCGTAACCGTCGGCCTGGTCGCAGGTGAGCTGGCCGCCGCTGCGGGCGTCGGTCACCCGGCCCCGGACGTGCGAGCTGGCCGGCAGCACTCCGCCCGGCGTGCTGACCAGGGTGAGCGCGATCGGGGCCTGGTCACCCAGCCTGGCCACCACGGTGGCGTAGGCGGTGATCCGGCCGTACTGCTCGGCGCTGATCACGTAGGTGCCCGGCGTGACGCCGCTGAAGCCGAACGAGCCCAGCGGGTCCGACAGGCTCATCGTCTTGTACGTCCCGGCCGGGCCGGTCAGGGTCAGCCCGACGCCGGCCAGGCCGACCTTGTCGGTGCCGCTGGCGGTGCCCTGCAGCGAGACGGTGGCCGGGCTGAGCGCGGCGTCCTCCACGACCCGGGCCTGGCCGGCGGCCAGCGTGACCCGGCGGGTCTGGGGCAGGTAGCCGTCGCCGCTGACGGTGACGGTGTAGCTGCCCGGCACCGGCAGTCCGGGCAGCGTGTACCGGCCGACCGGCCCGCTGGTCACGGTGGTCGCGGTGCGGGTGATCGTCCCGTCGGTGGCCGTCACGGTGGCACCGCCGACGCCGCCGACCGCGCCGAGGCTGTCCGGGCCGTCGACCAGCCCGACCAGCGCGCCGACGCCGGCCTTGAGCGCCAGGTCCACCGTCTGGGACCCGCCGGCCGGCAGCGTGACCAGCTGGGACTCCAGGCTGAGGCCGTCCTTGCTGGCGCTGACCAGGAAGGTGCCCGGCGTCGACAGCCCGCCCATCGTCCAGCTGCCGAGCCGGCCGGTCGAGGTGGAGCTGGTGGTGAGGGTGTTCTGCCCGTCGCTGATGGTGACCGTGGCGCCGCCGACCGGGCCGCCCGGGCCGGTGATCTGCCCGGCCAGCCGGCCCGCGCCGGCTGCCATCGAGACCGCCAGCGGCTGGCTGGCGTCGGCGTCGGCGGCGTTCACGATGTACTTGCGGGTCTGGTAGCCGGGCTTGCTGAAGGTGAGCAGGTAGTAGCCGGGCGCGTCGATGCCGGCGAACGACCACGAGCCGTTGGCCTGGGTGACGGTGGCGAACCGGCCCGACACCGCGCCGGCGGCCCGGCTGCCGAGCTGCTGCGCCGAGATCTTGCCGACGGTGAGCAGCTGGGCGGCCATCGCGTGCGCCGACTCGCCGACCGGCTGGGCGCCCTCGGCCTTCTCGTCGACCAGCGAGGTCGGCTGCAGGGCGACGGTGACCCCGGCAGGTGCCGCGGCCGTCACCACGCCGTTGAGCCGGACGCCGGAGCTGGAGCTGGAGGCAGGGCCGGCACCGGAAGCCGAACCCTTGGCGGAGCCCGAACCCGATCCGGCGCCCGAGCCCGATCCGGACGCGCCCGAACCCGAGCCGGCGCCAGCCTTGCCGGTGCCGCTCGGCGCCGCGGTCGGGCTCGCGGACGTGGCCACCGAGTTGGTGCTGGTGTGGGTGGTGCTGAGCGAGCCGGCCAGCTTCGGGATGCCCACCGCGACCAGCGCCAGCCAGACCGCGATCACCGCGATCAGGGCCAGGCTGCGGGTGCTCGACGAGCCGAGCAGCGGCCGGCCGGTGACCGAGCCGGTCACGCTGGTGGGCGCGCCGAGGCCGCGGGCCGCGATCAGGAACGGGTACCGGTTGCGCGCGCCGACCACGCGCGGCCTGCTCAACCCGACCCGGCCGCGGATCCGGGCGATGCCACCCGGCGGCACCTGCACCCGGTGCCGGCTCAGCCGCAGCACCGCGCCGTCGGAGACCTCGGTGCGCAGCTCGACCTCGGCGGGGGCGGCCCCGTCGTTGCGCAGCTCGACCTCGATCCGGCGGCCGAACACCGCCGTGGTGTCGCCCGGGGCGACCGACATGGTCAGCCGGGTGGGCTCGTCCACCAGCAGCGCCGACTCCGCGACCGCGGCCGGTCCGGTGGCCCGGCCGGTGGCGGGGTCGAGGGCCTGCACCGCGACCGAGAACGGATAGGCGGCCGCCAGCGTCCCGGACGGCGGCCGCAACGCCAGCTCGACGCTCACCGCGCCGCCGGCCGGCACCGGCCCGACCCGCGCCGGGGTGGGCAGCCAGGCCTGGTCCAGCCCGAGCGCGGTCACGGCCAGCAGCCGAGCCCCGGCCGCCTGGTTGACCAGGTCGAGCCGGACCACCACCGGGTGCCCGGCCCCGGTCCGGTGGGCGGCGGCCAGCACCGCGCCGGGCGGCTGCTCGGCCGGCGGGCGGCCGTTGCGGGGAGCGGTCAACGGCTCAGCCGCCCGACACGGTGATGTTCGCGGTGAGCTGCTGGCTCGGGTCGATCTGCTCGGTGACCGAGCCCTGGGGCGCGGCCGACGGCGACGGGCGGGCCTCCAGGACGTAGCTCTGCGGGGCATCGACGTCGGTGAGGACGTAGCGGCCGGACCGGTCGGTGGTCACCGTCCGGGCCACCACCGTCGGGTACTGCCCGGCCAGGTAGAGGTTGACCACCCAGCCGCTGCGGGTCAGCCCGTCGGTGCCGGTCACCACGCCGGAGATCTGCGCCGGCGCGGCCAGCCGCGGGTCGACCACCTTCACCTGGCCGGCGGCCAGCGTGATGATGCTGGAGGTCGGGCGGGTGCCGCGCCGGTTCACGCTCAGCGTGTAGGTGCCCGGTGGCACCCCGTCGATCTCGAACCGGCCGGCCTGCGCGGCGGGCACGCTGGCGCTGGTCACCGCGAAGGTCGAGGAGCCGGAGATCAGGTTGATCTGCACCTCGCCGGCCGGGGTGGCCGGCGAGCCGGCGGCGCCGGGCTGGCTGACCGTGCCGCGCACCACCGCGGTCGCCGAGCGCATGCCGACCGCGATGCCGTCGGCGGTGATCAGGGCGCCCTGCGAGCCCGGCGTGATCGAGCCGGTCTGGTCCAGCGACACCGAAACGGTCTGCCCGGCCAGGTCCGGGCGGGAGAAGCTCACCGTGTAGGTGCTCGGAACGGTCAGGCCGCCGACCGTCCAGGCCCCGACGTCGCCGGTGCTCTGGGTGACGGTCTGCACGGTCAGCACCCCGTTCGTCACGGTGACGGTGACCCCGGCCGCCGGGGCACCGGCCGCCGAACCGGCGCCGGCCAGCAGGCTGACCCTGCCGGACAGGCTGCCGGACGAGGCGCCGAGGCTGACCACCAGCCCGCTGAGCTTCTGCCCGGCGGTGAGCGTGACGGTCAGCGTCTGCGAGGCGTAGCCGGCCTTGCTGACCACCACGGTCAGGTTCGCCGGGGTGGGCAGGCCGACCAGGGTGAAACTGCCGACCCTGTCCTGGGTCAGCGACACGGTGCGGGCCACCGTGCTGCCGACGGTGGCGGTGACGATGGCCCCGCCCAGCCCGCCGGACGGCCCGTTCACCTGCCCGCTGACCAGGCCGTCGCCCTGCCGCAGCCGCAACTCGATGCCCTTGCGGTCCTCGCCGCCGCCGAGGTCCACCCGCTGCACGTCGTTGGCGTAGCCGGTCTTGCTGACCACCAGGTCGTACACGCTCGGCGACGGCACTGCTCCGATGGTGAACAGCCCGTCCGAGCCGACCGGGACGGTGCGCACGATCGCCTCGCCGGTGCCGGGGGTGTCGGTGCTCACCGGCTCGGCCGACTGCGCCGAGCCGGGCAGCTCCAGGTAGACGGTGGCGCCGGACAGGTCCGGGCCGGTCACGGTGCCCGAGATGGTGCCGGGCACCCCGCCGAGCCGGACGTCCAGGCCGCGCCGGGCCTGGCCGGGCTGCAGGTCGACGGTGGTCGCGTCGGCGTCGGTGGCCGCGGCCGGGTACCAGAGCTGGACGAAGCCCGCCCCGCGGAACCGGAGCTTGTAGCTGCCGCCGGCCAGGTTGGGCAGCGTGAACGCGCCGGCCGCGTTGGTGGCGGTGGTGACGACCGGGTTGGCCACGTCGGAGGTGGTGAACGCCTCCACCGCGACGCCGGGCATCGGGGTGCCCGAGGTGAGCAGCCGCACGGTGCCCGACATCGACGCGGTGCCCGCGCCGGCCCCGGCCGCGTTGCGGGCCTGCGCCACCTGCAGGGCCAGGTCCCGGTCGGCGGCGGACTGCCCGACCAGCCGGGCCAGCGCCACGGTCAGCACGATCGCGAAGACGGTGACCGCGGCCAGCAGCCCGACCAGCGAGATCGGGCCGCGGGACAGCCACGGCCGCTGCAGGAACGTCCCGGTGGCCAGCCCCGGGTGCTCCGGTGCGGGTTGGCCGGGCGCGGGCTCCGGGCCGGTGTCCAGGTGCACGGTGAAGACCCGCACCAGCGGCGCGCCGAGCAGCGGCCGGCGGGCCCGGGTGGTGAGCTCCACGATCCGGTGCTCGCCCGGGGCCAGGCTCACCGCCTGCGGGGCGAAGTCGAAGCGCAGCCGGTCCTCGGCGTCCGCCCCGCCGAGCCGGCCGGTCAGCGTGGTGTTGCCGCGGTTGGCGACCACCGCACCGAAGGCGGCCCGCCGGCCGCCGTAGACGGTGACCGGGTCCAGCTGCACCGTCACCGCAGGCGCGGCCGGCACGTGCAGCTCGACCTCCTCGACCGCGATCGCGTGCGGCTCGGTGAGCTCGCGCACCTGGATCGCGATCCGCCGGTCGCCGGCGACCAGGCCGGCCGGCACGGTCAGCTGCACCAGCACGGTCTGCGAGGTGCCCGGGAACAGCGACAGCCGCTCGGTCTCCAGCCGCACCCAGCTCGGATCCGCGCCGAGCACCCGGACGGTGTACCCGCCGATCAGCTCGCCGGTGTTGGTGATGGTGACGGTGACCGGCACCGGCACGCCGGGCTGGACCACATGGCTGCGGGGGGCGACGTCGACGCGCATCTCAGCCTGCCGCCGGGAGCCGGAAGTCCTGGTGCACCGCGGCGCCGGCGGTGACGGTGAGCAGCGCGGTCTGCTGGTCCAGGCCGGCCATCGTGACGGTGACGGTGTAGCTGCCGGGCAGCAGGTTGGCCAGCACGAACCCGCCGGCCGGCACCCCGCCGCCGGCGCCGGTGGCCTGCACCTGCCACTGCTGCCGGCCGTCGGTGGCGGTCACCGTGGCGCCGGGCTCGGGCTGACCGTCCGGGCCGGTGACGGTGCCGGCGATCGAGCCGAGCGCGGTGGCCATGGCCACCCGGACGGTCGGCGGCGCGCCCTGCTCGCTGAGCTGGACCGGCACCGTGGTGGCGGCGTACCCGGGCAGGGTGAAGGTCAGCGTGTACTGCCCCGGGGCCGGCAGCGCGCTGATGGTGAAGTAGCCGACCGCGCCGGTGGTCAGGGTGGTCGTGCTGAGCGGGGTCGGCGCGCCGCCGACGCTGACCGTCGCGCCGCCCAGGCCGTGGCCGCCGGCGTCGGTGAGCACGCCGCTGACGCTGCCCACCCCCGGCGTCAGGCTGACCCGGAGGTCCGACCGGCTCTGGCCCGGCCCGAGCTGCACCACCGAGGTCTGCGCACCGTAGCCGGCCGCGCTGAAGGTGATCACGTACGTCTCGGGGGTGGGCAGGTTCGGGATCAGGAAGCTGCCGACGTTGCCGCTGGTCGGCGTGCCCAGGGTGACGTCCTTGCCGTCCACCGTGGTGGTGACCACGACCGCGCCGAGCGGGGCGTGCCCGTCGGTCACCAGGCCACCGATCGAGCCGGTGCCGACGCTCAGCCGGACGGTGGACTGGTAGCGGTGCTGGCCGCCGGCCACCGTGGTGACCACCGTGGTCGCCTGGTAGCCGGGCGCGGTGAAGCTGAGCTGGTAGGTCCCCGGGGCGGGCAGATTGGCCAGCTGGTACCTGCCGCCGACGGTCCGGGTGGTGGCGACCGGCTTGGTGACCTTGCCCAGCAGCGAGGTGGCCTGCACGGTCGCGGTGACCGGCTGCAGGGTGTCGCCGGGGTCGATGTCGCCCTGGATGCTGGCCGGCAGCCCGGTGATCTGAGCATCGATGCCCGAGGTGGGCGTCTCCGAGGAGGTGCTCACCAGCTTCGCACCGGCCTGGCTGGGCGCCTTCGGGTACCAGACGGTGCGGTAGCCCGGCGCGCTGAACCGGATCAGGTAGCTGGTCGGGAACAGCCCGGCCAGGGAGTAGGTGCCGTCGGTCTGGGTGGCCGCGGAGCTGAGCACCTGCAGGCCCTGGCTGCCCTGCCGCAGCGCCTCGACCAGGATCCGGCCGGCCGGCTGGTGGTCGGTGGTCGCGGTGACGGTGCCGGTCACCACGGCGCCGACCCCGGGCGGCAGCGGGCCGGACTTGGGCAGCGACCCGGCCGGGCTGTCGCCGGTGATCGCCGCGGCGTTGGCGCCGATCGGGCTGTTGCGCCCGACCATGCCGGCGAAGAACGACGCCGGCGCCTGCTTGGTCATCGGCTCGCCGCGGAAGGCCTGGTTCAGCCCGAGCAGGAACGCGGCCGCCCACAGCCCGACGATGGTGGCCAGCACCAGCGCGGTGATCAGGCCGCGGCTGAACAGGGGACGCTGGCGCCGCCGGAGCGCGGGGGCCAGCACGATCGGCGGCAGCGCCAGGGCCGGGTCCTCCGGAGCCGCGGCCGGTGCCGCCTGCTCCGGCGGCAGGTCGTGCCCCCAGCCGGTGTCGTCGTCCCGGCCGGTGTAGTGCACCGGCTCGCCGCCGGCCTGCACCGGGCCGGCCGCGCGGCCGGTGGCCTGCACGGTGACGGTGCGGTCGAGCTCGGCGCCGGTGAGCATCCGCGGCCCGCGCACCGTGAGCAGGCAGGTCGCCACGGTGCCGGCCTCGACCCGCAGCCGGGGCGGGCTGAAGGTGGTGGTGACCGCCCGGTCGGCGTCCACCGCGGCGAACTCGACGTCCAGCCCGACGTTGCCGGAGTTGGTCAGCTGCACCGCGAACCGGCCCTGCCGCCGGCCCCGGACGATCTGCGGGCGGCAGCTCATCGCCAGCTGCGGGCGCGGCGCCACCACCAGGTCGAGGTCCAGGTAGCCGGTCGGCAGGCCGCGGCTGGCCGAGCCGAGCTCGATGGTCACCGGGTGCCGGCCGGCCGGGTAGCTGGCCGGCACGCCCACCGACACGGTGACCTGGCCGCTGGCGTCCGGGAAGAGCGAGAGCAGGTCGGGCCGGCTGGTCACCTCGGCGGCCGGCGCGCCGATCAGCCGGGTGGTGACGCCGTCGATGATCTCGCTGTCGTTGCGGACGTCCAGCACCACCTCGGCGCTGCCACCCGGCGTCAGCTCGACCAGCCGGCGGTCTGCGGTCACCAGCACGGTTACCGCGCCCCGTCGGTGCCGGCGCGTTCGGACCGGCCCCAGCCCGCCACCGCGGCCGGGCCGGGCGGCATCGGGTGGGTGAGCGCCGCGATCCGCTGCACCCGCGGCGCGGTGTCGGCCCAGGCGCCGGTGTCCAGGGCGGTGGTCACCACGATCTCGAAGGCGGCCCGCAGCGAGCCGTCGACTGCCGACAGCACGTCCTTGACCCGGCCGGAGTCACTGGCGGTCACCGCGATCTGGACGCTGGACAGCAGTGCGGGCGCGGCGTGCTCCGCCGGCAGCGCCTGGTGGGTGAGGAAGCAGCCGAGCACGTCGCCGAGCAGCTCGTGCTCGTCCCGCACGTTCCCGGCCCAGGCGCTGACCAGGTAGTTGAGCTCGATCATCGGCACCGGGCGGCGGCGCTGCGGCTGACCGTCCGGGCCGGACCGGTCGGGCACCGGGCGCGGCGGCTGGGCGCTGCGGCCGATGCCGAAGAGGAACATGCTGACCGTGACCCGGCTCAGCTGGGCCGCCCAGGTGCGCGACGGCGGGTCGAAGGACACCCCGCCGACCTGCTCCGGCAGCGGCAGCGCGGCACGGACCAGCTTCTCCAGGCCTTGTTCGACCAGGGGAATCAGCATCGGGGTCCGTCCTGCCGCGGGCATGGTGCGCCGGCCCGGCCCGGGGCGACCCGGAACCGCCGGGCGCACCGGCTCGGTGATTGATGTGCCTTATCGGTCATGGCACCCTTGCCCATGCCGGGCGAGATCGTAACGCAGTATTCGCATCTGTCCGGTCAATGTGAGGCCAAGTCCTACCTGTGGATCGACGGCCCTGCGCCGATCTTGAAGGGACGCCGCATGTACGACCGGATCCGGTTGCTGGTCGAGCCGCTGGCCGAGGCGGGCGGGCGCCGCGCCGCGGCCGGTGACTGGGCGGCCGCCGGGCACTACGACTCGGTGCTGGCGGCGCTGCGGGCGGACTACCTCGGCGAGCCGGCCACGGACCCCGGCGTGCTCACCGGGCTGAGCGAGGTGTTCGGCCTGGACGTGGCCGACACCGCGCTGCTGACCCTGGCCGCCGGGCCCGAACTGGACGCCAACCTCGCCCTGGCCTGCGGCCTGCTGCGCGCGCTGCCGGGACCCGGCCGGTGCAGCGTCGGGCTGGCCCTGGAACTGCTCGGGCTGCCCAGCCTCGGCCCGGACGGCTTCGAGCGGCTGGGCCCGGACTCCCGGCTGTGCCGGCACCGGCTGCTCGAGGTGACCGGCGGCGAGCCCTGGCTGGCCCGGCAGCTGCGGGTGCCGGACGCGGTGCTGGCGTTCCTGGCCGGGTCGGGCGCGGCCGACCCGGTGGTGGCCGCGATGGCCGCCCAGCCGGTGCCGCTGACGCTGCCGGAGACGCCGCTGGTGACCAAGGCGATCGAGAACGGCGAGCCGCTGGTGTGGATCGTCTCCGCGCCGGCCGCGGCCGGCAGCTCGCTGGCCGCCGGCGCGTTCGCCGGGCTGGGGCTGCGCTGGCTGGCGGTGGACGCCCGGCGCTGCCCGGCCGGCACCGAGCTGCCGGCGGCGCTGGAGCTGGCCACCCGGGAGGCCGGCCTGCGCGGCTGCGGGCTGGTGGTCACCGGCGCCGAACAGCTCGGCGAGGCCGCGAACCGGGCCGGGCTGCCGGTGCTGGAGCGGGCCGCGGTGCCGGTGCTGGCGGTCGGCACCCGGCAGTGGGATCCGGGCTGGCTGCCGCGGTTCCCGCTCGCAGTGGAGGCCCGGCTGCTCTCACCGGCCGACCGGGCCGAGGTGTGGCGGGCCGGGCTGGGCAGCATCGCCGAGACCGACAGCCAGCTGCGCGACACCCTGCTCGGCCTGCGGCTGACGCCGGAGGAGGTGCTGGAGACCGGCCGGTACGCCCGGATGCTGGCCGACGCCCGGCAGCAGCCGCTGTCGGCCACGGTGGTGCGCGAGGCGGCCCGGCGGGTGGGCGGTTCCGGCGGCACCGGCGTGAACCGGGTGCCCAGCTCGTCCCGGCTGGGCAGCGGTCCCGGCTTCGCCGATCTGGTGCTGCCCGAGCACGCCACCGCCTCGCTGCGGCAGCTGGTGGCCTGGGCCCGGGTGCGCGACCAGGTGACCGCCCGCGGACCGCTGCGGGGCAAGGGCAGCGGCCTGGCGGCGCTGTTCACCGGCAGCCCCGGCACCGGCAAGACACTGGCCGCCAACGTGATCGCCGAGGAGCTGTCGATCGACCTCTTCCAGGTGGACCTGTCGGCGATCGTGGACAAGTACATCGGCGAGACCGAGAAGAACTTGGAGAAGGTGTTCGCCTCGGCCGAGGCGATGGACGTCGTGCTCTTCTTCGACGAGGCGGACGCGCTGTTCGGCAGCCGGTCGGAGGTGCGCGACTCCCGCGACCGGTACGCCAACCAGGAGGTCGCCTACCTGCTGCAGCGGATGGAGCAGTTCAACGGCATCACGATCCTGGCGACCAACCTGCGCGGCAACCTGGATCAGGCGTTCTCCCGGCGGATGAGCTTCATCGTGCACTTCCCGGATCCGGATCCGGCGACCCGGCGCCGGCTGTGGCAGGCCCACCTGGACCAGCTGGCGGATCTGGATCCGGCCGATCCGGTGGACGTCGGCTTCCTCGCCGAGTCGGTCGAGCTGGCCGGTGGCGACATCCGCAACATCGTGCTCGCCGCCGCGTACGAGGGGATCAGCGCCGACCAGCCGATCGGCATGCGGCACCTGGCCGCCGCCGCGGTCGCCGAGTACCACAAGCTCGGGCGCAGAGTGCCGGAGCACGGCTTCCGGTCCAGGTGATCAGTGCCGGAGCACGGCTTCCGGTCCAGGTGATCAGTGCCGGAGCACGGCTTCCGGTCCAGGTGATCAGTGCCGGAACACGGCTTCCGGTCCAGGTGATCAGTGCCGGAACACGGCTTCCGGCCCGGGTGATCAGTGCCGGCTCACTGGTGCGCGAGGTCGTCGTCCTGCTGCATGACGAGCTCCTCGTCCTCCTCGTCCTGCTGCGGGCCGAGCCCGAATGAGCCGAACCCACCCTGCGGGCCCGCGAAACCCTGCTGCGCACCGAAGACGAACGGCTGGCTCGGCGCGCTCGATTGCCCCATGCCGTACGGGCTGAACGCGAACGGCTGGCTGGTCGCGCTGGCGGGCAGGGGTGAGCCGTCCTCGTCGAAGTCGAACCGCGGGCTCGGCGAGGGCGTCCGGCCGCGCACGGACGGGTCGTACGCGCTGGGCCGGTCCTGCGCGCCGGGTGGCGGCATCGAACCCCTGCCCAGGTTGGCCCGCCGGCGCTCCCGCCGCGCCTGCTGCCGGGCGCTGGTGTAGCCGAGCAGGTAGTCGCGCACCAGCTGCTCGGAGTATTTCTCGCCGCGGGCGTACCCGGCGTCCGGGTCGGCGTCCGAGTCCTGCGCGAACAGCTGGTAGCCGGCGTCGAAGGCGGCCCGGCGCCGGTCCAGCACGCCCTGGTAGGCCATCGCGTAGTGAAAGCCCTCTCCCCAGACCTCGGGATCGGTCATCATCAGGTTCCACGTGAGGGCATCGAGCTCACCCTCCAGGGCGCGCTCCTCGTTCGCGGCCTCGCCCTCGACGTAACCCTCCTCGTAGGCGTCCCGCTCGGTGGAGTTGAGCTTGTAGTCGGCGGCGTGCTCCCGGGTCCCCCGCTCCGCGTCGTCCAGCCCGACCTGATAGGCCGGCAGCGACTTGAGGTTCATGGAGCGCTTGCGCTTGTCCCGGCGCTTGTCGACCGTCCGGTGCTCCTCCTCGTGCCGGGCCGGCGAACCCATCGCGAACGGCGCGGTGTCGGGGTTGGTGTGGTAGTCGTGCACGCCGCGCAGGCCACCCAGCATGGCCTGGTTGTTGCGGCTCTGCTGCTGGTGCTGGTCGCTCAACTGCTGCCGCTGCTGCGGATCCTGCTCCCGGTCCACGGCGATCCCCAGGTTGCTCTGGCTGATCAGCCGCTGCCGAGTGGCCTCCTGGATCTGCGCGGTCAGGAACTGGTCGGTGAACACCGGCAGGTGGTGGTGGTTGAACCATTCCCGAGCCGCGACGCCCCAACCCACACCGGTCTTGGTCAGCTCGATCACGCCCTTGGCCGATGTGCCGGGCAGCTGGTAGGTGTCGAGGAAGGCCTGGCCGTACAGCGGGGAGGTCCGGTACCACTCGATCATCTCCATGTCGGACTTGCCCAGGCCGCCGTTGCACAGCCGGCAGATCCGCATCAGGTTGTCGAGGTTGTTCGAGTACATGTGCACGCCCGAGGCGAGGGCCTCGACCTTGAAGCCGGGCATGCCCGGCACGCCGGTGACCGCGAAGATCTGGTGGAAGCTCGCGGTCCCCTTCGAGACGCTGGCGTACACCGTGGCGTCCTGGGTCATCACCTCCGCCAGCAGGTGCAGCCGGTTGCGGATGTCGGAGAACGCCTGCTGGTGATCCACCTCGAAACTCGCCACGTGGGTGACCTGGGCGCAGGTCGGGCAGACCTGCTCCAGGTGCGAGCCGACCTGCTGCACCGACCCCTCTGCCTGCGCGCCCTGCAGCAGCGCCAGGTTGACCGAGCCGGTCTTCTTGCCGCCGCTGCCGGACACCGTATTGGTGGTCTGGTGCCACTTGCCGTCGTCGCGGCCGGTGGTGCTGGCGACGGTGGTTTTGAGCGCCGAGGGCGTCCGGTAGTGCTGGTCGAGGTTGGGCGCGGGCAGCGCGTAGTCGTCGTCGAGTTGCTCGCCGAACTCCTTCTGCAGCTGCAGCCGCCGCGCCTGCAGGGCCTGCACCAGCCCGGGCCCGGCCTTGGTCTTGCGGCGGGCCGAGGTGGCGCTGGCGAGGAACTCACCGACCTCGGCCAGGTCCTGCAGGCTGGCGGCGAAGGCCGGTTCGATGACCGGCACCGCGTCGTTCGCCGAGCTCACCAGGCTGCTGAGGCTGCTGTAGGTACGCACCTGGGGAGAGTTCGCCCAGTACCGCAGGATCAACCGGGGCGCCGGCGAGACGGCGATCTCCTCGTCCTCCAGCGCGCTGACCAGCTCCGGCCAGGTGAGGATGTCGTCCGAGCCCTGCTCCTGCACCGTCCGCCGGACCGGACCGGCGCCGCCGTTCTGCAGCACGTGGGTCAGCTCGTGCGCGAGCAGGTGCTGGCCCTCCGCGGTGCCGGTGTCGGGCATCCCGCCGGCGAAGGCGATGTCGCTGCCGGCGGTGAACGCCTTGGCCTGGATCGCGTGGTTGAGTTCGGTGGCGGCCGGCCCGGTGTGCACCCGGACCCCGCCCAGGTCCGCGCCGAACGCCGCCTCCATGCTGGCCCGCACCGGGCCGGGCAGCGGCCGGCCGCCACCGCGCAGCCGGTCGAGCTTGCCCCGGGTGCCGGCATCGAGCTCGCCACCCTCGGCGCCGACCAGCGCCTGCCGCCGCACCGTCCCGCCCTCGTGGCCGCAGCCGTCGTGGCAGTCACCGTGCTGCTCGGGGGCGGCCGCGATCCCGCCGCGCAGCGCCTGCACCACCGCGCGGGCGGTCGCGTCGGCCTCGGCCTCGGCCGGGTCGGTGGTCGCGCCGACCCGCAGCGCACCGCCCGCCTGCCGCCGGATCAGGCCGGGCACCGGCACCACGCCGGCCGGGGCCTGCTCCCGCCCGGCGTGCGCGTGCTCGGAGTGGGACTGCTCGGAGTGGGACTGCTCGGGGTGGGCGTGCTCGGCGGTCGCGCCGCCGCGCTTCGCCAACCGCTGGATCGTCATCCGCCCTGCCCTGGAATGTGAGCTGCCCGTCAAACCTTGCGGACGATAGCGGCTCGGGGCGCCGTCCGGTGCCAGTTCCCGGGGAATCGCGGCTAATCCTCCTCCTTCATCCGCTCGCCGCCGCCGCTGCTCGTCCCGCCCTGGCCGGTCGGCGTGTTCTGCTTCAGCCACTGGGCGAAGTCGAGCGCCTCGCGGTTGTCCTTGAGCTGGCGGTCGGCCAGCTCGTTGGCGGTCAGCAGGTGCTTGAGGTTGGCCGTCACACTGTAGAGCTGCATGGTGATGCCGCCGGAGCGCAGCTTGGTGGTGGCCTGGTGGAAGTTGCCGCCCTTCTCGTACATGTTGGCGAACTGGATGTCGAACTCGTCGAACAGGTCGCGGTAGTCCCAGTCGTAGAGCCGCTGGGCACACCGGATGCACGGGCTGTTGTTGATCCGCAGCAGGATGCTGTGGCTCTCGGAGAAGTCCTCGTGCCAGCCCCGCTCCACCACGAACTTGTCGATCGCCGACATGAAGTTGTCCTCGGCGTGCATGTCCTCGTCGGTGATGTTGGTGAACTTGAAGGCATGCTTGCCGTCGATCACCACCTCGGCGAAGGTCTTGAAGTTCGATACGAAGTAGTTGCGCGCCTCGTCGGAGGTGATGCCGGTGGTGCCGCCGTAGACGGTCGGCGCGGGGGCGTAGTTGGCGATCAGCCAGTTCTTGATGCCCTGGTACGCCTGCGCCGGCGTCCACTTGGCCTTCAGCTGCTCGATCTCGGTGATCTGCTTGGCCAGGATCGCCTGGTCGATGGTCGGGAACTGGTCGGCCAGCCGGGCCAGCAGGCCGGATCGGTCGCGGGCGTAGGCGTTCTGGCTCTTGGCCGTCCAGGCGATCGTGCGCCGCAGCGCCGGCCTGTCCTGCTGGGCGGCCCGCCGCCGCAGCGCGCCGAGGTCGGGCCGGTGCTCGGGTGCTGGTTCGGCCGCCGGGGTGGCCGCCCGCCGGCGCAGCGCGGTGACCACCCGGTCGGCGGTCCGGTCGGCGGCCGCCTCGGCCGGGTCGTCGGCGCGGCCGACGGTGCCGCCGGCCGAGGCGTGCTCGCCGGTGACCACGTGGGCCAGCTCGTGCGCCAGCAGGTGCTGCCCCCGTGGCTCCTCCGGCCGGTAGCTGCCGGCGCTGAAGTAGACGTCGCTGCCGTAGCTGAACGCGACCGATTGCACCGACCGGGCAAGGGTGTTCGCCTCTGGGTCGGTGTGGATCCGGACCGTGGAGACGTCCCGGCCGAGGGCCGTGCCGAACGGCTCGCTGACCTCGGCCGGCATCGCGCGGCCACCGCCGCGCCGCCGGCGCAGCGCGGCCAGCACGTCGCCCGGAATGGCGGCACCACCGAGCGGGTCCGCGTGAGCCGCGAGGGATCGGCGCAGCGAGCCGGGCACCGCAAGCCCGGCCAGGGCCGGTCGGGCCGGCAGCGAGGGGGCGGCGGCAGGCTCGGCGGCCGGTGCCGGATCGGGGACGCCGGTGTCCCCGCGCCGCGCCAGCTGCAGGCTCACGCGCACGCTCCGTCCGCTCAGGTGGGCACCGGCCGCACGGCCTCCGAGGTGGCAGCAGCATAGCCGCCGATCCACCGATCGGCAGCCGCGTCGGGTATCCGAGCGGTCAGGCCGGCAGCGTGAACGGGCGCATCGTCATGCCGCTGCCGCCACGGACCGAGCGCACCGCGCCGTCCGGCCCGAAGTCGTAGGGCATCAGCTCGCCGATCGAAGCGCTGCCCGGCCCGCTGACCATCCGCAGCGTGCGGTCGTCGACGACCTCCAGCGCGACCGGGTCGTCGGCCGGGCCGGCCGCGGTCGGGCTCAGCGCGAACAGTCGGCCGTCCAGCAGGGCGACGTCCATCAGGCCCCAGAGCGAACCGAACCGGCCGGTGAACCGGGCGCCGTCCGGGGCCGGTTGGTGGCTGGCCGAGGCGGCCAGGTCCAGCAGCCGGAACAGCGCGACCGCCATCGACTCGGCCGGGCCGTCCACGGCGTTGGTGAGCACCGCCACCGCGACCCGGCGGTCCGGGCAGGCCAGCGTCCGGGTGATGTGGCCGGGGTAGCCGCCACCGTGTCCGAACAGGTCGTGCTCGCCGATCTTGTTCAGGATCACCCCGAGGCCGTAGTGGGAATCGGCATCGCGGAAGCGCCACTGGTGGTGCCGCAGCTGGCGCTGTGCGTCGTCGCCGAGCAGCCGGGCGTCACCCGGCAGCAGCGCGCTGTAGAAGGCGGCCAGCTCGTCGGCGGTGGCGTAGAAGCCGGTTGCCGCGGCGAGCGCGCGGGTGTCCACGTGCTCGATCACGGTGCGCTCAGTGGCATAGCTGAGCGCGCTGTGCCCGGCGGCGTACTCGGCCAGCCGGCCGGCGGCCAGCTCGGGCCCGGTCTCGGTGAGGCCGAGCGGCCCGACGATCTCGGCAGCCACCACCTCGGCGTAGCTCAGCCCGGTGACCTCCTCGATGACCAGCCCCAGCAGGCCGTAGCCGATGTTGGAGTACTTGAACCGCTCGTTGCGCGGCAGCACTGCGGCCGACGGTTCGGCGGCGATCGCGATCAGCGCGTCCCGGTCGGGGTAATCGCACATCAGCTGCCAGAAGTCGCCGTCCTCGCTGTCGCGGATCACCCCGCCACCGTGGCTGAGCAGCTCGCGCACCGTCCGGCCGGCCAGCTCGCTGCCGGCCAGGCCGGCCACGTGTGTCGAGATCGGGTCGTCCAGCCGCAGCCGGCCCTGCTCGGCCAGCCGCAGCGCCAGCACGGCGGTGAAGGTCTTGGAATGCGAGGCGATCCGGAACAGGTGCCGCTCGGTCAGCGCCTCGCCGGCCGGCTCGTCGGCCAGGCCGAACGCGGCCGAGAGCCGCCGGCTGCCGTCCTCGGCGACGCTCACCTGCACCCCGGGCACCCGCTGGAACCAGCGGCGGTACTCCAGCCAGCTGCGGTAATAGTCCAGCGTGTCCTGCCCGAGCATCGGCCCCGCCCTTCCGTGGATGAACGGCCCGTCCCGGCCGCCGGCCGAGCCTAGCCGAGGCAGTGCAGCGGGTCCGGCTGCGCGGTTACCCGCGCCGGCGCGCTGCCGGTGCGCAGCCAGGACGGCCCGGCGGTGTTTCCACCAGCGGCAACACCGCCGTCCACGGCGACACCCGCCATCGGCACCGGCGGGGCAACGAGGCGGGCATCGCCGTCGGCTCAGCCGGTGGCCGGGGGCTCGGTGCTGATCTCGATGGCCGCCAGCGCGGCGTCGGCATTCGCCCGCGCGGCGTCCGGGGTGTCACCGACGGCGGTCACCATCGCGACCCGGCTCCACGAGTTGGCCAGCGGCACCACCGTGGCGCCCGGCGCGACCATCGCCATCGCCGAGACCACGCCCGGCAGCTCGGCGGCCTGCTCGGCGCCGCTCACCGCGGTCACCGTGCCCGGCGTGCCGGTGGCGAAGGCGACTGCCGCGTACTGCACCGGCTTCAGCGGCACCGCGGCCGGATCGAGCCGGCCCTCCAGCAGCTGGACGTAGAGGTCCATCAGGTCGCAGCCCCAGCCGAGCCGGAGCATGACCGTGATGCCATCGCCCGGCACCCGCCCGGCACACTCCACCAGGTACGGCCCGGTCTCGGACCGGATCCACTCGCAGTGCACGAAGCCGGTGTCGAAATCGGTCGCCGCCAGCACCTGGCCGGTCAGCTCCACCAGCTCGGCCGCCCCGTCCGGGTCCGCGTCGTAGGGCAGCAGGTGGCCCCGCTCGACCGGATGCGGCCCGTCGAAGAGCGCCTTCTCGGTGACGTTGGCGAACAGCGGCCGGCCGCCGGCCACCAGCATCTCGACGCTGAACTCGGAACCGTCGATGAACTGCTCGGCCAGCACGTCGCTGTCCACCCGGTCCTGCGGCCCGTAGTTCTCCTCCGCCTCCGCCGCGAACCGGTACGCCGCCCCGGCCTCGGCCGGCGTGTCGGCCCGGGTCACGCCGACCGCGGCCTGCCGCCCGCTCGGCTTGACGATCACCGGGCCGTCCAGCTCCGTCAGCAGCGCGACGACGTCCTCGGCCGAGGAGACCTGGCGCGAGACCGGGTTCGGCACCCCCGCCGCGGCGCTGACCCGGCGCAACCGGGCCTTGTCCCGCATCACCTGGGCGGCGCCGAGCCCGGCGTTGGCCAGCCGCAACCGCTCGGCCAGCCGGGCGGCGAACACCGTCGCGTACTCCACGCCCGGCAAGACCGCGCTCACCGGCTCAGTCAGCCGGCCGGACAGGAACAGCTCGTCGGCGGCGTCCGGGTGCAGGAACTCCCACTCCAGCATCCCGACGCAGCTGTCCAGGTCCGCCAGGAACTCGTGGGCCTTGCGCGCCTCGGCGACCCACGGCTCGTCCACGAAGAGCACCGATCCCGGTGCCCGGAACGCCTCCAGGGCCCGGGCCATCGGCACGCTGTAACCGACGACGACCAGCTGTCCGACCTCAGCCATCGAGGGCCTCCCACCGCAGCGCCGCGCCGTCGCGATGCGCCGCGATCTCCTTCTCGCACTCTTCCACGCTGTCGCCCGCGACCAGCACGTACGACCAGCGCCCGACGTAGCCGCGCGGCGGCAACCTCAACTCGGCACCCGGGTCGACCAGGCTGCGCACCCAGACCCGTTCGGCCGGCTGCGGCTGCTCGATCTCCACCGCCTGCACCCGGCAGTCCCGCGGCGGGTAGGCGAACTCGATCGCCGCGGCCTGGCCGGCCGCGGCCGACCGCTCGACCGGCCGGCCGAGCGCGATCCGGATGCCGGCCGCGATCGAGTCGTACCCGGTGGCCAGCTTGCCCAGCTGCGGGATCAGGTCGCCGCCGGGGCGGCCGTTGACCTCGATCACCACCGGGCCGGCCGGGCTCAGCCGCACCTCGGTGTGGGTGACGCCGTCCTGCAGGCCGAGCGCGGTGTGCGCCGTCGCCAGCACCTCGCGCAGCCCGGCGTCGGCCAGCAGCGGGTCGGCCGCCTCGACAGTGTGGCCGACCTCCTCGAAGTACGGGGCGAAACCGAGCTTCTTGCGGGCGATGAACAGCGGCGTGTACTCCCCGGCGGAGCAGTAGCCGTCGATGCTGATCTCCGGGCCGGAGATGTAGGTCTCGATCAGCACGTCCCGCTCGTACTCGGGGGTGCCGGGGTAGCGGGCAGCCTTGGCCGCGGCGTACCCGCCGGCCAGCTCGGCCTCGGTGGGCACCTGCACCACGCCGAGGCTGGCGCCCAGTGCCCGCGGCTTGGCGATCAGCGGGTAGCCGGTCCGGGCCGCGGCGGCCCGGGCCTCGTCCCCGTCGGAGACCGGGATCGACAGCGGCTGGCCGATGCCGGCCTCGGTGAACCGCTGCCGGGACACGGACTTGTCCCGGGCGGCCAGGGCGGCCGCCGGGTCGAGGCCGGGCAGGCCGAGTGCCTGGGCCACCGCGGCGGCCGAGACGATGGTCGCCTCGTCCGGGCCCCAGACCCCGAGGATGTCGACCCGTTCGGACAGTTCGAGGGCGGCGGCCACCGCGGCGCTGGCGTCGAAGACGTCCAGCTCGGTGGTGCCGGTGACCAGCGCCTGCTGCCAGGTCTGGCCGGGGATGTCGAACATCCAGACATCGCTGTGGGTCAGTGCCTCGCGCAGCATGTAGCCGCGGTACGGCTCGCTGCTGCGGCCGCGCTGGCTGCACAGGCCGAGCACGAGCAGCACCCCGGGTCGGTTCGGTTGGTCGGTCATAGCGTGTTGCCGTCTCCCAGTGGTGAGCTTTCTTGCGTGATCCGTGAGGTCTCGTGCAGCGCGGCCTCGAGTTCGGCGCCGGGTTCCTCGGCCGCCCCGGCGGGCCGGTCCGCGAGCGGCGGCGGGTTGAGGCTCACGACGATCAGCGCCGACACCCCGACGACGATCGCCGCGACCAGGCTCGGCACCGTGTACGAGCCGGTG
>DATJNU010000084.1:0-8565 GCA_035507775.1 Jatrophihabitans sp.
TCGTCTGGATCGCCGGCGGCCAGCTCAAGGGCGCCGACATCGAGCCGCTGGTGGCCGCCCACGCCGGCCGGCTCGCCGGGGTGGTGCTGCTCGGGGTGGACCGGGCCACAATCGCGGCGGCTCTTTGCCGACACGCGCCGGACCTCCCGGTGATCGACGTGGCCAGGACCGACGATGGAGCGATGGGAGAGTGCGTGGCGGCCGCCGCGTCACTGGCAGTCGCCGGCGACGTGGTGCTGCTGGCACCCGCCGCCGCCTCGAAGGACATGTTCACCGGCTACGGCGCCCGCGGGCTGGCCTTCCAGGCTGCGGTGCGCGCGCTGCCCGGCCCCGGGACGGAGCGCTGATGGCGGCCGAGTCCGTGGTGGAGGGCCGGATGCTGCGCTCGCCCCGGCGCTACCTGGAGACCCCGTACGCCTCGCTGCAGCTGCTGCTCGCGGCCGGCCTCGGGCTGCTCTTCCTCGGCCTGCTGATGTCGGCCTCGACCACCATCTCGGCCTCGCTGCACACCACCGGCGAGGCGCCCTGGACGCAGCTGATCAAGGAGATCGAGTTCGTCCTGCTCAGCCTGCCGGTGTTCTGGCTGACCTGCCGGATGCCGCCGTCGGCCTACCGCAAGCTGACCTACCCGGCGCTGGCGCTGGCGGTCTGCGCGATGCTGGCGGTGCTGCTGCCCGGCGTCGGCATCACCATCAACGGCGCCCGGCGCTGGATCCAGCTCGGGCCGCTGACCGTGCAGCCGTCGGAGTTCGCCAAGCTGGCGATCCTGATCTGGGGCGCGGACCTGCTGGCCCGCAAGGAGGCGCTGCGCAACCTGACCCGGGCCCGGCACGTGCTGGTGCCGCTGGTGCCCGGCTTCGTGATCATGATCGGCCTGGTGATGGCCGGCTCCGACCTGGGCACGTCGCTGTGCTTCATGCTGATCATGCTCGGCCTGCTGTGGATGGTCGGCCTGCCGCTGCGGTATTTCGGCACGATCCTGCTGGGCATCGTCGGCCTGGTCACGCTGATCGCGGTGACCCAGCCGTACCGGCTGCAGCGGCTGACCACGTTCCTGCACCCGAACCTGGACCCGCAGGGCACCGGCTACCACACCATGCAGGGTCTCTACGCGCTGTCCAGCGGCGGCCTCTTCGGGGTCGGCCTGGGGCAGGGCACCTCCAAGTACGGGTGGGTGCCCAACGCCAACACCGACTACGTCTTCGCGGTGGTGGGGGAGGAACTGGGGCTGCTCGGCTGCCTGGTGGTGCTGGCGCTGTTCGGCCTGTTCACCTACGCCACCATGCGGATCGCGCTGCGCAGCCGGGACCCGTTCGTCCGGCTGGTGACCGGCGGCGCGGCCATCTGGATCGCCGGCCAGGCGCTGATCAACATCGGCTACGTCACCGCGCTGCTGCCGGTCACCGGCATCCCGCTGCCGTTCATCTCCAACGGCGGCACCTCGCTGATCCTGACCTGCGCGGTGCTCGGCATGCTGGTCTCGTTCGCCCGGCACGAGCCGGCCGCGATCGAGGCCGCCCAGCGGTCGCAGCGCACCGGGCAGACCGCGCGCTGGGTGCGGACGCTGCGGCTCGGCACCCCGCGGCCGATCCCGGCGCCCCGGGCCCGGGCGGCCGAGCCGGCCGGTCCGGACACCGACAGGTCGCGGCCGGCCGCCGGGGCGGCACAGTCCTCGGCCAGGCAAACCGCCGCGCAGTCCCCGGCGAGGCAGGCCGCCGCGCGGCCGCCGGTCACGCAGGCTGCTGCTGCCCAGCCGGCGGCCGGGCGCTCTCGGCCCGGGCAGTTCCCGGCCGGCCCCGCCCGTGCCCAGCGCTCCGGCGCCGTCCCGCCGGCCCCGGCCGCCCGACCCCAGCGGCGCGGCGCGTGAGCCCGACGACGGCCGCGCACGTCGTGATCGCCGGCGGGCACTCGGCCGGGCACATCGAGCCGGCCATGAACGTCGCCGACGCGATCCGGCGGCTGAGCCCCGACGCCGAGATCGTCGCGATCGGCACCGAGCGCGGGCTGGACTCGACGCTGATCCCGGCCCGCGGCTACCCGCTGGAGCTGATCCCGCCGGTGCCGCTGCCGCGCAAGCCGAACGCCGCGCTGCTGCGCACGCCGGGCCGGCTGGCCGGGTCGGTGCGGGCGGCGGCCGAGATCCTGCGCCGCCACCGGGCCGACGTGGTGGTGGGCTTCGGCAGCTACGTCGCGCTGCCCACCTACCTGGCCGCGCGCCGGGCCGGCATCCCGATCGTGGTGCACGAGGCCAACGCCCGGGCCGGCGTCGCGAACCGGGTGGCCGCGCGGCTGACCCGGGAGGTGTTCACCGCCTCGCCCTCGGTGCGGATCCCGCACGGCCGGGTGGTCGGCATGCCGCTGCGGCCGGCCATCCTCGACCTCGACCGGGCCGTCGCCCGCCCCGCGGCCCGCGCCGGCTTCGGGCTCCGGCCGGACCTGCCCACCCTGCTGGTCACCGGCGGCTCGCAGGGCGCGGTGCGGATCAACCAGGCCGTGCTCGGCGCCCAGCGCGAACTGGCCGAGGCCGGGGTGCAGGTGCTGCACATCCCCGGCCCGAAGAACCCGGTCACCCCGCCGGACCGGGTGCCCGGTGAGCCGCCGTACGTGGCGCTGCCGTACCTGGCCGACATGGCCGCCGGGTACGCCGCGGCCGACCTGGTGCTGTGCCGGTCCGGCGCCATGACGGTGGCCGAGCTGACCGCGGTCGGGCTGCCGGCCTGCTACGTGCCGCTGCCGTTGCGCGGCGGGGAGCAGGGCCTGAACGCCCAGCCGATCGTCGGCGCCGGTGGCGGGCTGCTGGTGCCGGACGCCGAGCTGACCGCGGACTGGATCAGCGCGAACGTGCTGCCGCTGCTGCGCGAACCGGCCCGGCTGGCCGGCATGGCCGCCGCCGCCACCCGGGCCGGTAGCCGGGACGCGGCCCAGGTGATGGCCGAACGGATCCTGGAACTCGCCGGGACCCGGCATGGCTGATCGGACACCGGACGCGGCCCACCGGCACCAGTCCAGCTACCAGCGCCCGGCCGGCTGGGCACCGCCGGGGGCGGCGCTGGTCGCCTCGGCGGCCACCGAGCCGATCCCGGCCCCGGAGAGCCTCGGCCGGGTGCACCTGATGGGCATCGCCGGCTCCGGGATGAGCGCGCTGGCCAGGCTGCTGCTGGCCCGCGGCTACCAGGTGAGCGGCTGCGAGGGCAAGGAGTCCGCCCGGGCCGACGAGCTGCGCGCGCTCGGCGCCGAGATCGCGATCGGGCACTCGCCCGAGCACCTGCGCGAGGCCGACACGCTCGTCTACACCACCGCGATCCAGCCGGACAACCCCGAGCTGGCCGCGGCTCGCGATTCCGACCGCCAGGTGCTGCGCCGGGCCGCCGCGCTCGGCGCGCTGGTCAGCGGCCACCGGACGGTGGCCATCGCCGGCACCCACGGCAAGACCACCGCCACCTCGCTGCTGACCGTGGCCGCCGTCGAGGCCGGCCTCGACCCCTCGTTCGCGATCGGGGCGAACCTGCACCAGGCGCATACCAACGGGCACGCCGGCGGTGGCCGGGACTTCATCGTGGAGGCGGACGAGAGCGACGGCTCGTTCCTGCTGCTGCGCCCGGACGTCGCCGTGATCACCAACGTCGAGGCCGACCACCTGGAGAACCACGGCGACCTGCGCGGCGTGCTGCATGCCTTCGAGCTGTTCGTCGACCGGCTGGCCGCCGACGGGCTGCTCGTCTACTACGCCGACGACGCCGGTGCCCGGCAGTTGGGGGCCTACGCCGCAGCGCTGGGCCGGCGCACCCGCAGCTACGGCACCGGCCCGGAGGCCGACGTCCGGGTGTCCGAGATCGCCGCGTCCGGCTCGTCGGTGGGCTTCACCGTCTCCGGGTTGGCCGGCCGGCCGCTGCCGTTCCTGCTCAACTCGCTGGTCGGCGAGCACATGGCGCTCAACGCCGCCGCGGCGCTGATCGTGCTGGCCGAGCTTGGGGCCGACCCGGCCGTGGCCGATGGGCCGTGGCGGGCGTTCGGGGGAGTGGACCGGCGCTTCGAGCTGCACGGCGAGGTGGCCGGCGTCCGGGTGTACGACGACTACGCCCACCATCCGACGGAGATCCGGGCCCAGCTCTCGGCGGCGGCGGCGGTGCTCGACGCCGACGCCGCCCGGACCGGCCGGCGGGGCCGGCTGATCGCGGTGTTCCAGCCGGCCACCTACAGCCGGACGCAGACCTTCGCGATCGAGTTCGGCCAGGCGCTCGCGGTGGCCGACGTCGCGGTGGTGCTCGACATCTTCCCGGCCCGGGAGAAGCCGCTGCCCGGCGTGACCGGCGAGCTGATCGCCGAGCAGGTGCCGCTGACCGCCGACCGGGTGCGCTACGTGCGCGAGCAGGTGGACGTGGCGGCCGTCGTGGCGGGCCTGGCCGGTGACGGCGACCTGGTGCTCACGATGGGCGTCGGCGACGTCTACCTGCAGTGCCCGCGGATCCTGGCCGAGCTGGGGCGCCGGTGACCGGCCTGCTCGACCGCGTGCACCCGGCCGGAATGCCGGCTCACCGGGGCCCGCGGCGGCGCTGGCTGGTGCTCGGCGCGGTGCTGGCGGCGCTGCTCGTGGTGGGCTGGCTGGTCGGCTATTCCAGCCTGCTGGGCGCCCGCACGGTGACCGTGACCGGGGAGCACCGGGTGAGCGCGGAGCAGATCACCGAGGCGGCGGGCATCCGGCACGGCGCGCCGCTGGCCCGGCTGGACACCGGCGCGGTCCGCGCCCGGATCGCGGCCATCCCGGCGATCCGGTCGGTGTCGGTGCAGGCCGACTACCCGTCCACCATCCGGATCCGGGTGGTCGAACGGGTCGCGGTCGGTTACCGGCCCAGCCCCGAGGGCGCGGTGCTGGTCGACGGCGGCAACGTCCAGTTCGCCACCGAGCCGCACGCGCCGGCCGGCCTGCCCGAGCTGGAGGTCACCGGCGACCAGGCCCGGTCCGCGGCCGCCGCCACGGTGGCCGCCGCGCTGCCGGCCGACTTCGCCCCGGCCGTCGCCCGGATCGCGGTGCCGACCGTGCAGACGATCACGCTGACCCTCACCGACGGCCGGACGGTGCTGTGGGGCGGCACCGATCGCAGCGACGAGAAGGCGAAGCTGGTGCCGGTGCTGGTGCACCAGCCGGGCGCCTACTTCGACGTCAGCGACCCGAGTGCCGTCATCAGCCGCGGCAACTGAGCGTCCCGTCCTGCAATTTGCGGCCCGCGCGGCGCGCCTTCGTGATTCGGCTTCCCGGCGAACTACCTTCGCACTATCGCTCAGGTTGACATAACGTTAACGCTCTACCTGAGGGTGAGGGTTGAGAAGTCCGGCGCAACCCGAGCAACCGACAACACCGAACGGCTGGCAAAGCGAAGGAATGCTCATGAGTTCACCGCACAACTACCTCGCTGTGATCAAGGTCGTCGGTGTCGGCGGCGGCGGCGTCAACGCCGTGAACCGGATGATCGAGCAGGGCCTCAAGGGCGTCGAGTTCATCGCGGTGAACACCGACGCGCAGGCCCTGCTGATGTCCGACGCGGACGTCAAGCTCGACGTCGGGCGCGAGCTGACCCGCGGCCTGGGCGCCGGCGCGCAGCCCGAGGTCGGGCGCAAGGCGGCCGAGGACCACCGCGACGAGATCGAGGAGGTGCTCAAGGGCGCCGACATGGTCTTCGTGACCGCGGGTGAGGGCGGCGGCACCGGCACCGGCGGCGCCCCCGTGATCGCCAGCATCGCCCGCAAGCTGGGCGCGCTGACCATCGGCGTGGTCACCCGGCCGTTCTCGTTCGAGGGCAAGAAGCGGGCGAGCCAGGCCGAGCTCGGCATCGACGCGCTGCGCCAGGAGTGCGACACCCTCATCGTCATCCCGAACGACCGGCTGCTGCAGATCTCCGACCACAACGTCTCGGTGATGGACGCCTTCCGCAGCGCCGACCAGGTGCTGCTCTCCGGTGTCCAGGGCATCACCGACCTGATCACCACCCCGGGCCTGATCAACCTCGACTTCGCCGACGTCAAGAGCGTGATGAGCGGCGCCGGCTCGGCGCTGATGGGCATCGGCTCGGCTCGCGGTGACGGCCGGGCCCGGGCCGCGGCCGAGATGGCGATCGCCTCGCCGCTGCTCGAGGCCAGCATGGAGGGCGCGCACGGCGTGCTGCTCTCGATCTACGGCGGCTCCGACCTGGGCCTCTTCGAGATCAACGACGCCGCGTCGCTGGTCGCCGAGGCCGCCCACCCGGACGCGAACATCATCTTCGGCGCGGTCATCGACGACACCCTCGGCGACGAGGTCAAGGTGACCGTGATCGCGGCCGGCTTCGACTCCGGCCAGCTGCCGTACAAGAAGGTGGACGTCCGGCGCGACGCCGAGCCCGGCACGCCGACCTTCACCCCGTCCGCCCCGCCGCAGCGTCCCGCTCCGGCCAACCACCAGCAGGGCCAGCCGACCGCGGGCACCTCGGGCGTGGTCTGGTCGCCGGCGACCACCAACGGGCCGGCCTCGAACGGCTCGACCCAGCAGGGCCAGGGCGGCGCGAGCAGCCCGGCCCGGCGGCCGGTCGAGCTCGACGAGGAGCTGGACGTGCCCGACTTCCTGAAGTGAGGACGGGCAGCTCGACCGCGGCGGGCATCCGGCGATGACCGACCCGGATTCCCGCCGGTCCGAGATCGTGGCCAATCTCGGCCAGGTTCGGGAGCGGATCGCCCGGGCCTGCCTGGCCGCGGGTCGATCGCCGGCGGAGGTGACGCTGATCGCGGTCACCAAGTTCTTCCCGGTCGCCGACGCGGTCCACCTGGCCGAGGCCGGCGTGCCCGACCTGGGGGAGAGCCGCGACCAGGAGGCGGCGGCCAAGGCTGCCGAGTTCGCCGGGCTGACCCGGGCCCCGGCGCGCTGGCATTTCATCGGTCGGCTGCAGACCAACAAGGCCCGGTCGGTCGCCCGGTACGCCGACCTGGTGCACAGCGTCGACCGGCCGGAGCTGGCCGAGGCGCTGGCCGCCGGTGCCGAACGGGCCGGCCGGGTGCTGCCGGTGCTGGTGCAGCTCAGCCTGGACGAACCCGCCACCGGCGCCGGCCGGGGCGGCAGCGCCCGCACCGACCTGCTGCGGCTGGCCGAGCGGGTGGCCGCCCTGCCGGCCCTGAGCCTGGCCGGGGTGATGGCGATCGCCCCGCTGGACGGAGACCCGGAGCGGGCCTTCGCCGAGCTGGCCGAGGGCGCGGCGGCGGTGCGGGCCGCGCATCCGGCCGCGACGATCGTCTCGGCCGGCATGAGCGGCGACCTGGAGGCGGCCGTCCGGCACGGCTCGACACATGTGCGTGTCGGTACGGCGTTGCTCGGCCGCCGTGCCACACACTTCGGATAACGTCGAATCAACGCGCCGGCGGCGCGTGCGCGTGCGGCAGCGTGGGTGCGGCAAGGATTGTGCAGCGGATTTCAGGAGGACGACATGGCAACAGCCTTTCGGAAGATGGGCGTCTACCTCGGCCTGGTCGAGGACGACGACTACGCCGAGGGCGGCACGGAGTCCTACGGCACGCTCGCGCGCGATCCGCAGTACCACCGCCGTGAGGCCGACCACGTGCGCGAGGTGGCTCCGGTGCGCAGCTTCGAGCCGCCGGTCGAGGCCGAGGTGTACGACGACTACGAGACCGCCTACGAGCAGCCGCCGCAGCGCATCACCACCCTGCACCCGCGCACCTACAACGAGGCCAAGACCATCGGCCTGCAGTTCCGGGCTGGCACGCCGGTGATCATGAACCTCTCCGAGATGGACGACGCCGACGCCAAGCGGCTGGTCGACTTCGCGGCCGGGCTGACCTTCGGCCTGCACGGCAGCATCGAGCGGGTCACCCCCAAGGTGTTCCTGCTCAGCCCGCACAACGTCTCGGTGACCGCTGCCGACAAGCAGCGCATCGTCGAGGGCGGCTTCTACAACCAGAGCTGAACGGCCTGGCCGCTGATGCGAGAATGAAGTTATGTCGACGTTCTGGGCCGCCCTCGACCTGGCGCTGCTGATCTTCTACCTGCTGGTGCTGGCCAGGCTCGTCGTCGAGACCACCCGCAGCTTCGCGCGGTCCTGGCGTCCCGCCGGGGCCGCCGCGATCGGTCTCGAGGTCGTGTTCCTCGCGACCGACCCGCCGATGAAGCTGCTGCGCCGGCTCATCCCGCCGGTGCGCGTCGGCACGATGAGCTTCGATCTCAGCGTGCTGGTGCTGCTCATCATCGTCTGGATCTTGCGGATCTTCGCCACCAGCATGGCTGCCTCGTCCTGAGATTGCCGGCTGTGGCCGCACCGTCCGGGCGCGACGCGTGACAACTGGTGGGGCGCATGCGGCAGGAGAGGATTGCCACTCGCTATTCTCCCTAGGGATACGCTCACTTCGCATGACCGTATCGAGCGTCGCCCGATCTGGAGCGTGCTCATACTTGTACGACCGTCCGAACTACCGAGCTGGCGGACCTCGAGCAGGTTCACCATCTAGCGCACATGAGGTGACCCGATGCCTTTGACACCCGCTGAAGTCCACAATGTGGTCTTCAAGAAGCCCCCGATCGGCAAGCGC
>DATJNU010000085.1:0-9336 GCA_035507775.1 Jatrophihabitans sp.
GTAGTCCACCCCGTTCGGGTTGGACACCACGTCGACCACCTGGGGCAGGTCGATCAACACCACCCGGCCCTCGTCGACCAGCAGGTTGTACGGCGAGAGGTCGCCGTGGGCCTGCCCGTTCGCGGCCAGCGCGCGCATCGCGTTGGCGATCTGCTCGAAGTAGTCGGCCAGCTCCGTGCTGCCGGCCCGGACCTGCGCGAGTCGCGGCGCGGCGGCCCGGCCGTGCCCGATGAACTCCATCAGCACCTCCGAGCCGTCCACCTGGACGGGATAGGGCACCGGCACGCCGAGGGACCAGAGGGTGCAGAGCGCGCTGAACTCCGCTCCGGCCCACTGGCCGGCCAGCACCTGCCGGCCGTACCGGGTGCGGGAGGCCATCGCGCGCTGGTCGCGGCTGCGCCGGACCGTCCGGCCCTCCAGGTAGCCGGCGTCGCGGTGGAAGTTGCGATGCTCCGGGCTGCGGTACCGCTTGGCGGCCAGCAGCGCCGTCTGGTCGGGATCGCCGGGCACCGCCCGTTCGATCAGGAAGACGTCGGCCTCCTTGCCGGTCTTGAGCACACCGAGCTCGGTGTCGACGGCGGCGTCGGAGGTGATCACCCAGGACGGCCTGGGTTCGGGGCCACGAGCGCCCTTGACCACCGAGTTCCAGGTGGACCAGCGCTGGCCCTCCCCCGGATCCTCGAGGTACTGGAAGGCGAAGGCGGTTGCGGGGTCGTCGAAGTCAGGGCTGCCGCAGGACACGTGGGATTGGCTCCTCGAAAGGGCGAGGCAGCCGAGAGGGACGCGGTCGGCTCAGCAGCCTCGGGTGGATGGGGCGGGCACGCGAACACTCCGCCAGGCAGGCGTAGACACTCGGGATTCCTCCTTCCACCACCGCCGGGAACGATCCCGGCTCCGCGGATCGCGCCGTACTGCGCCGGCGCTGACCGCACTATGCCGGGCCCGTCCGGGCACCGGCAACCGAATTACCGCGAACCCCGGCCGGCCCGGTCGCACCGGTCAGGCGGACTTCTCCTGGGGCGGGTCCACCTCGCGCGGCACCAGGGTCGGGTAGACGTGCTCCAGCACGGTGGCCGAGGTGATGACGACCTTGGCGACGTCCTCCCGGGACGGCACCTCGTACATCACCGAGAGCAGCACCTCTTCCATGATGGCGCGCAGGCCGCGGGCGCCGGTGCCCCGCTTGACGGCCTGGTCGGCGATGGCCTCCAGGGCGTCGTCGGTGAACTCCAGCTCGACGCCGTCCAGCTCGAAGAGGCGCTGGTACTGCTTCACCAGGGCGTTCTTCGGCTCGGTCAGGATCTCGATCAGCGCGGTCCGGTCCAGCGGCCGGACGGTGGTGATGACCGGCAGCCGGCCGATGAACTCGGGGATCAGGCCGAACTTGATCAGGTCCTCGGGCATCACGTCGGAGAAGCCGTCCGAGGCGTCGATCTCGAACTTGCTCTTCAGCTCGGCGCCGAAGCCGAGCCCCTTCTTGCCGATCCGGCCCTCGATGATCTTGTCGAGCCCGGCGAAGGCACCACCGACGATGAACAGCACGTTGGTGGTGTCGATCTGGATGAACTCCTGGTGCGGGTGCTTGCGGCCGCCCTGCGGCGGCACCGCGGCCGAGGTCCCCTCCAGGATCTTCAACAGGGCCTGCTGCACGCCCTCGCCGGAGACGTCCCGGGTGATCGAGGGGTTCTCCGACTTGCGGGCGATCTTGTCGACCTCGTCGATGTAGATGATCCCGGTCTCGGCCCGCTTGACGTCGTAGTCGGCCGCCTGGATCAGCTTGAGCAGGATGTTCTCGACGTCCTCGCCGACGTAGCCGGCCTCGGTGAGCGCGGTCGCGTCGGCGATCGCGAACGGGACGTTCAGCATCCGGGCCAGCGTCTGGGCGAGCAGGGTCTTGCCGGAGCCGGTCGGGCCGAGCAGCAGGATGTTGGACTTGGCCAGCTCGACGCTGGACTCCGCCCGCTTGCCGGGCACGTCGCCGCCGGCCTGCACCCGCTTGTAGTGGTTGTAGACGGCCACCGCGAGCGTGCGCTTGGCCTGGTCCTGGCCGACCACGTAGGAGTTGAGGAACTGGCAGATCTCGCTCGGCTTCGGCAGCTCGTCGAAGCTGAACTCGGTGTTGTCCGAGAGCTCCTCTTCGATGATCTCGTTGCAGAGGTCGATGCACTCGTCGCAGATGTAGACGCCGGGGCCGGCGATCAGCTTCTTGACCTGCTTCTGGCTCTTTCCGCAGAAAGAGCACTTGAGCAGGTCGCCTCCGTCACCTACGCGTGCCACCGATACATCTCCTCACTAGCCAGTCGGCTTCGCCACCGGTTTCGCTGACAGCGAGCGCGGCACGGTGTGCCCGGGCCCGGCGACGGTCCTCGGCACTGGGCGGCGGTGACCGCACCAGTGACCAGAAACGCTACCCCGGATGTGCCCAGAAGTCGCTCGTTTAGCAGCGTGTCCCGCCTGCCCGGTCCCGCCTGTGACGGGCGGGACCGGTGGTGCTGGCGGGGAGGCCGATCAATCGTTGCTGACCTTGCGGGTCGCGATGACGGCGTCGACGATCCCGTAGTCCTTGGCCGCCGGGGCGGTCAGGATCCGGTCGCGTTCGATGTCCAGCTTGACCTGCTCCACCGTCTGGCCGGTGTGCCGGGCCAGGATCTCCTCGAGCAGGCCGCGCATCCGCAGGATCTCATTGGCCTGGATCTCCAGGTCGGTGACCTGGCCCTGGCCCTCGCCGGACGGCTGGTGGATCAGCACCCGGGAGTGCTCCAGCGCGAACCGCTTGCCGGGCGTGCCGGCGGCCAGCAGCACCGCCGCCGCGGAGGCCGCCTGGCCCATGCAGTAGGTCTGGATCTCGGGCCGGACGAACCGCATCGTGTCGTAGATCGCGGTCAGCGCGGTGAACGAGCCACCCGGCGAGTTGATGTAGATCAGGATGTCGCGGTCGGGGTCGGTCGACTCCAGGCACAGCAGCTGCGCGATCACGTCGTTGGCGACGACGTCGTCGATCGGCGCGCCGAGGAAGATGATGCGCTCCTCGAAGAGCTTGTTGTACGGGTTCGACTCCTTCATCCCGTAGTTGGTGCGCTCGATGAAGGACGGCAGCACGTACCGGGCCGACGGCGCCTGGGCGGCACCGTGCGGCTGGCCCTGCGCGCCGAGCGGGTAGAGGTTGGTCATCGGTGATCTTCCTTTGCTCGGCGCGGGTTACTGGGGGGCGGGGGCGGAGCCGTTGGTCATCTGGGCGACCCGGCTGACCACGTGGTCGACGAATCCGTACTCCATCGCCTGCTCCGCGGTGAACCAGCGGTCGCGTTCGGAGTCGGCCTGGATCTGCTCGACGGTCTGGCCGGTGTGCTCGGCGATCAGCCGGGCCATCTCGGCCTTGGTGAGCTTGAACTGCTCGGCCTGGATCGCGATGTCGGAGGCGGTGCCACCGATGCCGGCCGACGGCTGGTGCATCATGATGCGGGCGTGCGGCAGCGCGTAGCGCTTGCCCCGGCTGCCCGCCGAGAGCAGGAACTGGCCCATCGAGGCGGCCATGCCGAGGGCGTAGGTGGCGACGTCGCACTCCACGAACTGCATGGTGTCGAAGATGGCCATGCCGGCCGTCACCGAGCCACCCGGCGAGTTGATGTAGAGGTTGATGTCGCGGCTCGAATCCTCGGCCGAGAGCAGCAGCAGCTGCGCGCACAGCCGGTTGGCGATGTCGTCGTCGACCGCCTGGCCCAGGAAGATGATCCGGTCGCGCAGCAGCCGGTCGTAGATCGAGTCGTTGAGGTTCATGCCGGCGCCCGCGCTGCGCGCCTCGATGAGCCTGATCGGCTCCGGCTGGGTGGCCACGGCCGGGCTGAAGCCCGTGCCGAATGGCCGTGACACTTCGTACTGGCTCACTGGCCGTTCCTTTCTCACGTACCCGCCGATGCCCTGTGTGCCTCGCGTGCCCTCACGCTGAGGGTGCCGCGGTGCCGCTAGAGGTGGTGCTGTGCCGAGGGTGCTGCGCGCCGATGCCGGCGGGGTCTGCCGGACCGGCGGATGCGGCCGGCCGGACCGGCGCCGGAACCCCGCGCACTGCCGGCCCCCAGCTGTCTTCGACCCTAACGGCAAGGGCGGGTCCGGAACCCCCGGACCCGCCCCCGTTCGCTCAGGGCGTGAAACGCCCCGCCAGGTCAGGCCTGCTGCTCGGCCTCCGCGCCGTCGGCGACGTCGTCGTGGTCGTCCAGGTCGGCCTGGCCCTCCGGCGTGGCGAGTGCGGACAGATCGACCTTGTTGCCCGAGGCGTCGGTCACGCTGGCCGATTCCAGCACGGTGGCCAGTGCCTTGTTGCGCCGGACGTCGGCGACCAGCGCGGCGATGTTGCCGGCCTGCACGATCTGGTCGGCGAACTCCTGCGGCTGCATGCCGTAGCGCTGCGCCTGCCGGACGATGTACTCGGTCAGTTCCGCGTCGGAGACCGAGACGGCCTCGGCGTCGGCGATGGTGTCGAGGATGAACTGGGTCTTGACCGACTTCTCCGCGACCTCGCGCAGCTCGGCGGTGAACTCCTCGCGGGTCTTGCCCTCGGTCTCCAGGTAGCGCTCGAAGGCCGCGTCGTCGTGGCCGAGCTGGTGCACGACGTCGTGCTCACGCCATTCGATCTCGGCCTTGACCGAGGACTCCGGCAGCGGCACCTCGGTCTGGGCGACGAGCAGGTCGAGCACCTTGTCCCGTGCCTCGGACCCCTGGCCCAGCACCTTGACCCGGTCGAGCCGGGTGCGCAGGTCGGCCCGCAGCTCGTCGACGGTGTCGAACTCCGAGGCGAGCTGGGCGAACTCGTCGTCGACCTCCGGCAGCTCGCGCTCCTTGACCGAGTTGAGGGTCACGGTGATCTCGGCGTCCGAGCCGGCGTGCTCGCCGTAGGCCAGCGTGGAGGCGAAGGTCGCGGTGTCGCCGGCGCTCTTGCCGAGGATCGCCTCGTCCAGGCCGTCGACCAGGTTGCCGGTGCCGACCTCGTAGGACAGGCCCTGCGCCGAGCCGCCCTCGACCTCCTCGCCGTCGACGGCGGCGGCCAGGTCGAGGCTGACGAAGTCGCCGCTCTGCACCGGCCGCTCGACGCCCTTCAGGGTGCCGAACCGGGCCCGCAGCGCATCGAACTGCTCCTGCACCTCGTCATCGGAGACGACCGCATCCTCGACCGTGACCGCCAGGCCCTCGTAGGCCGGGACGGAGATCTCGGGACGGACGTCCACCTCGGCGGTGAAAGCCAGGTGGTCGTTGTCCTCGAGCTTGGTGACCTCGATCTCGGGCTGGCCGAGCGCCTTGACGCCGGTCTCGCGGACGGCGTCGGAGTACGCCTTGGGAAGGGCCTTGTTGATCGCCTCTTCGAGCACCGCGGCCCTGCCGATCCGCTGGTCGATGATGCGGGCCGGCACCTTGCCCGGCCGGAATCCCGGCACCCTGACCTGCGAGCCGATGGCCCGGTAGGCCTCGTCCAGGCTCGACTTCAGCTCCTCGAAAGGCACCTCGACGGCGAGCTTCACGCGGGTCGGGCTGAGGGTTTCGACGCTGCTCTTCACGGTGTGCTCGTTGCTCCTGCTCTGCATCTGGCGTTCAGACGGTGGATTGGGTGGGGGGCTGGGCAGCCGGAGCCGCCCGGGCGCCGGGGGAACTCACTCGTCGGGGTGACAGGATTTGAACCTGCGGCCCTCCGCTCCCAAAGCGGATGCGCTACCAAGCTGCGCTACACCCCGGTCAGGTGCTGCTCCAACACACCCACAACGGGCCAGTGTACGGGTGTGCGGACGGCCGATCGCACGCGCTAGGCTGACCGGGCAGCTCACGCGGCAACCGGGTGGTTCGAGCGGATCGACCGGCACCGCATCGAGTCATGCGGACGTAGCTCAATGGTAGAGTCTCAGTCTTCCAAACTGATTACGCGGGTTCGATTCCCGTCGTCCGCTCCAGCACCGAACGGCCCGCCATGGCGGGCCGTTCGTCGTCCACGCCGGCGCCGACGAGACCCCCGCCGGCCGGCTCGCGGGCCGGTCGGCGCGGCAGGCGGAGGCGACCTGAAATCGGCACAAACTGGTGACGAACTGAGCGTGTACTGCCGGTTGTCGGTGGCTGCGTATATCTTCGACCGACCATGAGCAACGTCACCGGCAGCATCGCGTTGCCTCCCGCTCCGGCGGACCGGAGCGGCGCCGACCGGCGGCGTCCGGCCGACCCCGCGAAGGTGCTGCGCCCGGTGATCCTCGGCGAGGTCGCCCTGGTGCTGCTGCTGCTGCGCGCCTACGACGCGATCCGAGCGCACGCCGAGGTGCGGACCGGCCCCGCGCTGCGCAACGGCTGGGACCTGCTGCACGCCGAGCGGCTGCTGCACCTCAACCTCGAGCTCTCGGTCAACCACTGGGCGAGCCTGCACCGGGCGGTCTCGCTGGCGGCCAGCTACTGGTACCAGTTCTTCCACGTCTCGGTCACGCTGTTGGTGCTGCTGTGGTGCTACTGGCGCAGGCCGGGCAGCTACCGCCGGGCGCGCAACGCGCTCGCGCTGACCAACGTCTTCGGCCTGGCGTTCTTCCTGCTCTACCCCGCCGCACCGCCGCGGCTGCTGCCCAGCGCCGGTTTCGTCGACGCCGTGGCCAACGCCGGCTTCGGCACCAGCCACGGCGGCCCGGTCACGGCCGACCAGTACGGCGCCTTCCCGTCGCTGCACCTGGCGTGGGCGGTCTGGACCGCGGTGGTGGCGGCCCGGCTGGTGCGCCCGACTTGGCTGCGCCGGCTCTGGCTCTGCTACCCACTCATCACCGCCACCGTCGTGGTGGCGACCGGCAACCACTACCTGCTCGACGTGCTGGGCGGCATCGGCATCGCGCTGGTCAGCCTGGCGCTGGCCCATCGCTATCCGCGCAGCCGGCAGTACGGCCGGGCGGGCACCGTCCGGGCCGGGCTGCGCCGGCTGCGGACGGACGGGCCGCGGGCCACCGGCGCGGCCCTGCTGCAGCGACTGCCGGCGCGGCGCCGGGGCGACCTGCCCGGACCGCGGATCCAACCGGCCGGATCGCTCGTCGGCGCCCAGGCGAACGGCGACGACCAGGCACGCTGATGACCAGCCTCGCCACCGCGCGCCGCCTCGACCCGCCACCCGGGCCGCGGTTGCCGGTGGCCGCGCAGAGCCTGCTGTTCGGGCGCTATCGGCACCGCTGGCTGCCCTACCTGCGCCGCTGCTACGGCGACACCTACGGCCTGCGGATCGCGCCGCACAACCGGCACCTGGTGGTGATCAGCCGGCCGGACGACCTGCGGGCGGTGTTCGCCGGCCCGTCCACCACCTTCCATGCCGGCGAGGGCAACGCGATCCTGGGACCGGTGATGGGCCAGCACTCGGTGCTGCTGCTCGACGAGGCCGAGCACCTGCGGGTCCGGCGATTGCTCACCCCGGCCTTCCACGGCGCGTCCCTGCACGGCTACCAGGACCTGATCCGGCGGCTGACCCGCGCGGAGGTCGAGCGCTGGCCGGTCGGGGTGCCGTTCGCCAGCCACCGGCGCACCACCGCCCTGACGCTGGAGATCATCCTGCGGGTGGTCTTCGGGGTCACCGATGCCGGCCGGCTCGCCGAGCTGCGCCCCGTGGTCGAGCGGGTGGTCACGATCAGCCCGCTGACCATTCTCGGCTGGTTCTACCCGCGGCTGCGGTCGCGCTGGCCGTGGCGGCGGTTCTTCCAGATCCAGCGGGAGCTGGACCGGCTGCTCTATGCCGAGATCGCCGACCGCCGGCGCGCACCGGACCTGGCCGAGCGCCCGGACGTGCTGAGCCAGCTGCTGCGGGTGGGGGCACGGGACGAGGCGTCCCGGCTGACCGACGCAGAGCTGCGGGACAACCTGGTCACCCTGCTGTTGGCCGGGCACGAGACCACCGCCACCGCCCTGGCCTGGGCGTTCTGCGAACTGGCTCGCGAGCCGGAGGTCCGGTATCGCGCCCAGCGGGCCGCCGACGAGGACGACCGCGGCTACCTGGAAGCGGTCGCCAAGGAGGCCCTGCGCCTGCACCCGGTGATCTACGAGGTGGCGCGCCGGGTGACTGCCGATGTCGAGCTGGGCGGCTACCGGATCCCGGCCGGCGCGACGGTGGTGCCGGCCATCGGTTTGGTGCAGGCCGATCCGATGCACCACCGGACCCCGGGCCGGTTCGATCCGGGCCGCTTCGTCGGTGACCAGCCGGCACCGAACACCTGGCTGCCGTTCGGTGGCGGTGTCCGCCGCTGCCTCGGCGCGGGCTTCTCGCTGCTGGAGGCCACCGAGGTGCTGGGCGAGGTGCTGCGCCGGTTCGAATTCACCGCGGACCGGCCCGCCCCGGAACGTCCTGTGCCGCGCAACATCACGCTGGCGCCGAGCCGCGGCGCCACCATCCGGCTCACCCGGCGGCAGACGGGGGCTGACGCTCCGCCGTCGTGACCGCGAGCCTCAGGCCGGGGCGCCCGTGCCCGGGGCGGTGACCGCGGCGGCCACCGGGCCGGCAGGCACCGGCTCGGCGCCGGCCAGCGACGCCGGGGCGGGGTGTCCGGTCGGCAGCAGGTGGCGCTGGATCACCACCACAGTCCGGTCGTCGGACAGGTCGGTGGGCACCCGCTCCACCAGCATCCGGGCCGCGCCGGTCCAGGTCGCGGTGCCGGCCCGGATCCGTTCGTCCAGCAGCTCGACCTGGTCGCGCAACCGGTCCAGGCCGGCCTCCATGTCGAGGAACCGGTCCTCGATCATGCCGTCGGTGTAGAGCACCAGCGCCTCACCCGGCCGTAGCACGTCGTGGTCGGCTACCCCGGCCAGCTCGGGAAGCACGCCGAGCACGGTGCCGGCCGCCGGCGAGGTGCGCCACCGCGGGATGCGGGCCGGCCGGAAGTGCAGGGCCGGCGGGTGCCCGGCGACCCGCAGGCCGTACTCCCCGGTGTCGAGGTCCAGGCGCAGGTACACCGCCGAGGCGAAGCCCAGCGTCCAGTGCTGCCGGGCCAGGTAGTCGTTCGCGGCCCCGAGGAAGTCCGCCTCCGGCACCGAACCGAGCAGGCCACCGACCGCACCCGAGAGCAGCAGCGCCCGGGAGCCGGCGGTGATCCCGCTGCCCGAGACGTCCACCACCACCAGGTGCAGGACCCGGGCGTCGCCCTCGGCCACCAGCCGATTGGCCACGAAGTCCCCGGACAGGGCCGCGCCGTCCGCGGCCCGCTGCTGCACCTCGACCATCCAGCCGTCCGGCACCGACGGCAGCTGGGACTGCACGAGCAACCGCTCGCTGATCAGCCCGATCACGCCCTCGGCGCTGATCTCGCGCAGCCCGAGGGCGTCGCGGCGCCGCGCCTGCAGCACGCCGACCAG
>DATJNU010000086.1:0-9420 GCA_035507775.1 Jatrophihabitans sp.
CCGGAGTAGTGGAACCGGTCCACGAGCAGGTTCAGCCCGGCGGACGCGCCCACCTCCAGCAACCGCACCGACGGCAGCCCGGACCGGCGGACCGCGTCGAACAGCCCGACCAGCAGCGCCACCGACCGGCCGGGCTCGTTCGTCTGCGGTGCGATCTCCAGCGCCGCCCGCAGTTCCGGCACGTGCCGGCGCAGCACCGGTTCCACGTCCGCCCAGGCGTGCGAGGGCGAGGCGGTGCCACCCAGGTTCGGGTAGTACATCGCCAGCTGCGGCTCGGTCCGGTCGAGCACCAGCCGTTGCAGGCCGGCCAGCAGTCGCAGCTGCACGATCTCGGCCGACGACGAGTCCGCCCAGTCCCGGCAGATCTCGGCCACCACGCCGCCGGCCTCCCAGTCGTCGGCCATCGCCCGGATCAGCGTCTGGTAGAGGCCGGACGGCAGCAGTGCGGCATGCCGGCGGAAGCGGTCGGCGAGGGTGGTCACCCTCAGAACGTAAACCCCGCCGCGGGGCGATCTTCAGACGTCCGACGCGCTATGACGTGCGAAACGTCTGAAGATCACCCCGGCCGCGGCCACAGACCTCAGACACGCAGCCAGACGGCGGTGTTGGCCGGCAGCTTGTCCGCCTCCAGCGGCCCGGAGGCGAGCAGCACCTCACCCGGCGGCAGCTCGGCCGGCACGTCCGAGGCGTTCAGGGCGACGACCAGCGAGGGCCCGCGCCGGTAGGCCAGGCAGCCCTCCGGCGCCTGCTGCCAGCTGAACGCCGAGCCGTGCAGGTCGGGCAGCGACCGGCGCAGCCGCAGCGCGGCGCGGTAGAGGTTCAGCGTCGAGTTCTCGTCCGCGGCCTCCGCCTCGACGGTGAAGTCGGCCCACTCGTAGGGCATCGGCAGCCAGGACCGGTCCGACGAGCCGAACCCGAACGGCGGCTCGGTGCCCTGCCACGGCATCGGCACCCGCTCGCCGTCCCGGCCGCGCTCGGTGTGGCCGCTGCGCTCCCAGGTCGGGTCCTGCAGCACCTCGTCGGGCAGGTCGACGTTCTCCAGCCCCAGTTCCTCACCGTTGTAGATGTAGGCCGCGCCCGGCAGCGACAGGGTGAGCAGCGCCGCCGCCCGGGCCCGGGCCGCGCCGACCCGGCCGCCGCCGTACCGGGTGGCGTGCCGCACCACGTCGTGGTTGGAGAGCACCCAGGTGCACGGCGCGCCGACGTCGGCCATCGCGGTGAGCGAGCCGTCGATCGCGGTGACGAACTCGGTGGCCGACCACTCCGCCTCGACCAGCCGGAAGTTGAAGGTCAGGTGCAGCTCGTCCGGCCGGACGTAGCGGGCCAGCCGCTCGTCGTCGGGCACCCACGCCTCGCCGACCGCCATCCGGTGCGGGTAGCGGTCCATCACCGAACGGAACATCCGCAGGTGCTCGTGCACGCCGTCCTGGTCGAAGCGCAGGTCGGGGTCGAGCTGCGTGTTCGGCCCGGCGTAGTTCGAGAGATCCATGTCCGGCAGGCCGGCCGGCTTGGCCAGCGAGTGGGCGACGTCCACCCGGAAGCCGTCCGCGCCCCGGTCCATCCAGAACCGCAGGATCCGTTCGAACTCGGCGGTGACCTCGCGGTTCTCCCAGTTGAGGTCGGGCTGTTCCGGCGCGAAGAGGTGCAGGTACCACTGCCCGTCCGGCACCCGCTGCCAGGCCGAGCCGCCGAAGACGGCGGGCCAGTTGTTCGGCGGCTCGTCGCCGTTCGGCCCGCGCCCGTCGCGGAAGATGAAGCGGGCTCGCTCCGGCGAGCCGGGGCCGGCGGCCAGCGCGGCCTGGAACCACGCGTGCTGGTCGGAGAAGTGGTTCGGGACGATGTCGACCGTCACCTTGATGCTGCGCGCGTGCGCCTCGCTGACCAGGGCGTCGAAGTCGGCCAGCGTGCCGAACATCGGGTCGACGTCGGTCGGGTCGGCGACGTCGTAGCCGCCGTCGGCCATCGGCGAGGTGTAGAACGGGCTCAGCCAGATCGCGTCGATGCCGAGGTCGCGCAGGTAGTCCAGCCGCTCCCGGACCCCGATCAGGTCGCCGATGCCGTCGCCGTTGCCGTCGGCGAAGCTCCTCGGATAGATCTGGTAGAAGATCGCCGAGCGCCACCAGTCGGCGCCGTGCAGGTAGGCGGCGCCGCTCTCCACCCCGCTGTAGAAGTCCAGGTCGTGCTCGATCTCGGTCTCGGCGAACGGGTTCTCCGCCGCGTGGGGGTCGGGGGTGACGGGCATGTCGGACACGCGTTCCTCCGGTGGCTGCGTGATGTCGGGTGGAGCCTGCGGCACGAGCGTGCGCAGGGTCAGGCTAGTCCGGTCCGGAGCGAGGTGTAAGCCCTTGCGGGACGGGTTCCGGAAGCCCTTGCGACACCATTCTGTATCGATCCAGAAGCCCGGGTCAAGCGGGCCGCGCAATCGCTCAGTCCGGCGTGTTGCGCATCGACTCGGCCGCCATCGTCAGGTACTTCCACAGCTCCGCGGCATCGTCGGCCGGCAGCCCCAGCGAGGCCAGCGCGTCGGCCATGTGCCGCAGCCAGGCGTCCCGGGCGGCGCTGTCGATCGCGAACGGCGCGTGCCGCATCCGCAGCCTCGGGTGGCCCCGGGTCGCCGAGTACGTGTTCGGACCGCCCCAGTACTGCTCCAGGAAGAGGGTCAGCCGCTCGGCCGCCGGGGCCAGGTCCTGCTCGGGGTACATCGGCCGCAGGACGGGATCCTCGGCGACCCCGGCGTAGAACCGGTCGACCAGCGCGCGGAAGGTCGCCGCGCCGCCCACCCGCTCGTAGAAGTTCGCGCTCACCATCGCCCGGCGCCTGCCCCGGAACCCGCTGCCTGCTGCACGCCCACCATTGTCCCGCAGCCGTTTTCGCCTACCGTGTCGGTATGGCCGACCAGCGCTCCGATGACAGGCTCGCCGACGAGTACGAGGTGATCGTGCTCGGCCTCGGACCGGGCGGCGGTGAGGTGGCCGAGCGGCTGGCCGAGGCCGGCTGCCGGGTGCTCGGCGTCGAGGCGCACCTGGTCGGCGGCGAATGCCCCTACTACGGCTGCATCCCGTCGAAGATGGTGGTCCGCGCGGCCGGCACCCTGGCCGAGGCGCGCACGGTGCCCGCCCTGGCCGGCGACGCCACCGTCACGCCCGACTACCGCAAGCCCGCCGGCCGGATCCGGGACGAGGCCACCGACGACTGGAACGACCAGGCCGCGGTCGACCGGCTGCACGGCCTGGGCGGCCACCTGGTCCGGGGTTTCGGGGTGCTGGCCGGGCGCGCGGCCGACGGGCGCCCCCGGGTGACCGTGCACGGCCGCACCTTCACCGCCGACCGGCTGGTCATCGCCACCGGCACCGCACCGGCGCTGCCGCCGATCGACGGGCTGGCCGAGCTGGCGGGGGAGGCGCTCAGCCCGGACGGCCCGGTCTGGACCAACCGCGAGATCCTGCAGATCAGGCAGGCCCCGGCCTCGTTGCTGGTGATCGGCGGTGGCACCGTCGGCTGCGAGCTGGCGCAGGGGCTGGCCCGATTCGGGGTGCGGGTCACCCAGCTGGAGCAGGGCGAGCGGATCCTGGCCCAGGAGGAGCCCGAGGTCGCCGAGGTGATCGCCGGGGTCTTCGAGCGGGAGGGCATCGAGCTGCACACCGGGGTGCGGATCGCCCGGGTCGCGGCCGGCGGCGAGGGCGTCCGGGTCGAGCTTGCCGACGGCCGCGGCTTCAGCGCCGAGCGGCTGCTGGTCGCGGCCGGCCGGCGCGGCCACCTGCCCGAGCTCGGGCTCGACACCGTCGGCCTCGACCCGGCCGCCAGGACGCTGCCGGTGGACGAGCACCTGCAGGTCGCCGACCGGATCTACGCGGTCGGCGACGTGACAGGCCGCGGACCGTTCACCCACGTGGCGGTCTGGCAGGCCCGGGTGCTGGTCGCGCACCTGCTCGGCCGGCCGGAGCCGTACGGCGGCTACCACGGGCTGGCCTGGGCCACCTTCACCGATCCCGAGGTCGGCCGGGCCGGCCTGTCGGAACGGCAGGCCCGCGAGCAGGGCCTCGACGTGCTGACCGGCCGGGCGGAGATCTCGGCGAACACCCGGGGCTGGATCCACGGGCCGGGCAACGACGGTTTCGTCAAGCTGGTGGCCGACCGGTCGGCCGGGGTGCTGGTCGGCGCCACCGTGGTCGCGCCGGGCGGCGGCGAGATCCTGGGCCTGCTCACCCTGGCCGTGCACGCCCGGGTGCCGCTGGCCACGCTGCGCACCATGCACTACGCCTACCCGACCCTGCACCGGGCCGTCGGCGAGGCGCTGCAAGCGCTGGAGTGAGCCGGGGCGCGGGCCCGCAGGTCGGCAAATTCATGGGTGCGCGAACCGGCTCCGTCAGGTTCACTGGTAGCACACTCGGAGGTGAGGCCCGGTGGCGGGGACGCTTGTGCTCAATGCGTCGTACGAACCATTGTGCGTCGTGCCGATGCGCCGTGCCGTGGTGCTGGTGCTCTCCGAGAAGGCCTTCGTCGTGGAAGCGGGCGAGGGCTTTCTTCATTCGGCGGCCAGCAGCGTGCCCATCCCGCAGGTGGTGCGGCTGGCCCGCTACGTCCGGGTGCCCTACCGCCGCCAGGTGCCGCTGACCCGCCGCGCGGTGCTGGCCCGGGACGCCCACCGCTGCGTCTACTGCGAGGTCCGGGCCGACACCATCGACCACGTGGTGCCCCGCTCGCGCGGCGGTCGCAACGAGTGGACGAACGTGGTCGCCGCCTGCGCCCGCTGCAACCACCGCAAGGGTGACCGGCTGCTGTCCGAGATCGGCTGGACGCTGGCCCGGCCGCCGGCCCAGCCGTCGGCCAGCGTGGCGCTGGTGCTCGGCTGGGCCAAGCGGGACCCGTCCTGGGACCGCTACCTCGGCTACGACCTGGCGCCGGCCCGGCTGGCGGCCGAGCTGGCGCCGCCGCTGGGCCTGACCGCCACCGCCTGACCGCCACCGCCCGACCGCCACCGCCTGACCGCGACCGCCTGACCGGCACCGCCAGATCGCGACCGCCTGACGACGGCGGGCTCAGCGCCCGGGGGCCAGCTCCGATTCCGTGTAGCGCGCCAGGTCGTTGCCGGTGAACTCGCGGCGCTCGCCGGACTGGAACTCGATGTCGTAGACCAGCACCTCGCGCGCCCGGCGGATCGCGGCGAGCAGGCCGGCGTGATCGTCGGCGACCAGGCTGATCTGGTCCAGGAAGCGGCTCTCCACGCTGGCGTCGTACCGCTGGCCCGCTTCGGACTGCAGCCGGTAGCCGGTCAGCTCGGGAACCCTGCGCAGCGCATCGGTGCCGTGCACGCCGTGCAGGGTGAAGGGCGCAGTCGGGCTCAGCGTGCGGTAGTTGAGGTGGACCCGATCGGCCCGTTCGGGTATCGGTGGCACCGGCTGGCCGAGGGCGACCTGGCCGGCGATCTGCACCAGGTCCACCCCGTAGGCGATGCGCCCCAGGTCGTTGAGGCCGCCGCCGAGCCGCCCGTTGACCTCGATGATCCGCGGCCCGGTCGGGGTGAGTTTCAGCTCGGTGTGGGTGAAGCCGAGGCGCACGCCGAGGGCCCGCAGCGCGCGGGTGATCAGGTCCTTGACGAGCCCCTCGTCGTGCTCGTCCAGCGTCGACGGCCAGATGTGGCCGCGTTCCCGGAAGGGCGGCACCAGCGGCAGCTTGCCCGAGATCGCGAAGTGCTGGACGCGCTCCGGCGTCACCAGGCTCTCGACCGAGACGTAGTCGCCGAAGTCGGTGGTGGGCCGTCCGTGCAGGTACTCCTCCAGGACGAAGGCCACCTCGCCGTCGAGCAGGTCGTGCGCCAGCCGGTCGTCGGCCGGCCCGGACAGCAGGTAGGTGTCCCGGCTGCCCGCACCGTGCACCGGCTTCAGCACGGCAGGATAGCCGACCTCGGCGATAGCCGCCGGGAAGTCCGCCCCGGTGCGGAGCGGCCGGCTGGGCAGGTTGTCGACCCCGCACTCGCGCAGCCGGGCCCGCTGCAGCTCCTTGCTGGTCAGGCGCGCGGTGGTGACCGGGTCGTTGAAGGGCAGCCCGAGCCGCACGGCCAGCTCGGCGGCCAGCATCAGGACCTCGTCGCTGAAGGTGACGATGCCGCCCGGCCGGAGCTCGCGGAGCCGGCGCGCGGTGTCGTCGAGGTCGCCGCCGGCCAGCACGACCTCGCCGAGGTCGTGCAGCAGCGGCAGCATCGGGTTCCGCTCGTCGGTGCAGACGAACACCAGTTCAGCAAGTCCGGAAAGGCCGATCACCGTCTCGGCGACGTTCGCCGCCCCGAGGCCGAAGGCGACCGCGAGCGTGGTCATCGAGGTCTTCTGCCCTGGCGATGTAAGGCTGTTGTCGGGTAAGGGCTAGCGCTGCGCATCCGCGACCCGTTTCACCGTCTCCTCGGTGAATTCCGACAGCACGGGATGGTCGAAGATGAGCCGGGTCGGCAGCGTGACGCCGAGCGCCTCGCGCAGCTGCATCATCACCCGCATGGCCGCCACCGAGTGGCCGCCGAAGTCGAAGAAGTGCGTTTCCGGCTCGATGGATTCCGTCGCCAGGGACTTCGACCAGGCGTTCTGGACGACGGTCGACACCTCGGCCGCCGAGGTCCGGTTGACTGCCTGGTCACTCGAATCGTGGGACATGGCGCTCGCTTTCGCCCGAAGTCTGACTGCCGTGGACACGGCGTAAAACGCCCGAACCCTATCAGTATTGGATACTGATTACCTATATGCGTATATTGCCCCGTACATCGGACGGAAGGAACGTCGTTGCAACCGAAATCCCCCGGGGCGGCAGGCCAGTTCGGGCCCCGTCGCGACCCGCTGCGCGGGCTTCGGGTCGACGGCGCACGCCTGCTGGCACTGCTGGACGAGCTTGCCACCATCGGCGCCGATCCGGCCGGCGGCCTGTCCCGGCTCGGCTTCGGTCCGGCGGACAATGCCGCCCGGCGGCACCTGGCCGGGGTGGCCGCAGCTGCCGGCCTGGCCAGCCGGGTCGACGAGGCCGGCAACGTCTTCGTCTTCCGCCGGGGGCGGGCCTTCCCCGCGGACCGGCCGATCCTGCTGCTCGGCTCGCACCTGGACACGGTGCGCCGCGGTGGGTCGCTGGACGGCGCCTACGGCGTGGTCGCCGCCGTCGAGGTGCTGCGCACGCTGGACGAGAACGGCATCGAGCTGCGCAACGAGCCGGTCGCGGTGGCGTTCGCGAACGAGGAGGGCGCCCTCTTCCCGCAGCCGTTCTGGGGCTCGATGGCGATGACCGGCGCGCTGCGGGAGCCCGGCGCCGCGACCGACCGGAACGGGACCTCCATCCGGGCCGCGCTGGCCGAGGCCGGCGGTGACCTCGACCGGATCGAGGCGGCACGGTGGCCGGCCGGTCGGCTGGCGGCCTTCCTGGAACTGCACGTCGAGCAGGGGCCGGTGCTGGCCGAGGCCGGCATCCCGATCGGCGTGGTGACCGCGGTGGTCGGCCGGACCATCCTCGACGTCACCGTGTCCGGCAGCCAGAACCACGCCGGCACCACCCCGATGGACCGCCGGGCGGACGCGCTGGCCGCCGCGGCCGAGCTGGTGCTGGCGGTCGAGGAGCTGGCCCGGTACCGGCAGGAGTGCGCGGTCGCGACGGTGGGCGCGCTGCGGGCTGAGCCTGGCCAGACCAACGTGGTGCCCGGCCGGGTGGAGCTCACCGTGGAGCTTCGGGACGCCGACCCGGCGCGGCTGCGCGCAGGCGAAGCCGAGTTGCTGAAGGCCTTCGACGAGCTGGCCGGCCGGCGGGGGGTCGGCGTCGACTCGAACGTCACCCTGCGTTCGAGCCCGGTGCAGACCTCGGCCCACCTGCGGGAGGCGGTCCAGGACGCGGCGGCCGCGCTCGACCTGGCGTGCCGGCCGCTGCCCAGCGGAGCCGGCCACGACGCCCAGATCATGGCCGGCCTGGCCCCGTCCGGGATGATCTTCGTTCCCAGCACCGGCGGCGTCAGCCACGCGCCGGAGGAGCACACCGACCCGCGGTTGCTCGTCTCCGGCGCCGACACCCTGCTGCAGACGGCGCTGCGTGCCTGAGCAGCCGGCTTGCCCCACTTTCCGACACCGAGGGAGATCTTCATGACCGAGCCCACCGACCCCTACGACGAGTACCAGGTCGTCGTCAACGACGAGGAGCAGTACTCCATCTGGCCGGCGGTCAAGTCGGTGCCGGCCGGCTGGCGCGCGGTCGGGGTGACGGGGCACAAGCAGCATTGCCTCGACCACATCGAGCAGGTGTGGACCGACATGCGCCCGCTCAGCCTGCGGCGCTGGATGCAGGACCAGGCGAGCGCGACATGAGCGGCCGCACCGGGTGCCGGCCGGCCGGGGCCGGCTGGGCATGACCTCCGCAGAACAGCTCTCGATGCTCGCCGAGTGCGAGCTGGCCCGCGACCGGATCGCCGGCGTGCTCACCCGCACCCGGGTGACGCGGGATCCCGCGACCGGCGTGCACCTGAAGTGCGAGACCGAGCAGGTGACCGGTTCGTTCAAGGCTCGCGGCGCGCTGAACGCGCTGGCCGGGGCCGGTGCCCACCAGGTGGTGGTGGGCTCGTCCGGCAACCACGGCATCGCCATCGCCTGGGCGGCCCGGCAGCTGGGGGTCTCGGCCACGGTGGTGATGACGCGCACCGCCAGCCCGCACAAGCGGGCGGTGATCGCCGGGCTGGGCGCCCGGGTGGTCGAGTGCGACGGCGGCAACAACGCCCGCGGCGAGCGGGTCGCCGAGATCGCCGAGGAGACCGGCGCGGTGCCGATCTCCTCCTACGACCATCCGCTGGTGGTGGCCGGCCAGTCCACCGTGGGCGCGGAGATCATCGAGCAGCTGCCCGAGGTGCGGACCATCGTGGCACCGGTCTGCGGGGGTGGCCTGCTGGCCGGCACCGCGCTGGCCGTGCAGGCCGCCGGCGCCCCGGTCGAGGTGTTCGGGGTCGAGCCGGTCACCGCCAACGACACCGCGAGGTCGCTGGCGTGCGGTCACCGGGTCACCATCGACGTGCCGCACTCGATCTGCGACGGTGCGCTGGCCCAGAGCCCCGGCGAGTTCACCTTTCCGATCATCCAGCGCCGGGTGGCCGGCATCGTCGAGGTGACCGACGAGCAGGTGATCGAGGCCATGCGCGCGCTGGCCGCGCTCGGCATCCAGGCCGAGCCCACCGGCGCGCTGGCCCTGGCCGGTGCCCGGCAGCTGCGCCGCACCGGCCCGACCGTCGCCGTGCTCAGCGGCTCGAACATCGCCCCGGAGCAGTACCAGGCCCTGATCGGCACCTGACCGAGCGACCTTCCCGCCCAGCCATCCACGAGGAGCTTCCCTTGCCCGCGACCAGTCCGGCGCCGCTGTCGTTCGCCCAGCAGCGGCTCTGGTTTCTCGACCAGCTCGCCCCCGGCGGCACCGAGTACA
>DATJNU010000087.1:0-19036 GCA_035507775.1 Jatrophihabitans sp.
ACCATAACGTCTTTAACGTAGACCTACAAGTCTAACCATCGAGCCTATAAGTAAGTAGCGACAGTCGAGGCCAACAGCTATGCGCTGCGTCCGCTAAGCAGGACTGTGGCCAGGACTCCAGCTGCGACTAGTCCGCCGAGCAGGACCTTTCGAGCCGCGTCCTGTCGCCCAGCGGCTTCCAGCTCAGCCGCCCGGCTGATCGCCGAGACGAACAACTGGGCGTACAGCCGATAGGTCGGCGGTAGCGCTTGCTCTACGGCGGTGGCGATGACGTGTCCAGCGGGCGAGCCGAGCCAGGTCCCAAGCCGCAGTAGCTCAAACTCGCTGTCCGTGAGCAGGTAGCGAGCGAGATCCTCAACATCAGCGTTGGTCAGGTTGTACGGCGAGGGCAGCCGGAAGTTCGACCAATAAAGCGGGTTGCCGTAGGCATCGGCTGACCGGCTTCGTATGTAGTTAGGGAGGGCCGCTGAAGCAGCTTGTTCATTTCGCACTTTATTGCCCGTTCTCGATCAGGTTACGTTGCAACGAAGGTGGGGTTCTGGGTCAGTCGACTCAAGCCGTCGAAGCGTCGGGTCTGGCCGAAGCGGCACGGGCAGCACCGTGCCGCACAGGGAGTACGTCGTGCCCAGTCGGCCTGAGTCGAGGCCGACAGCGCCGGTCGCGACGGCGTAGCGCAAGTTCGCGTCCTCGAAGGTTGACCCATAGAAGGTCGCGCCATTGGCGATCACTCGGCAAAGTAGCGAGCCGTCGAAGTTGATGTTGTCTAGTCGCTGGTTGGTGAAGTCGGCGTAGCCGAGATCCACGTTGCGGAGGTCGACTCGCACCGATAGGTCGGCACCAGTCCGTTGCAGCAGTAAGTTGAGCGCCGCCTGGACCTCGACCGGAAGGGTCGGCCTTACCGTCCTTGTGCAGTAACCGTAAGTCTTGCCGGTCGGAGCCACGGCTCGCCGGCGAATGAAACTCGCAACCCGGCCAAAGATCTGGTTCCGTACGACGGGATCTTGTTGCTGGGCAAGGTGAATCCGCAGCAGCGCGATAGTGCTTAGGTTCGCATCCGGACCGTCCTTCAGCGCGAGACCATCGAACATGCCCGCAGATAGTCCGTTCAGGACTGCCGCTGTCTGGACGACCTGCGGGCTTTCGGGTTTGAGCGATGGCTGATTCGAGCCAGACAGCATCGGTCCGACAACCATTGCGGTAGCCGTTAGGACCGATCCTGCGAAGGTGATGAAGTATCCACGCAGGTTTTGCTCACCGCTCGAAAGATCGGAGAACCGCGCTCGGTGCCTGGTCATCGCGACTCCTTGGCTCTTCGTGTGGATCTACTCGACCGAGCGTATCGACAGGGTCTGACAGGTCGGAAGACCGAGGATTCGCGGCCCACGGTCGGACCAAACTTGTTCCCGTCAGCTAGGCAAGATCCACGACGTAGCGTCGGTAGCATCGCTGAGGGCAGGCACGAAGTAGTAGCCACCAGCAAGAATGTCCGTCTCGAACGCAAGCAGTGGGTCGGGTCCGGCATTGGGTTGGGGAAAGTTGGGGTTGGCGAGCCAGGCCGCCAGCATGAATTCGATCTGAGTCGTCAAGCTGCGCGAGAAGCTGATGAAGGTCAATCCGCGCTTGATAGTGCCAGCCCCAGCCTGGATCAACGGGTAGCCGCGGCGCAGGATGCGGCGCTGTGCGTCGGTGCTGGTTGCGCGCGGGTTGGACCGCCGAACGTGTGAGGTTGGCGGAACCGTCGTCGATGCTGGCTGCGTTGCGAACACCGGTGGGTTGTTCTTGTTGGCCGACGTGTCCTCTTGGTCGAGGAAAGCTCCTGAGGACTTGAAACGACCAATGGCCGCTTCCTGGGCCTGCAGCGGCTGACTGTCCCAGCTGGGCATATCCAGAATGCTGCCCCGTACGAACATGTAGCTGCCGCCGAGCGTCCACTGCGGTTCGGCGGTAGGTGGCGTACGGAGGTCGGTCGGGAACGTTGGATCGGTCGGCGCTGGGGTTTGTCCGGTATAGCCGGGAGAACCTGGTGCGGGCACTGGTACCGGGTTCGGTGGGTAGCTGGGCACGGCGGAGGGATCGACGAAGATCAGGCTTTGATCAGCGGCGCAATCAGGCTGCAAGTTGGATAGGCCGTCATGGAAGCCGATGAGCGCCCTGCCTTCATCGCGCAGATTGCTGTGTTCAGGTGCGAAGCGCTGTGCTCCGGCCAACGTCCAAACCGTGGTGATGCCTGCGGCCAGGGAGTGCTCGACCCGGCGCAAAACATGCTCGACGGCGAATATGTTGTCCGCACGGATGTGCAGCACCAGATCACCGCTCGTCGGGTTAGCCGGGACATGCGGTCCGAGCCGCGACCACGGCACCTCGATCAGATCGGCTGGCATGTTGGCGGTGTAACCAAGCGCGGCATAGCCGTGAGCAGAGAAGCCGACATCGACGGTGAGGTTTTGTTGCTCCCAACCGTCAGCCACTCCCACCTCCCCGGTTTCGCCGGTCGGCGTATCCTTCGGAGTAGCCGCGGTGATTTCTTCCAAGTCGCCAGCAAGCTCGCGGCGCAATATATCGCGCAGCCGGCTGAGCAGCGTTTGGTTGGTGGTCGTGTCGGTGGGGTTAGCGAACGCCAGCGCCGCCACCAGCAGGTGCTGGGGTGGGTGGCTGGTGATTCCGAGCTGTGGGACCGGGGGCATGATGTTCCTTGGTTATCGGGGAATACTGGGTTGAGCGGGCGGCTAGATCAGCCTTGGGATGTGCGGGGGTCGTTGCCGGGAGCGATCGTGTCTTGCTGGCGGATGGTGCCTTTCAGGCTGCGGACCTGCAGTTCGCCGCCACCGTCGTTGCCGAGGATGTCGCGCGCCCGGTCGATCGCATCGGCCTGGGTCGGCGCAACTGCGCTAGCGCGATCGGCACCCGGCTTGCGTACTTCCCAATCGCCATCCGGCCGCTTCTGAACGACGCGCTCGTTGACCTCTGCCATCCGAACATCCCCCTCCGTCTTGGCCAGCCACTGCCGTTGACCAGCAGCATCGGGACCATCATGTTGTGTCGAAGTCGATACAGTGCCTCGACTCTAACACAGCCGCGTCGAACTACAAACGATGCGTCGAAAGTGCGACACTGTGCCTACTCGACCAAGGGGACCACATGGCTACGACAAGAGTTGATGTCGCCGGGCTGTACGCAGCTCTCGATGCGCAGCGCGGCGAGCGGACGCTGTCATGGCGGCAGCTTGCCAAGGAGATCGGGGTCAGCCCGTCGCTGATGTCACGGCTGGCAAACGGGTACCGACCTGATGCGGACGGCTTCGCCACTCTGGTGCGCTGGCTCAACATGAGCGCCGAGAGCTTCATGATCGATGACGACGCGCAACCGGTGCGCGACGAACCAGAGTTGGTGACTCAGCTCGCGCCGCTGCTGCGAGCCCGCAACGACCTCGAACCCGAAGACGTGACCTACCTCGAAGACATCATTCGGGCGACAGTTCGGCGAGCGAAGGCACAACGAAGGGAGGGTCGGTGAGACGGGGTTTCAAAGCCGAGGCTAAGCGGTTGGCACTCGAACTCCGCGCCGAGATCGGCATCACGGCGCAGGACCCGTTCGACCCTTGGGCGCTGGCTGAGTTGTACGGCATCGATGTATACCAGCTGGGCGATTCCGATTGCCCTGCAGAGGCACTGCGGCACTTCACGATCGAACGTCCCGAGGTATTTTCCGGTGCGCTCGTCCCACTCGAAACCGGCGCGGTGATCATTGAGAACGACGCGCACCAACCGGTTCGGCGGCGCTCAACCACCTGTCACGAGATGGCCCACGTCATCCTCGAGCACCGCTTCGCGGCCACGTTGGTCAACGAGCACGGTTGTCGTTTAGCCGATCGCGACCAAGAAGCAGAAGCCACCGAACTGGCCGGCGAGATGCTCCTGCCTTTCAGCGCCGCCACGATCCTCGCGCGCCGCAAGAAATCGAACGAGGAAGCGTCGCTGCAGTACGCCATCAGCGTTGAATGTGCACGCTGGCGACTCGACTCGACCGGTGCCCGACTGATCGCCGAACGCCAAGCACAGGCATACAGGCGAAGTCGTAGCTTCCGATAAGCCGTGGCTCGGAATTAGCTGTGTGGAAGTTCGCTTCTCTATGCGGAACGTCAGAGGAGGTGGGTGCGGTGTCCTACCGCTGACTTTGCCTGCTGACCTTCCTGATGAGGCAAAGGGAGGTCTGCTGGCAACCGGCCGAGAGGTAGAGATGTGCAAATTACAACGGTTGTGCGCCGCCAGGGACTCGAACCCCGAACCCGCTGATTAAGAGTCAGCTGCTCTGCCAGTTGAGCTAGCGGCGCGTTCCGTCCCCGGCGGTTCAACCGGGCACGGGGCAGAACACTAGCAGACCTCGCGGGCCCGCTTCAAAACCGGGGGAGGCCGGCGCCACGCCGGGCCGATGCTGCGCAAGCCCGCCACCAGGCCGCACACTTCTCCCAGCGATCACACCTGCCCGAGGGGGAGAGCTGCCGCGATGACCGAACCACACGGAGCCGGCCGCGCAACACCGGTCACCCCGCTGACGCAGGAGATCAGGCTCGCCACCACGATGACCGGCGGGGTCAGCCTGGCCATCTGGATGGGCGGGGTGGCCCGCGAACTCGACCTGATCACCCAGGCCTCCAACCTCCGCAGGCTCGGTGCCGACGTCACCCTGGCCGACACCGACCCGGGCCGCGGCTACCTCGACCTGCTCAACCTGCTCGACGTCACCGTCGACATCGACGTCCTCTCAGGCACCAGCGCCGGCGGCATCAACGCCTCGCTGCTCGCCTACGGCCGGGCCTGCCAGCGCGACCTGGGACCGCTGCGGGACCTGTGGCTGCAGATCGGCTCGCTGAACACGCTGCTGCGCGACCCGACCGGCGACGACCTGCCGTCGCTGTTGCAGGGCGATGCGGTGATGTACGCCAACCTGCACCGCGCCCTGCCGCAGCTGCCGACCGTCGCGCACCCGACGCCGAACCGGCTCTCGACCACGCTGTTCGTGACGACCACGCTGCTCACCGGCGAGCCGAGCCGGTTCACCGACAGCTACGGCACCCTGGTGCAGGACGTGAACCATCGCGGCCTGTTCCGCTTCACCCAGGACACGCTGCCGCAGACCGCCGCGCTGGCGCTGGCCGCGCGCAGCAGTGCGAGCTTCCCGGCCGCGTTCGAGCCGTCGTTCCTGCCCTACACGCAGGCCGTCCCGGCGATGGACGGCGTCCCGGCCCGGCCACCGGTCGGCCGGCTGGCCAACATCACCGGCGACCACTGGGTGGCCGACGGCGGCCTGCTCGACAACCAGCCGCTCGACGCGCTGCTGCAGACCGTCTTCGACCGCCCCGCCAAGCGGGTGGTGCGCCGGGTGCTGCTCTACGTCGTGCCGTCCACCGGCCCGGCGCCGGACCCGGCCAAGGCCGCCCCGGCCGACACGGTGAGCAAGCCCTACCCCATGCTCGACAGCCTGCTCAAGGACGTCGGGGCGGTGCTGAACCAGTCGATCGCGGCCGACCTGCGCGCCATCCGCGAGCACAACGAGCGGCTCGGCACCCGTACCGACGCCCGGCTCCGGCTGGCGCAGCTGGCCACCGAATGCGAGGCCGGCCGGCCGCGCGACGACCGGCTGCTGCTCACCGCCGGCCTGTTCGCCGACTTCCGCGACCGGGAAGCCGACCTGCTCGCCGACAAGCTGGTGCCCGAGGTGCTGCGGCTGCTCGCCACCTGGCCGCAGACCGCGGCCGGCCCGAACGTCCCGCCGGGGTGGGCGGCGGCGCTGCAGCCCGGCGCCGACACCGAACGGGCCTGCCGGCAGGCGGTGCGCCAGGTGCTGCTCGACCGCTGGCCGGCCCGTCCGGACGACCTGGCCGGCGTGGCCGGCTTCGGCCGCGCGGCGTTCCAGGGCGGCAAGGCGATCGCGCTGTCGATGCTGCGGTGCGCGTTCCTGCTGGCCCGCGACGACGCGGCCCGGACGTCGGCGCTCACCGCCCGGCTGGCCGCGCTGCACGGGGCGTTCCGGCCGGAGGACGAGGGCGACGTCGCCGCCTTCGTCGAGCGGGCCGCTGGCCGCCCCGACGTCCAGCAGCTGCCGCTGACCCAGGCCGTCGCGCAGCTCGCCCGGCAGTACCTCGACGCGCTCGACCAGCCCGCCGCCGACCTCACCGGCGGCTGGCAGCAGGTGACCGAGGTCGCCGCGGCCCTGGTCGGCGATCCGGCCCTGACCACCGCGCTCGACCGGCCACCCGCCGCCGCGCCCGGCTCGCTGACCGCCCAGCGGCGCGAGGCGGCCGAGCACCTGCGCACCTACGCCGACTACCTGCGCCCGGCGACCACCCCGGACGCCCGGGCGCTGCGGATCTTCAGCCTCGGCGCCGCGCACCGGGCGATGCTGCCGACCGACCTGATCGTCGACCAGCCGGTCGAGCTGATCCAGGTCAGCGCCGACACCCGGACGCTGCTCGACCTCAACCGGCGCACCGCGGCCAGCAAGCTCACCGGCATGCAACTGCACCACTTCGGCGCGTTCTACAAGCGGTCCTGGCGCGCCAACGACTGGATGTGGGGACGCCTCGACGGTGCCGGCTGGCTGGTGCACCTGCTGCTCGACCCGCGCCGGATCGCCACCGTCGCGGCCACCGGGAACGGCTCGCGCGTCGAGGGCTTCCTCGGCCAGCTCGCCGGCCTGGGCGTGCCGCCGCTGCCGGCCGGCGACGGCCTGCTGGTCAGCCCGCCGGACTCCGACGTGAACCAGTGGCTGAACGCGACCACCGTCCGCGCCGAGCTGGCCTACCTGGACGACGGGGGAGTGCCGGTGCCGGCCAGCCTGCCGCTCACCGCGCTGTGGGTGGCCCGCGGCCTGCAGCGGCGGGTGGCCGCCGAGGAACTGCCGGCGGTCGCGCACTCGGTGCTCGAACCGGAACCGGCCGGCAGCCCGCTGACCGCCTCCGCGGCGGCGCGCGGCTGGGCCGACGGCGTGCTGGCCGCCAGCCCGGCCGACCGGGACCGCGCCGCGGGCACGCTGCTCGCCGGCTGCCCGGTGCCGGAGGAGAAGCTGGCGACCGAGCTCGGCTCGCCGCTGATGGTGCGCACCGTGGCCAAGGCGGCCGCGGTCACCACCGCCGCGGTGAACGGCATGCCCCAGCTGCCGCCCGCGGTGCGCCCGGTGACCTCGACCGCGCGCACCGTGACGCTGGCCGGCTACCGGATGGCCAACCTCGCCAAGGCCCTGCCGCGCCGGATGATCCTGGCCGGCCTCGTCCTGCTGCTGGTCGGCGCGGCACTGGCCACCGTCGGCTCCACGCTGTTCGGCCTGACCGGCCTGCTGATCGCGGCGGTCGGCGGTTACCTGATCGTCTTCGGTGCCTGGCAGACCAGCCGCGCGGTGCTCGGCGCGGTGATCTCGGCCAGCCTGATCGGCGGCGCGCTGGCGTTGACGGTGCCCACGGTGCGGCACGGCCTGTTCGGGGTGCAGGACGGCAAGCAGGGCTGGCTGAACGGCCGGGTGATCTGGCTGGGGGAGACCTGGTGGCATCCGCTGGCCGGCGTCGGGCTGCTGATCGTCGTGCTCGCCGCGGCCGGCATGGTGTTCGCGCGCCGGGGTGCCGCACAGCCGGCCGGTGCCGGGCCGCTGTCCCGTCGGATGTCGGTCGTGCTGGCCGCCACGCTGTCGCTGGCGGTGGTCGCGCTGATCGCGATCTGCCTTGCCGTACAAGCCAGTTGAGGCCACGCAGCGCCGGCTGCGAAGCGCATTGCTAGGGTGGGCTCGCCCCGTCCCGCCCTCGAAAGGCTGCCCTCGTGAGCTCGCTCTCCCTGACGTCCCGGCCGGTCGTACTCGCTGATCTGATCCCCGGCGGGCGGGTCCGAGACGCGGCGGCGGTGGTGTCGGCGGCCGGGCTGACCGGGCTGTGCGCGCAGATCAGCATCCACACCCCGCTGTCGCCGGTGCCGTTCACGCTGCAGACCTTCGCGGTGCTGCTGGCCGGCGCCGCGCTCGGCTCGGTGCGCGGCACCCTGTCGATGCTGCTCTACCTGGTAGCCGGTGGCGTCGGCCTGCCGTGGTTCGCGCACGCCAGCTCGGGCTGGGGCGGTGCCTCGTTCGGCTACGTGGTCGGCTTCGTGCTGGCCGCGGGCGTGGTCGGCTGGCTGTCCGAGCGCCGGGCCGATCGGCACGTGCTGAGCACCGCCGCCCAGTTCGTGCTCGGCAGCGTCATCGTCTATGCCGTCGGCGCGACCTGGCTGGCGCTCGACCTGCACCTGTCCGCGGCGCAGGCGGTGCGGTTCGGGGTCCGGCCGTTCGTGGCGACCGACGCCGCCAAGGCCGCGCTCGCCGCGCTCGCCCTGCCCGGCGTCTGGAGCCTGCTCGGCGACCGCGACAGCCACCGGTGACGACCGGCGCGCGATCGTGACCAAGGTCCTGATCGACTAGCTTCCTTCGCCTCCTCCGTCCGATCGCTGCCCGGCGCACGCTGGGAACAGACCGATGGAGGAGGCGGAAACTCATGAGCACCCAGCAGCCGATCCGACCCAGGACGGATCACCCGGAACTCGCCGAAGTGCCCGGCGGCATGCTCACCCAGTTCGCGGCCCGGACGCTGGCGGTGCTACGGATCGCCACCGGGTTCGTCTTCCTGTGGGCGTTCCTCGACAAGACGTTCGGCCTGCATTACACGACCACGTCGAAGCAGGCGTGGATCCACGGCGGCTCGCCGACGAGGGGCTTCCTGAAGTCGGTCGCGGTCGGGCCGTTCCAGTCGCCGTACCACTCGATGGCCGGCACCTGGTGGGCGGACTGGCTGTTCATGCTCGCGCTGCTCGGCATCGGCGTCGCGCTGATCGCCGGGGTCGCGCTGCGGATCGCGGCCGGGGCCGGCGTGCTGCTGCTGGCGATGATGTGGTTCGCGGAGTTCCCGTTTGCCCAGCACACCGCCGCCGGCGCGCCGAGCGGTTCCACCAACCCGCTGGTGGACTACCACTTCCTGTACGCGATCGTGCTGGTCGCACTGGCCGCCACGTACGCCGGCGGCACCTGGGGGCTCGGCCGGATGTGGGCCCGGCTGCCATTCGTGCAGCGGCACCGCTGGGCGCTGTAGCACTCTGCCGTGACCGGCCCCGGAGCGCTTGCTCCCGGGGCCGGTGGTGCGTTCTCGCCGTCAGCGGTCCGACCGCTGACGCCCAGCACGCACCCACCCGCCCGAGCGTCGAGATCTCGCCGGACGGATCTCGGGGGAATCCCGGAGGCACCCGGCCCGCTGTCGCGTTCCTGCTGGTGCTCGACGAGCGCGCCGGCGCGGCCGGCTGCGCTCGTCGAGGGTCCGGTGAGCTCAGCCGTGCGGCCAGCCCGAACTGCGCGCCGTCCCGCCGTCCGCGGCCACGACGAGGGCCTGGTAACCCGGGACGCCCTCGATCCAGCGCAGGGCGTCCCGGCCGAGCACGAACGCGGCCGTGGCGTAGGCGTCGGCCAGGGTGAGCGACGGGCCGATGACGGTGGCGCTGGCCAGCGCCGCGGCCGGCCGGCCGGTGAACGGGTCGAGGATGTGGTTGCCACGCTCGGCCACTCCGGAGGTCGCCACCGCCAGCTCGCTGCCGCCGACCACCGCGAGCACCCGGCCGCGCTCGTGCGGGTCGCTGATGCCGATCTGCCAGCCGCGGCCGGGCGCCGCCTCACCGGCCAGCTGCAGATCACCGCCGCCGTTGACCGCATGGTTGACCGCTCCCCGCCCGCGCAGCAGGGCGCTGGCCCGTTCGATCGCCCAGCCCTTGACCAGGCCCGTGGGATCGATCCGGCCGCGGGACAGCGCGGTGAAGGCACCGCCGGTGTCGGCCTGCACCCGGGCGCACCGGTCGAGCACCACGGCCACCAGCGGATCGGCGTCGGCCAGCCGGAGCTCGCCGCGCTGCAACCGGCTGATGTCGCTGCCCGGGCGGTAGGTGCTGAACACCGCGTCGACGTGGTGCAGCCAGGTGACGACCTCGCCGATCGCGGCCTGCCAGTCACCCGGGTCGCGGACGTCGACGGTGAACGCGGTGCCCATGCAGTGCTCGACGTGCACCGTCCGGCCGGCCGCCACGGTCGCGGTCACCGCCGGCTCACAGCCCGGCCTGGTCGAGCGCGCTCTGCAGCGACTGCAGGTAACCCTCGCTGGTGTAGGTCGCGCCGGAGACCATGTCGATCTGGGCGCTCTTGGCCGACAGCGCCTCCTGGTTGAGCAGCGGGATGGCGTAGGAGTTGATCTCGTAGTCCCGCGGCGTGTTCTGCGGGTACACGACGGCGTTCACCGCGGTGACGGTGCCGTTGCCGACGGTGAGCTGCACCTGCACCGGGCCGTACCGGGTGTCGGCGGCGGCGCCGGTGATGGTCCTGGACACCGGCGCCGCGCTGTGGGTGCTGGCCGGCGCGGTGGCCGCGCTGCTGCCCGCGGCCGGAGCCGTGCTGGCACCGGGAGTCGCGCTGGTGCCCGGCGCCGGGCTGCCGGCGGGGTCGCTGCCGGTCGGGGTGACCGGGGCGACGAGGGCCGGCACGCTCGCGGTGCTGGCCGGATGGGTCTTGAAGGACAGCAGCATCACCAGGCCGGTGACGGTGCCGAGGACGGCCAGAACGATTCGCCGCATGAGAATGTCCTTTACAGATAGGGCGTTCTAGAACGCGAACGATTCGTGGTGGATCTGCCGGCGCGGCACCTTGGCCGCGCGCAGCGCCGCGAGCACCGCGGCCGACATCGAGTCGGAGCCGCAGACGTACACCTCGTGCTCGCGCAGGTCCGGCAGGTTGGCGGTCAGGGCCTCGACCGAGAGCGGATCGTAGCCGAGCTTGCGGCGGGTCCCGGTCACGATGTGCAGCCGGGCGCCCCGCTGCTCGGCGATGGCGCTGAGCTCGGTGCGGAACACCACGTCGGCCGGCCGGCTCACCCGGTAGAGCAGGGTCAGCTCCGTCCCGGCGGCGGGGATGCTCTCGAACAGCGCCCGCAGCGGCGTCACCCCGATGCCGCCGGCGATCAGGAGCACCTTGCGCCGCCGCCGGCGGCTGGCGGTCAGCGCGCCGTACGGGCCCTCGGCGAAGACCCGGGTGCCCGGCCGCAGCCGGGACAGCACCGCGCTGTGCTCGCCCAGGCTCTTGACCGTGATCCGCAGCTGGTCCGGCCGCGGCGCCGCGGACAGCGAGTACGGGTTGGCCGCCCACCACAGCTGGCGGGTGAGGAACCGCCAGCGGAAGAACTGGCCCGATTCGGCGCGCAGTTCGTCCAGGTGCCGGCCGCCGAGCACGATCGAGACCACGCCGCTCGCCTCGCGCCGGACGGCGACCACCCGCAGCTGGTGCCGGTAGTACTGCCGGACGGGCACCAGGAACCGGTACCAGAGGAGGGCCAGCCCCACGGTCAGGTACAGCGCCGACCAGGCGACCCGGGCCGGCCGGTTGGACAGGAACTCGGCCCCGACCGCGAACTGGTGGCTGAAGGCCAGCGCCATCGCCAGGTAGGTGTAGAGGTGCAGGAAGTGCCAGGTCTCGTAGCGCAGCCGGCGCCGGGCGGCCCGGGCCGAGGCGATGCCGACCCCGACCAGCAGCAGGCCGCCGACCGACCCCATCAGCACGTCGGGGTAGCTCAGCAGCAGGGTGCTGGTCTGGTGCAGCACGCCGGTGTGCGCGGTGACCGCGTAGCCCCAGGTGATCAGCAGCGCGTGGGTGACCACCAGGCAGACCACGTACCGGCCGCCGTGCGCGTGCCAGCGGGCCAGCCGGTCGGCGCCGACGCCGCGTTCCACCGGTGGGAGGCGCGCCATCAGCGCGACCAGCACCACCACGCCGTAGCCGGCGAGCAGGCCGGTGATCCGGCCGGCGTTGGTCAGCCAGTCGCCGAGGCCGTGCAGCGCCGGGGTGTTCTGCCACCACAGCGCCAGGACGGCCACCCCGCCGGCCACGATCGCGGCCAGCACCGCGTTCGGATGGGCCGCCACGGACGACGGCGGCGCCGCGGCGGTGGCCGGGCCGCGCCGGTCCAGGACCGCCGTCATGGGGCCGGTGCAACGGTCGTACGTGTCATGGCTACTTTCTCCCAGATCAGGCTGGCAGGGTGCTCCCCGTTAGCTGTGAGCCGGCTGTTAACCAGGCCTCGGTGGGCTCGCGCGAGCCGGTGGTCGGCACAATGACAGGCGTGCCCGACTCGCTGACCGTCACCGGCTGGCAGCCCGACCTGCTCGGCGAGGGCTACCGGCAGGCCACCCTCGACCTCGGACCCGACCCGGACGGCGAGGGCGAGGTCACCGCGGTGCTGGTCCGTCGCGATACCCGGCCGGGGGAGCGGGTGCACGGTGCGGTGCTCTACGTGCACGGCTTCTCCGACTACTTCTTCCAGACCGCGCTGGCCGACTTCACCGCGGACCGCGGGCTGGCCTTCTACGCGCTGGACCTGCGCAAGTCCGGCCGGGCCCGCCGGGACGGCCACACCGCGCACTACGTCTCCGACCTCGCCCTCTACGACTCCGAGCTGGAACGGGCCCTGGCGACCGTCGCCGCCGAGCAGCCCGGCCGTCCGGTGGTGCTGATGGCCCACTCCACCGGCGGGCTGATCCTGCCGCTCTGGCTGGACCGGCGCCGGGCCGCCGGGCGGGTGCCGCCGGTGGCCGGACTCGTGCTCAACAGTCCCTGGTTCGACCTGCAGGGCACGCCGCTGCTGCGCGGCCCGGTCACCCAGGCGCTGCGGGTGCTGGCCCGGGTGCGCCCGCACCGCCGGCTCGACACCCCGGCCGGGGTCTACGCGCAGACGCTGCACGTCAGCGGCACCGGCGAGTGGGAGTTCGACCTGGCCATGAAGCCGCTGGCCGGCTTCCCGGTGACGGCCGGCTGGCTGCACGCGATCCGGCGCGGGCACGCCCGGCTGCACCGCGGCCTGGAGATCGGCGTGCCGTCGCTGGTGCTGCGCTCGGACCGGACGCACTACGCCCGGACGTACTCCGAACTCAGCGACCGGGCCGACACGGTGCTCGACGTCCGCCAGATCGCACGGTGGGCGGGCTGCCTGGGCGGCGAGACGACGGTCGTGCCGGTCGCCGGCGCCCGGCACGACGTGTTCCTGTCGCTGCCGGACGCGCGGGCGGCGGCGTACGCGGCCCTGGGCGGCTGGCTCGCCGGGCACCGGCTCGCCGGCTGACCGGGCGCGTGCCGCACTGGCTGGCCGGGCGCGTGCCGCGCGGCTCGGCCGGGCCTGCAAGACTGCCGGGTATGACCGACTACACCCATTCCGAGGCCGTCGTCGTGGCGGTGTCGCCCGAGACCCTCTACGACCTGGTCTCCGACGTGACCCGCACCGGCGAGTGGAGCCCGACCTGCACCGGCTGCGTCTGGGACGACGGCGCCGGGCCGCAGGTGGGCGCCTGGTTCACCGGCTACAACGCCACCCCGGCGCGGCAGTGGCAGACCCGGTCGCGGGTGGTCACCGCCGACCGGGGCACCGAGTTCGCCTGGGCTGTGGGCGAGGACTACGTCCGGTGGTCGTTCCGGCTCGCCCCGCACGACGGGGGCACCCTGCTCACCGAGACCTGGCAGTTCACCCCGGCCGGCCAGGCGATGTTCGCGCAGCGGTACGGCGACGACGCGCCGGCCCAGATCGCCGACCGGACGCAGATGGCGCACGAGGGCATCCCGGCGACGCTGGCCGCCATCAAGCGGATCGCCGAAGCGGGCTGAGCGGGTCAGCCGCTCACCTGGTGATGGTGAGCGGCAGGGCGGGCGTGCGCAGCCGGCGGCCGTCCGCGAGGTCCAGCCGCGCGGTCAGGTGCCAGTTCCCCGCTGGGAGGACGTAGCCCAACTCGGGGGCGTAGCTGGTGGTGCCGACGATGACCGGCATCCGCACGGTCTCCGACGGCGCGGCGGCGAAGGTCAGGCGCGGTTGGTTCCAGACCCCGCCGGTGTCAAGGCCACCGACGATCCGGTCGCCGTCGACGATGGCTGCGGTGAGCTGGCCGTTGGTGTGGACGCCGATGTCCTGGTTGCCGAGGTTGGTCAGCAGCAGGCCGTGGGTGGTGCGGCTGCCCCTGGTCAGGGACAACGGGGACTCCAGCTCGATGCGGAATTCGGCCGGGTCCACCGGATCCCGGTCGACTGTCCGGCGTGGCGTCTCCGGTGCCGCCGCAGGCGGGTAGGGCAGGGCGCCGACCCGCAGCGACACGAAGTCGCCGTAGCCCTCGTGCAGTTCGGCAGCGGTGGATTCGGCCGTGGAGATCAAGTGAATCTCGACCGGCGGCCGGCGGTACCTCGCGCTCGGGCCTGGGTATCGCAGCAGTAGCCGAGGATCTGCGGCGCCCAGTCGTTGCAGGTCGTGACTGAGCCGTTCCCAGGCTGCCACAGCCACCGGGTCGGCGCGCTCCAGTCGCACCCAGCTCTCGATGCCCAGCCCTCGCGCGACGTCGCCGATGACCGTGACGTCCTGGTCGGTCGGGTCGACGATCGTGACGCGCAAGCCGCGGTCGTCGAGATCGAACCGCGCCTCGGCGAACCGGTCGCCGAGCAGCGCCCGGGCCTGCTCGAAGAAATCGTGGGCGTGCTCGCTGACGTGCTCCGGTGCGAGCTGGCCGTGGACACCGCTGGGCTCCACCTGCACCGTCCCTCCCGTGATCGAGCCGCTCCCGCCTCGTTCGGACCGGGTGCCTCCAGGATGCGCCACTTACCGGCTGACGGCAGCCCGAAAATCAGCCCTTGACCAGGCGAATTGGTCTATGCAACCCTCGCTGGTCTAGACCAAATGCAGCTACCGGACGAGGAGCGACCCATGCGCAATCCGGGCAGGCCCATCAGCCGTCGCAATGCCCTGGTCGCCGGTGCCAGCCTGCTCGGTGGCCTCGGCCTCAGCGGCGTGGCCCGGGCGGCTGAGCCCGGGAGTGCGGGAAGGCGGCGGCCGAAGCTGACGCCCAGGCAAGAGGCCGGCCAGCGGGTGATCTTCTCCTACCCCGGCCCGACGCCGCCGGCGACGCTGTTCGACCTGGTCCGTGCCGGCGAGGTCGGCGGCGTGATCTTCTTCGGCGAGAACATTCCCGACCTGGCGCAGGTGGCCGCCGTCGTCGCCGATCTCACGGCGGCGAACGAGGAGAGCCCGGTCGACGCCCCGCTGCTACTGATGACCGACCAGGAGGGCGGCATCGTCCGGCGGATCAAGCCGGGGGAGCCGACGCTGACGGAGAAGCAGATCGGCGCGTCGGCCGACCCCACCGGCGCCGCCCACGACGCCGGCATCGGCGCGGCGCAGTCGCTCGCCGGTGTCGGGATGAACACCAACCTGGCCCCGGTGCTGGACGTCTACCGCGAGGCGGGGAACTTCGACGACCAGTTCGGGCGCTCCTACAGTTCCGATCCCGAGGTGTGCTCGGCCTGCGGGGCCGCGTTCGTCACCGCCCAGCAAGGCCTCGGCATCGTGGCCACGGCCAAGCACTTCCCGGGCCTCGGCGCCGCCACCCGGGCCCAGAACACCGACCTGGGGACCGTGACGCTGACCCAGCCGGCCGGCGAGCTCCACAGCGTGGACGAGTACCCGTTCGTCGCAGCGATCAAGGCCGGCGTCGACATGGTCATGACGTCGTGGGCGGTGTATCCGGCCCTCGACCCGGTGTACCCGGCCGGCTTCTCGCCGGCCATCGTCCAGGGCGAGCTGCGCGACCGGCTCGGCTTCCGCGGGGTCACGATCACCGACGCGCTGGAGGCCGGCTCGCTGGCCTCGTTCGGTGACACCGGGGCGCGAACGGTGCTCGCCGCCCGGGCCGGCATGGACGTGCTGCTCTGCTCGGCGCGTGATGTCACGCAGGGCAGCGCCGCGGTCGATGCCCTGGCCGCCGCGATCGAGGACCACCGGCTCAACCCCGGCCACTCCCGCCAGGCGCTGCGCCGGGTGCTCGACCTGCGCACGCGACTCGGCCGCCCCTCGTAATGCGGCGTGGGAACCTGCTGTGCGTCGCGGGGTACCCCGGCCGGGCCCGAACGGGGTGTTCCCGCGCGGTCACGGGCGCTACCTCGTCACCGAGATCAACGGTGACTGGGTCGACGAGATCAGCCTGTACGGCACCGTCTACTGGTCGGCCCACCCATCCGACGTCAAGTGCCCGTCCGACACGAACCTGATCGGCCCGGACCGCTATCTCACCGTGGACTACTCCGCGGCCGGCCAGGTGGTGATCTTGGACCGCGGCGGGCGGCCGATCTGGCGCTGGGGCGGCACCGCGGCCAACCACCTCGACCATCCGTCGCTGGCGCTCCCACTGCCGAGCGGCGACGTCGCCGTCACCGACGACTTCCACCATCGCGTCGTGGTGATCGACCCGCACACCGACCGCATCGTCTGGCAGCACGGCGTGACCGGCCGGCCCGGGGTCGCCGCGGGCTGCTGAACAATCCCGACGGCCTGGACCTGGTGCCGCCCTGGTCGCCCGTGCAGCTGCACGGGCGATCGTGCCGAGGTGAGCGGGAAGCACACAGGCCCCGGTCTCCCGGGGCCTGTGAATGGGGTGAGCGACGGGGCTCGAACCCGCGACATCCTGGACCACAACCAGGTGCTCTACCAGCTGAGCTACGCCCACCATCAAGCGCTCCGGCTGCCCGGAGCGAACGTCAGTCTACCTGGCCCTCCGGTGCGGTCACGACCGGGTAAGCCGCGCTCGGCACACCCGCCTCGGCGACCACCGCCGCGGCGGCTGCGGCGGCCTCGTCGGTGCTCGGGCCGGGCTGCGGGACGAACACCGTGGCCCGGTAGTACCGCAGTTCCTGCACGCTCTCGTGGATGTCGGCCAGCGCCCGGTGGGCCAGCCCCTTGGGCGGCTGGCCGAAGTACACCCGCCGGTACCAGCGCCGGGTCAGCTCCTTGATCGAGGAGACGTCCACCATCCGGTAGTGCAGGTACCCGTCCAGCGCCGGCATGTCCCGGGCGATGAAGCCGCGGTCGGTGGCGATCGAGTTGCCGCACAGCGGCGCCGTGCGCGGTTCGGGCACGAAGCGCTTCACGTAGTCCAGCACCTGCCGTTCGGCCTCGCCCAGCGTGACCGTCGAGGCGCGCACCAGCTCGGTCAGTCCCGAACTCTCGTGCATCTGCTGGACGAACGGCACCATCGTCTCGAGCACGTCGTCGGCGCAGTTGATCACGATGTCGAGGCCGGGGTCCAGCACGGTCAGCTCGCCGTCGGTCACCAGCACCGCGATCTCGATCAGCGCGTCCCGGCCCAGCTCCAGGCCGGTCATCTCGCAGTCGATCCAGACCAGCCGGTCGTCCTTGCTCTCGCGTTCGGTCACGAGTGCTGAGCCTAGTGGCCCGGTCGGACACCGGCCGATTAGCCTGGGCGAGACCGCCGAGGGGAACGGGATGGATCGCACGCTGCTGACTGCCGGCCAGCTCGCCGTCGCCGCAGCCGAGCTGGACCCGGGCTGGGCTGTCGGCGCCGACCGGCTCGCCCGGACGGTGACGCTGCCCAGCTTCCTGGCCGCGGTCGGCTTCATCGACGAGCTGGCCCCGATAGCCGAGCGGCTCGACCACCACCCCGACCTGCGGCTGAGCTGGCGCACCGTCGAGCTGTCCCTGAGCACCCACTCGGCCGGCGGGGTCACCGGCTACGACATCGCGCTGGCGCGTGAGCTCGACCCGCTGATCGCTCGGCTCACCCGCTGAGCGGTCACTAGGCTGGGTCTGGCCGGCCCGGACGGTGAGCAAGCTCCGCATCGGCGCCGGCTCGACACGGACGGAGCCGAGATGGCCGACCGGCAGGACGACCGCGAACAGCCGCAACCACTGGATTTTCCGGGCGCGGAGGAGCCGCCACCCGGTCGCCCCGACGGCGACGAGGAGCCCGGCGAAGGATCCGAGCCGGACTCCTGAGCTGGCCGGCGAGCCAGGGCTGCGGTCGGTTTTGCCCAGTGTTACCAGCAGATTTGTGGTTGCACGCGAATCGTCCGGCCACGGGATACGAGTGCATTGCGGCCCTGGTTGAACGCCGCCCCGCGCCGCATACTCGCGGCATGACGATTGAGCAGTCAGTCGACACCCGTGAGGCCACCACGATGGCTCAGATCACCGAACGCCTCTGCGTGCGGTTCCCCTCGGTGGAACCGGGCGAGATCGAGCTGCTCGTGCAGCTGCGCTACGACGGCTTCGCCGGCAGCAGGATCCGCGACTACGTCCCGATCCTGGTCGAGCGGGCAGCAGGCGACGAGCTGCGCGGCCGTACCCGGTAGCAGCCTCAGACGCCGGCGGCGGTGACGATGGCGTCGGTGATGAAGCCGGCGAGCAGGCCCAGCAGAAGCCCGGCCGCGAGCAGGTCGGGGCGCTTGGCCTTGGCCGCGATCCCGATCAGCTGGCAGAGCACGTAGACGATGGAACCGGCCGCCAGGGTCAGGAAGATGACGCTCAGCGGCTCGCTGGTGAAGCTGTGCCCGATCAGGGTGCCGACGAAGGTCGGGCCGCCGCCGATCAGCGCCATCCCGAGCAGGAAGCCCCAGCTGGGCCGGATCGGCGAGCCGGCGGCGTCGACGTCGCCGGCCAGCGGTGCCACGATGCCGAAGCCCTCGGTGGCATTGTGCAGGGCGAAGCCGATCACCAGGACGGTCGCCAGCGCCACCTCGCCGTTCGCGGCCGACTGGCCGATGGCCAGGCCCTCGGCGAAGTTGTGCAGCCCGATGCCGACGGCGATCAGCAGCGCGAGCCGGTAGGCCGGCGACCACGCGGCGATACCCCGCTCGGGGCGTTCGGTCACGGCCATCGCGCCGGGGCCGCCGGCCCCGCGGCTGCGGGCGGCGGCGTTCATGTGCCGGTCCCAGGCGGCCAGCCCGAGCAGCCCCACGCCCAGGCCGCCCGCGAACAGCGCGCCGTAGCCAAGGGCCGAGGCGACCCCGCCGTGCCCGTCGTGCACGCTCGTGAGCGCGGAGTCGATCGGCTCCCACGCGGCCGAGAGCACGTCCCAGAACAGGAACATCAGCACGCCGACGGCGATCGCGTTGAGGGTCACCCGCATCGTCGGCACCGGGCGGCGAAGCCGGCCGATCGGCATGCCGAGCAGGATGGTCA
>DATJNU010000088.1:0-8187 GCA_035507775.1 Jatrophihabitans sp.
AGGGCCGGACTGTTCCAAGGCGTCGACCCTGCCGATGTGGAGGCGCTGGGCAGCCAGTTCGAGATCTTCGAAGCACCGCGGGGCACGATCCTGTTCAACGAGGGCGAGCCCGGCGACAGCCTCTACATCGTGCTGTCGGGCAAGGTGAAGCTCGGCCGCAAGTCCTCCGACGGCCGCGAGAACCTGGTCGCCGTGATGGGCCCGGCCGACCAGTTCGGCGAGCTCTCGCTCTTCGACCCCGGCCCGCGCACCGCCACCGCCGTGGTGGTCACCGATGCCCGGGTGGCCCGGCTGCCCAAGGCCGCCCTCACCAACTGGATCACCGAGCGCCCCCAGATCGCGCTGCAGCTGCTGCGGGTCGTCGCCCGCCGGCTGCGCCGGACCAACACCATGCTGGCCGACCTGATCTTCGTCGACGTGCCCGGCCGGGTGGCCAAGCAGCTGCTGCAGCTGGCCCAGCGCTTCGGTTCGGTGGACGGCGGCCAGCTGCGGGTCACCCACGACCTGACCCAGGAGGAGCTCGCCCAGCTGGTCGGCGCCTCTCGAGAGACCGTGAACAAGGCCCTGGCCGACTTCGCCCAGCGCGGCTGGCTGCGGCTGGAGGGCAAGAGCGTGGTCATCCTCGACCGCGAACGGCTCGCCCGCCGGGCCCGCTGAAGCCTCACCGCCGGAGCGAACGCACCACCAGCCGGCCGCCCAGGCCGACCGCGAACATCACCAGACCGGTGATCGCGCTGACCGCGGGCAACGTCACCACCAGCACCAGGCAGCCGACAAGGCCGAGCAGGTTCAGGGCCCGCGGCGAGCGCCGGTCCGCGGCCGGTTGGGTCCAGGCGGCCGCGTTGGCGATCGCGTAGTAGACGAGCACCCCGAACGAGGAGAACCCGATCACCCCGCGCAGGTCGGTGAACAGCACCAGCACACTCACCACCGCCGCCAGCGCCAGCTCGGCCCGGTATGGCACCCGGAAACGTGGGTGCACCGCGTCGAGCCAGCCGGGCAGGTCCCGGTTACGGGCCATGGCGAGGCCGGTCCGCCCGATACCGGCGATCAGTGCCAGCAGGGCACCGAGGCTGGCTACCGCACCGCCGAGCCGCACCACCGGCGCCACCACACCCGCACCGGCGGCCTGCACCGCCGCGACCAGCGGTGCCCCGGCGTGCGCCAGGCCGGCCGGCCCGGCCGCGGCCAGCGCCGACACCGCAACCACCGCGTAGACCAGCACCGCCAGGCCCAGGGCGAGCGGGATCGCCCGGGGGATCGTCCGCGCCGGGTCCCGAACCTCCTCGCCCAGCGTCGCGATGCGCGCGTACCCGGCGAAGGCGAAGAACAGCAGCCCGGCCGCCTGCAGCAGGCGGCGGGCCAGCCGATCAGGTGCGGCAATCACGAGGGCGCCTCTCGTCACGGACAACGGTGCGGCGGCGATCCAATCACCTCCGGATGAACGGCAGGGACCAAGGACCGTGGTCACCGACCCCTGATGACGCCATGCTGAATCGCGGGAGCGTCGGCGAGAGGGGCCGGCAGATGATGTGGGGCAGCGGCTGGAACCAGTGGTACTGGCTTCCGTTCGGCCTGATCATGCTGCTCTTCTGGGGCGCGGTCGCCTACGGCGTGGTGTGGCTGGTCCGGACGCCACGCGACCAGCGCCGCCTCGCGGACGCCACCCCGGCCGGAGTGGACCGGCCCGGCGAGGGGGCCGACTTCGCCACCGCGCTGCGGATCCTGAACGAGCGGTACGCCAAGGGCGAGCTCACCGACGAGGAGTACCGGAAGCGGCGAGATCTGCTCGACCTGCGCTGACCCCTCAACGCTCGGTGGTGCGCAGGTAGGCCAGCTGGGCGCGGACCGACAGTTCCGCGGCCGGCCACAGCACCCGGTCCACGTCGACGTACACCCGCTCCACCACCTCGCGCGCGGTGGCTGCCGGACGTCCGGCCAGCACCGCCCGCACCTGGTCCAGCCGCTGCTCCCGGTGTGCCAGGTAGCCGGCCGCGGCGGCGCCGGCGTCCGGCAGTTCCGGGCCGTGGCCGGGCAGCACGGTCACCCCGGTCAGCGTGGCCAGCCGGTGCAGCGAGTCGAGGTAGTCGCCGAGCACCCCGTCCGGGTGCGCGACCACCGTGGTGCCCCGGCCCAGGATGGTGTCGCCGGTCAGCACGGCGGGTTCGGCGTCGCCGGCCGGCAGCAGGAACGACAGCGAGTCGGCGGTGTGCCCGGGCGTGCGCCAGACCGTGACCGGCACGCCGGCCGCCTCCAGCACGTCGCCCTCGGCCAGCCCCTCGCCGCCGTACCGGTGTGCCGGATCCAGCGCGCGCACCGGCGCCCCGGTCAGCTCGGCCAGCCGGCGGGCGCCGTCGGAGTGGTCGGAGTGCCCGTGGGTGAGCAGGATCAGCGGGACCGTCCCGGCCGCCTCGGCGACGGTGCGCAGGTGCGCCTCGTCCAGCGGCCCCGGGTCGACGACGACCGCGGCCCGGCGGCCGGGCTCGTCGCGCAGCAGCCAGGTGTTGGTGCCGTCCAGGGTCATCGCGGACGGGTTGTCGGCCAGCACCACCCCGGCCAGCGGGGTGACCTGGCGCAGCCGCTCGTACGCGAGGGCCATCTCAGCCGTCCAGCTTCCGGCCCGTCGCGGAGACGAAGCCGTCCGGCAGCGGCAGCTCCCGGCCGTCGCCGAGGTCGGCCACCCACACTCCGTCCGCGTTCGGCCGCAGCTCCGGGGTGATCGGCCGCAGCTCCCGGTCACCGGCCGCGGCCAGCACGGCGGCCGCGTCGGCGAGGGCCCCGACCTCGGTCAGGTTCAGCACGGTCGGCGGCAGCATCGGCCGCTCGCCGCGCTCGTACTCGGCCAGCGCCTCGGCGATCGGCACCCAGTCGGCCACCGACGCCTCGGTGGAGAGGTCGCTGGCCAGCGCGCCGGCCGGCAGCACCGCCACGAAGAAGTAGGTGTCGTAGCGCCGCTTCTCCTGCCGCGGGGTGATCCAGCGGGCCCACGGGCGCAGGTCCGCGGCCGAGAGCCGGACGCCGGTCTCCTCCTCGATCTCCCGGACCGCGGCCCGCAGCAGCACCGCGGCGTGCTCGTCGGTGGTGCCGAGCCGCCGGGCGACCTCGGCCTGACCGGGGACCGCGGGGCCGGCGCGGTCGGCCTCATCCACCCCGCCGCCGGGGAACACCGACATGCCCGGCGCGAACGCCATCTTCGGCACCCGGCGCATCAGCCAGGTCTCCAGCCCCGCAGCGCCGTCCTGCAGCAGGATCACCGTCGCCGCCTCGCGGACCGGCACCTCGGCGCCCACCGGCTCGCCCCCGGCCATCGGGTCAGCCCACCTCGACGATCAGTTCCACCTCGACCGGGGAGTTCGCCGGCAGCTCGGCGACCCCGACCGCGGACCGGGCGTGCCGGCCGGCCTCGCCGAACACCTCGCCGAGCAGCTCCGAGGCGCCGTTGAGCACCGCCGGCTGGCCGGTGAAGCCCGGGGCCGAGGCGACGAAGCCGACCACCTTGACCACCCGCACCACCGCGTCGATGCCGACCAGGGCGTGCACGGCGGCCAGCGCGTTCAGCGCGCAGGTCCGGGCGAGGCCGACCGCGTCCTCGGCCGACACCTCGGCGCCGACCTTGCCGGTCGCCGGCAGCTGGCCGGCGACGAAGGGCAGCTGCCCGGAGGTGTAGACCAGCGACCCGGTCCGCACCGCGGGCTGGTACGCGGCCAGCGGCGCCGCCACCGGCGGCAGCTCGATGCCGAGCTCGGTCAGCCGGGCGGACGGAACGGTCATGGCACACCTCACTGATCCGGGGCATCGAACAGTCCGCAACCTACCCCGTGCGGTTTGTAGGCTGGTCGCGTGCCCACGTCCCCGCTGCCCCGCCTGCACGTGGTGACCGGCAAGGGCGGCACCGGCAAGACCACGGTGGCCGGCGCGCTGGCGCTGGCGCTGGCCGGCCGGCAACAGCGGGTGCTGTTGATCGAGGTGGAGGGACGGCAGGGCCTGGCCCAGCTCTTCGACTCCGCGCCGCTGCCCTACGCCGAGACCCGGCTGACCGCCAGCCGCGGCGGCGAGGTGATCGGCCTGGCCGTCGATCCCGAGGCCGCGATGCTCGAATACCTGGAGCTGTTCTACAACATCAAGCGCGGCGGCTCGGTGCTGCGCAAGATGGGCGCCATCGACTTCGTGACCACCATCGCGCCGGGCCTGCGCGACGTGCTGCTCACCGGCAAGGTCAAGGAGGCGGTCACCCGTACCGGCAAGGACGGCCGCCGGGCGTACGACTCGGTGGTGCTGGACGCGCCGCCGACCGGCCGGATCACCGCATTCCTGCAGGCCACCCACGAGGTGGCCGGACTGACCAAGATCGGCCCGATCCACCGGCAGAGCACCGGGGTGATCGACCTGCTGCACTCGGAGCGGACCGCGGTGCACATCGTGACCCTGCTGGAGGAGATGCCGGTGCAGGAGACCCTGGACGCCGCCGCCGAGCTGCGTGCCGCCGGGTACCGGATCGGGCAGGTCGTGGTCAACCGAGCCCGGCCGGAACTGGTCGGCGCCGCGGCTCCGGACGCCGCCGAGCTCACCGCCGGGCTGGCCGCGGCCGGGCTGGCCGGCTCGCTGGCGCCCGGCCTGCTGGCCGAGATGGCCGACTACGGCGCCCGGCAGCAGCTGCAGGCCCGGGCGGCGGCCGACCTGGCCGCGGTCGGGGCCCCGCTGCGCCGGCTGCCCGAACTGCCGCCGCCGGTCGACCTGGGCAGCCTGTTCGAGCTGGCCGACGCGCTCGACCTGGACGACTGGCAGGCCGGAGGGCGGCGATGAGCCCGCGCCGGCCGCCGGCCGCCTTCGATGTCGACCGGCTGCTCAAGGATCCCGACATCAAGGTGATCGTCACCTGCGGCAGCGGCGGGGTGGGCAAGACGACCACCGCCGCGGCGCTCGCGCTGCGGGCGGCCGAGCAGGGCCGCCGGGTGGTCGTGCTGACCATCGATCCGGCCCGCCGGCTGGCCCAGTCGCTCGGCCTCGTCGAGTTGGACAACACCCCGCGGCCGGTGCCCGGCATCGCCGGCGGGGCGCTGCTGGCGATGATGCTCGACATGAAGCGGACCTTCGACGAGGTCGTGCTGGCCAACACCACCGCCGACAAGGCCGAGCAGATCTTCGCCAACCCCTTCTACCAGTCGCTGTCGGCCTCCTTCGCCGGCACGCAGGAGTACATGGCGATGGAGAAGCTGTCGCAGCTGCGCAGCCGGCTGATCGAGCACGGCGACTGGGACCTGATCGTGGTGGACACCCCGCCGTCCCGCTCGGCGCTGGACTTCCTGGACGCCCCGCAGCGGCTCGGCCGGTTCCTGGACGGCCGGATGATCCGGCTGCTCACCGCGCCCGCCCGGGCCGGTGGCAAGGCGTACCTGAAGGTGGTCGGGGCGTCGTTCTCGATCTTCAGCCGGGTGCTGAACAAGATCCTGGGCAACGACCTGCTGGCCAACGTCTCGGCGTTCGTGGCCTCGCTGGAGACGATGTTCGGCGGGTTCCGGGAGCGGGCCGAGCAGACCTACGAGCTGCTCAAGGCGCCGGGCACCGCGTTCGTGGTGGTGGCCTCGCCCGAGCCGGACGCGCTGCGCGAGGCGTCGTTCTTCGTCGAGCGGCTGCAGGCGGACGCGATGCCGCTGGCCGGCGTGGTGCTCAACCGGGTGCGCCGCAGCGAGGTGGACCTGTCGGCCGACCGGGCCCTGGACGCGGCCGACCGGCTGGCCGGCCTGGACTCACCCGGTGCGGAGCTGGCCGCGGCGGCGCTGCGGGTGCACGCCGAGACCGCCGAGGCGGCCCGGCACGACCGCGCGATGGTCAACCGGTTCGCCGCGGCCCACCCGGACGTGCCGGAGTTGCAGGTGCCGGCGCTGCCCACCGACGTGCACGACCTGGCCGGGTTGCGCGCGATCGGCGCGGCCCTGGCCGGCGGCTGACCGGCGGACGGCGGTCAGCCGGCGTCAGCGGACGACGTGCATCGGCTGCGGCAGGGTGGCCAGGTTGTCGGCCCGCTCGTCGCCGGCGAAGAAGTGCCGCCAGGAGGCGATGTCGGGCCGGCGGCGCAGCAGGGTGCGGCGCTCGCGCTCGGTCATGCCGCCCCAGACGCCGAACTCGGTGCGGCTGTCGAGCGCGTCGGCCAGGCAGTCGAACCGGACCGGGCAGCCCATGCAGATGACCTTGGCCTTGTGCTGGGCGGCGCCGACCACGAAGAGCGTCTCGGGATCGACGTTGCGGCAGGCGCCGCGCGAGGCCCACTCCGGATCGCCGGTAGCCCTGACCCGGTCGGGCAATTTCGGTGCGCTCATTTCTAGCCCCCCGTGCATCCGTTCCCAGTCCTTGCGGGACCGCGTTACGTCCACTTCGAAAACTCACACGGAAATGATGTGAGTTGTAGAGTCGGACGGTAGGTGAGAGTTCGACAATCTGCAATAGTCCGATATGAGATCGACGTCTTCGAGCAAGGCGATCCTCAGGCGATCTGGCCGGCGAGCCAGCCGGTGGTCACGCGGTGCGACGAGACGGGCGGCAGAGCCGCTCTCGCGTACTGTGTTCCCCTGTGGCGCGCGCATCGAGATGGACCATCCTGTCGAAGCTGGGTCAGCTTGCCGGGCTATTGGCGATCGTCGGCATCCTTGCCGCCGGCCTTCTCCTCCCCTATATCGGCGGGGCCGGGCTGGCAGCTAAGGCCGGAGCGGACAAATTTCTGAACACGGACTGCAACCTCGTCGAGGAGCCGGTCCAGCAGACGACCACCATGTACGCCAGCGACGGCAAGACGGTGATCGCGACGCTGTTCGACCAGAACCGGCAGGTCATCCCGTTCTCGCAGGTGCCCAAGACCGTCACCGAGGCGCTGATCTCCACCGAGGACCGGCGCTTCTACTCCCACCACGGCGTCGACATGCGCGGCCTGATCCGCGGTGCGCTCAAGACCTCCGGCGGTGACACCCAGGGCGCCTCGACCCTGACCGAGCAGTACGTCAAGCAGGTGCGCTACTACGAGGCGAACACCGCTGCCGAGCGGCAGGCCGCCATCGACCAGAACATCGACCGCAAGATCCTCGACGCCAAGTGCGCGCTGAAGATCGAGACGGAGAACAGCAAGGACCAGATCCTGCAGAAGTACCTCAACATCGCCTTCTTCGGCGAGGGGGCGTACGGCATCCAGACCGCCGCGCAGACCTACTTCGGGGTGCCGGCCAGCAAGCTGACCTTGCCGCAGTCGGCGATGCTGGTCGGCCTGGTCAAGGCGCCGTCGGACTACGACCCGTTCGAGCACCCGCAGGCCGCCCGGGACCGGCGCGACCTGGTGCTGGACAACATGGTCAGCCAGAAGTACCTGACCGCCGCACAGGCCGCGGCCTACAAGGCACAGCCGATCCGGCTGGCCCCGCACCGGATGCCGCCGCGCGGCTGCGCGAACGCCAACCCGGCGATCCTGAACGTCGGCTTCTTCTGCGACTACGCGCTGCAGTGGCTGGAGAACACCGGCGGCCTGAGCGCCCAGCGGGTGAACACCGGCGGGTACAAGATCGTCACGACGCTGGACGCTAACCTGCAGAACACCGGCCAGAACAACATCTGGAACTCCAGCGGGCTGGATCCGGCACACAGTGGCGGCTACATCCTCGCGATGCCGTCGGTGACCCCCAGCACCGGCGCGATCACCACGATGATCACCGACCTGCACTACGGGGTGAAGAAGAACGACCCTGGCTATTCGGTGAACCCGGTGTTCAGCGCGGCCTACGCGGGATCGGGCTCGACGTACAAGTACTTCACCGCGCTCGCCGCGCTGAAGATGGGCGTGCCGACGAGCTACCAGCTGACCACCAGCAACAACCAGTACACCGTGAAGAACTGCCCGATCGACACCAGCACCGGCAAGACCTACACGGTGCGCAACGCGGGCAACTACCGCGACACCCTGCCGCTGGACCACGCGCTGCCGGAGTCCTCGAACACCTACTTCGTGGCGATGGAGGACGAGCTCTTCGGCTGCAACCTCGACCCGATCGTGAACACCGCGCTCAGCCTCGGCATGAACCGCCTCAAGTCCCCGCTGACCGGCAGCGGCAGCTCTTCGATCGCCCAGGACGTGGTCAGCGGCCACCAGGCGACCTTCACCCTGGGCCAGTCGCCGACCTCGGCGCTGGAGCTGAGCGGCGCCTTCTC
>DATJNU010000089.1:0-7628 GCA_035507775.1 Jatrophihabitans sp.
TCGTCATGGCGGCCGGGCTCGCGCTCACCGTGCCGGACACGCTGCCCGCGGTGATCGCCGGCCTGATCGTCTTCACCGGCGGCTTCTTCGGCGCGCACTCGGTGGCCAGCGGCTGGGTGTCGCGGCTGGCCACCAGCGCCCGGGCCACGGCCAGCGCGCTCTACCTGCTCGCCTACTACGCCGGATCGAGCGTGCTCGGCGCGCTGACCGGGCTGGCCTACAGCGGCGGCGGCTGGCACCTGACCGCGCTGGTGGTCGGCTGTTACGTCGCGGCCGGGCTGCTGATCGGCGCCACCGTCCGCCGGTGAACTGTTACGGGATAGCCGTGCTGCAGGTGCCCTGCACCGACCAGTCGCCCGGGCCGTTGACGACGCCGGTCACCGACACCGAGACGAACCATGCCTTGCCCTGGTTGCCGCAGCGGTAGGACACGCTGGTCTTGCCGTAGTCCGCCGGCTGGCCGGAGAAGTCGAACGTCCAGGACGGGTTCGGGTACGTCGTCTCGGTGCAGTAGACGTAGCCGGAGTCGCTGTAACAGGACAGCGGCCCGCTGGTCACCGCGCCGGCCGGTTGGATGCCGACGACCAGGCCGGCGATCGACACACCGGCCAGCACCGTGGCGGACACCAGGATTCGGGTACGGCTCATCTGCTCGCTCCTTTGCCGAATGGTGCGAGAAATATAGGGCTGACCTGAAATGGCGCCAATCCCCGTTATGCATTCGAGACGCGGCGGCGGAGGCGGCAAATCCGCTGGCGGCGACGCACTACGCTGAAAGACCGCTATGCCTGCCGAGACAATGCCTGCCGAGAATCCGCCCGCCGGGCACGCACCCGCCGCCGCGCGGAACCTGCGTACCCGGATCGAGGCGCTCGGCCCGCGTGACCGGCACCGGTTGTCCCGGCGGTTCAAGGGCAAACCCGATCCCGGGCTCGAAGCCGACGTCAGCAGGGCCGAGCTGAGACTCGATGCCCGCCGGGCCGCCGTCCCGAAGATCGGCTACCCCGAAGAGTTGCCGGTCAGCCAGCGCCGGGACGACCTGCTCGCCGCCATCCGCGACCACCAGGTCGTGGTGATCGCCGGCGAGACCGGCTCCGGCAAGACCACCCAGATCCCCAAGCTCTGCCTCGAACTCGGCCGCGGCGTGCTGGGCACCATCGGCCACACCCAGCCCCGCCGGATCGCCGCCCGCGCGGTCGCCGAACGGATCGCCAGCGAGCTCGACACCCAGGTCGGCGAGACGGTCGGGTACGCGGTCCGCTTCACCGACCGGGTGTCGGAGACGTCGCTGATCAAGCTGATGACCGACGGCATCCTGCTCGCCGAGATCCAGCGCGACCGGCTGCTGCGCGGCTACGACACGATCATCATCGACGAGGCGCACGAGCGCAGTCTCAACATCGACTTCCTGCTCGGCTACCTCAAGCAGCTGCTGCCCAAGCGCCCCGATCTGAAGGTGATCATCACCTCGGCCACCATCGACCCGCAGCGCTTTGCCGACTACTTCGAGGGCGCGCCGGTCGTCGAGGTGTCCGGCCGCAGCTACCCGGTCGAGGTCCGCTACCGCCCGATCACCGACCCGGACGCTCCGGACGAGGATCGCGACCAGCTCACCGCGATCACCGACGCGGTGCACGAGCTGCGCCACGAGCCGATGGGCGACGTGCTGGTGTTCCTCTCCGGCGAGCGGGAGATCCGCGACACCGCCGACGCGCTGAGCAACCTGAACCTGCCGGCGACCGAGATCCTGCCGCTCTACGCCCGGCTGTCGGCGGCCGAGCAGCACCGGGTCTTCGCCGCGCACCAGGGACGCCGGATCGTGCTGGCCACCAACGTCGCGGAGACCTCGCTGACCGTGCCCGGCATCAAGTACGTGATCGACGCCGGCACCGCCCGCATCTCCCGCTACAGCCAGCGCACCAAGGTGCAGCTGCTGCCGATCGAACCGGTCTCGCAGGCCTCGGCCAAGCAGCGGGCCGGCCGGTGCGGGCGCACCTCGGACGGCATCTGCATCAGGCTCTACAGCGAGGCCGACCACGACGGCCGGCCCGAGTTCACCGATCCCGAGATCCTGCGCACCAACCTCGCCTCGGTGATCCTGCAGATGGCCACCCTCGACCTCGGCGCGGTGGAGAAGTTCGGCTTCCTGGACCCGCCGGACGCCCGCCAGGTCGCCGACGGCGTCGCGCTGCTGCTGGAGCTGAACGCCCTCGATGCCCGCCGGCACCTGACCGACACCGGCCGCAAGATCGCGCAGCTGCCGGTGGATCCGCGGCTGGCCCGGATGATCCTGGAGGCCGACCAGCGCGGCTGCCTGCGCGACGTGCTGGTCGTGACCGCCGCGCTGTCGATCCAGGACCCGCGCGAGCGGCCGGCCGAGCACCAGCAGGCCGCCGACGCCCAGCACGCCCGGTTCGCCGACCCGTCCTCGGACTTCATCGCCTACCTCAACCTGTGGCGCTACCTGCGCGAGCAGCAGCAGGCACTGTCGGGCAACCAGTTCCGCCGGCTGTGCAAGGCCGAGTACCTGAACTACCTGCGGATCCGGGAGTGGCAGGACCTGGTCGCCCAGCTGCGCCAGATCGTCAAGGGCATGGGCGTGCGGATCGGCGAGGCCGAGGTGGACGCCGACCAGCTGCACCGCAGCCTGCTCGCCGGGCTGCTCTCGCACCTCGGCCTGCGGGATCCGGCCAAGCGCGACTACCTCGGCGCCCGCAACGCGCGGTTCTCGATCTTCCCCGGCTCGGCGCTGTTCAAGAAGCAGCCGCAGTTCGTGATGGCCGCCGAGCTGGTCGAGACGTCCCGGCTCTACGCCCGGGTGAACGCGAGCATCCAGGCCGAGTGGGCCGAGGAGCTGGCCGGCCACCTGGTGAAGCGGTTCTACAGCGAGCCGCACTGGGAACGCCGCCGCGGCGCGGTGATGGCACTGGAACGGGTGACCCTGTACGGCGTCCCGCTGGTGGCCGGCCGCAAGGTGAACTACGGGCGGCACGAGCCGGCGCTGTGCCGCGAGCTGTTCATCCGGCACGCGCTGGTCGAGGGCGACTGGGACACCCGGCACCGGTTCCTGCACGCCAACCGGGGGCTGCTGGCCGACCTGCAGGACCTGGAGAACCGGGCCCGCCGGCGCGACATCCTCGTCGACGACGAGACGGTCTTCGCCTTCTACGACCAGCGGATCCCGGAATCCGTCGTCTCAGCCCGGCACTTCGACACCTGGTGGAAGAAGGCCCGGCACGCCACCCCGGACCTGCTCACGCTCACCGAGACCGACCTGATCCGCGACGGCGCCGGGGACGTCTCGGCCGAGCAGTTCCCGGACCGGTGGACCTCAGGTGAGTTTAGCGCCGAGCTGTCCTACCGGTTCGAGCCGGGCACCGCGACCGACGGGGTGACGGTCCGGATCCCCCTGCCGTCCCTGCCGAACGCCATCGCGGCCGGCCTGGACTGGCAGGTGCCCGGGCTGCGGGCCGACCTGGTCACCGCGCTGCTGCGCACCCTGCCCAAACCGCTGCGCCGGCAGGTGGTGCCGATCCCGGACACCGCCGCCGCGCTGGTCGCCGCCCTGCCCGATCGCATCGAGGGATCGGCGAAGGTCACCTCGGTGCTCACCGCCGCGCTGCGCGACCGGGGCATCGACCTGCCACCGGACGCCTGGCAGCTCGACCAGCTGCCGGACTACCTGCGCCCGACGTACCAGGTCGTCGACAGCGGCGGCACGGTGCTCGGCCAGGGCAAGGATCTGGCTGAGCTGCAAAGGCAGTTCGCCCCGCGGGTGACCGCCACCCTGCAGAGCGCCACCGCCGACCTGGCCCGCGACCGGGTGCCGGACTGGGACTTCGACGAGCTGCCGCGGGCCGTCCGGCGCTCGGTCGACGGGGTGACCCTGACCGGCTACCCGGCCCTGGTGGACGAGGACGGCACGGTGGCGCTGCGGGTGCTCGACAACGCCGCCGCCCAGCAGCGCGCGCACTGGGCCGGCACCCGGCGGCTGGTGCTGAACACCCTGCCGTCACCGGTGAAATCGCTGATCCGGGGGTTGAGCACGCGCAGCCGGCTGACGCTCAGCCGCGCCCCGCACGGCTCCCCCGCCGCGCTGCTGGCCGACTGCGTGGCCGCCGCCATCGACGCCGGGCTGCGCCGGGCCGGCGGTCCGGTGTGGACCAAGGACGGCTTCGGCCGGCTGCGGGGCACCATCGGCGAGAGCTTCGCCGGCGAGGCAGCCCGGCTGCTGCTGACCGTCGAGAAGGTGATCGAGCAGGCGCAGCAGGTCGAACTGGAGCTGGCCACGCTCACCTCACCGCCGCAACGGCCGGTGGCGGCCGAGCTGCGGGCCCAGCTCGACGCGCTGGTGTACCCGGGCTTCGTGCTCGGCGCCGGTGACCAGCTGGCCAACCTGCCCCGGTACCTGGCGGCGATGCGGCAGCGGATCGCCGACGCGCGCACGAACCTGGCCCGCGACCGGGAGCGGCAGGCCCAGGTGCAGGTGCTGGTCACCGACCTGGCCGAGCTGGCCACCAAGCTCGGTGACCGGCCCGAGCTGGCAGCGATCCGCTGGCAGATCGAGGAGTTCCGGGTCAGCGTGTTCGCGCAGAAGCTGGGCACCGCGCAGCCGGTGTCGATCCGCCGGATCCAGGCGGCGATGGACGCGGTCGAGGAACAGCTGCAGCCGGCCTGAGCTAGCATCGGCGCCCGTGACAGACCAGCGCCAGCAGGACCAGGCCGAGATCGACGGCATCGTCCGGACGTTCTTCGCCGCCTTCACCTCCGGCCCGGACTGCGCCGAACGGCTGGCCGCGCTGCGCGAGCTCTTCCTGCCGGGCGCGGTGATCGTGCGGACCTGCGGGCTGGAGCCGGCGGTCTATGACGTGGACGGCTTCATCGCGCCGCGGCAGGCGCTGCTCACCGGCGGCAGCCTGGTGGACTTCCGCGAGTGGCAGCTGCGCGGGCGCACCGAGATCTTCGGCGACATCGCCCAGCACGTGGCCGGCTACGCCAAGGCGGGGACGCAGGACGGCGCCCCGTTCACCGGCCGCGGCATGAAGACCGTGCAGTTCATCCGCACCCCGGCCGGCTGGCGGATCGGCGCGGTGGCCTGGGACGACGAGCGGGACGGCTTCACGCTCGACCCGGAGTGGGCCTGAGGGTCCCCCGCGGGGGATCAGGCCTCGCCCGCCTCCACCGCCGCGGTGATGCCGGCGAAGTAGGCGCCCTTGAAGAAGACCAGCGGATCGGCGATCTCGTCGTGCACGCCCATCCGGTCGATGCCGGCGATCACCACGGTGTGGTCCCCGGCCGGGTACTCGGCCTGCACGGTGCATTCCAGCCAGCCGAGCGCGTCGTCCAGCAGCGGCGCGCCGTTCTCGCCGGTCGACCAGGCCAGCCCCGCGAACCGGTCGGCGTCCCGGGCGGCGAAGGCCCGGCTGACCGATTCCTGCCCGGCCGAGAGCACGTTGATCGCGATCCGGCCGGCCGCCTTGAGCAGCGGCCAGGTGCGCGAGGACTCCGCCGGGCAGAAGAGCACCAGCGGCGGCTGCATCGACAGCGACGTGAAGGAGTTCATCGCCAGGCCTACCGGCCCGTCCGGGGTCTGCGCCGTGATCACCGCGACGCCGGTCGGGTAGTGGCCGAGCACGTGCCGGAACGCGTCGGCGGTGGTGCCGGCCAGCTGCGGGCCGCTGGCATCGAGGTCGGATCCGGTCATCGACACAGCGTAATGAACCGGACTCGAGCTCCCTTAGGGTGGAGCTGGAAAGGAGGCCGGACACCCATGGACCTGGCAACCGCGATCCGCACCCGGCGCAGCACCGCACCTCTCACCGAGCAGGCGCCGAGCGACGCCGAGCTAGCCGACTACCTGCGGCTCGCCGCCCACAGCCCGGATCATGCCGGCCTGCGCCCGTGGCGGCTGGTCACGCTGCGCGGCGAGGACCGGCAACGGCTCGGCGACGCCCTGGTGACCGGTTTCGGCGACGAACCGGGCAGCCCGGCCGCCGGGAAGACCGCCGCCAAGCCGCTGCGCGCACCGTTGCTGATCAGCATCGTGGCCACCCCGGTCGAGCACCCGAAGGTGCCGCGCTGGGAGCAGATCGCCGCGGTCGGCGCGCTGGTCGCGACCCTGCAGCTGGTGCTCTTCGAGGCCGGCTACACCGCGATGTGGCGCACCGGCCCGGCCGTCGAGCTGGCCACCGTGCACTCGCTGCTGGGCATCGCCGAGCCGGAGCAGCTGCTCGGCTGGCTCTACGTCGGCGGCACCGCCGGCACCCCGGCGCCGGAGATCGAGCCGGACGTCGCCGGCAAGCTGAGCACGCTGGGCGAACCCGTCCGCTAGCACCACCGTCCCGAGCTGGAACCACCCGTCCCGAGAAGGAGCCCGCGTGCCCGAGCAGACCTGGCTGGCGTTGCCGGCCGACGACCCGTTCGGCGTGCAGACGCTGCCGTACGGGGTGGTCGAGACCGCCGACGGGCGCCAGCCCGCGGTCCGGATCGGCGACTACGCGCTGCCGCTGCGCCCCGCGGCCGGCCGCCTGCTGCCCGACCACGCACCGCTGTTCGAAGCCGCCACCCTGGACGACTTTTTGGCCGCCGGGCCGGCCTGCTGGTCGGTGGTGCGCGGCGCGGTCACCGAATGGTTCACCGATCCGGCGCACCGGGAGGTGATCGAGCCGCTGCTGCTGCCGCTGGCCGGCGTGCGCGCGGTGCTGCCGTTCACCGTCGCCGACTACGTCGACTTCTACGCCTCCGAGCACCACGCCGGCAACGTCGGGCAGATCTTCCGTCCCGGCCAGCCGCCGCTCACCCCGAACTGGAAGCACCTGCCGATCGGTTACCACGGCCGGGCCGGCACCGTCGTCGTCTCCGGCACCGGGGTACGCCGGCCGAACGGGCAGCGCAAGGTCGGCGACGCGGTCGAGTTCGGCCCGAGCCTGCGCCTGGACATCGAGGCCGAGGTCGGGTACGTGGTCGGCGTCGGGGCCGAGGAGCCGGTCGGGGTGGGCGCGTTCGAGAAGCACGTCTTCGGCGTGGTGCTGCTCAACGACTGGTCGGCCCGCGACATCCAGGCCTGGGAGTACGTGCCGCTCGGGCCGTTCCTCGGCAAGTCGTTCGCCACCTCGATCTCGGCCTGGATCACGCCGCTGGAGGCGCTCCGGCCGGCGCGGGTGCCCGCGGTCGCCCGTGACCCGCAGCCGCTGCCCTACCTGGACGACACCGGCGATTCCTGGAACCTGGACCTGCGGCTGGCGGTGCGGCTGAACGGCGAGCTGATCTCCACCCCGCCGTACGCCACGATGTACTGGACCCCGGCCCAGATGCTCGCGCACCTGACCGTGAACGGGGCCAGCCTGCGGACCGGCGACCTCTTCGCCTCCGGCACCGTCAGCGGCCCGGAACCCGGCCAGCGCGGCAGCCTGCTGGAGCTGAGCTGGGGCGGCGCCGAGCCGATCACGCTGGCCGACGGCTCGACCCGGACGTTCCTGGTCGACGGCGACGAGGTGACGATCACCGCGGTGGCGCCGGGTGCGGGCGGCGCGCCGGTCGGCATCGCCGAGGTGACCGGGCGGATCCTGCCGGCGCGCTGACGCGCGGGAGGTCATCGTGGCGGCGTCAGCGGTCGGACCGCTGACGCC
>DATJNU010000090.1:0-22201 GCA_035507775.1 Jatrophihabitans sp.
GATCGTCGAGATCACCGCGCAGGGGCCCCCGCCGGGACGGGTCGAGGTGCCGGAACTGGCCGGGCACTGGGACTCGGTGTACCTGGCCCGCGGCGTGCCGCTGGCCCGGGGCTGGCTGCGCCAGACCGACGTCCGGCTCAACGACGCGGTGTTCTACAAGCGCCCGCCCACCGCCGACACCTACCGGACGTTCCTGACCAACAATGCCGTGCAGTACGTGGCGATGCCGGACGCCGAACTGACCAAGTACGGCCGGGACGAGGGCGCGCTGATCCAGGCCGGGCTGCCGTATCTGCGCCCGATCTGGCGCAACGCGCACTGGACGCTCTACGCGGTGCTGGGCGCCTCGGCGCTGGTCGACCCGCCCGGCCGGGTGATCAGCCAGCAGCCGGACGCGGTCGTCGTCTCGCTGCCCGCCAACCGCACGGTGCGGGTGCGGCTGCGGTGGTACCGCTGGCTCGGCATGGAGAGCCAGGACAAGCAGGCGTGCATCCAGGCCGACGGGCTCTACGTCACGCTGCACACCGGCAGCGGCGGCAACTACACGTTCAACTCGAAGTTCCCGATCGGCACCGGCCACTGCCCGAAGTAGCTAGTCGGCTGCCGGGCCGGACGCCCGGCTGACCACGATGCCGAGCAGGCCGGGCCCGACGTGCGCGCCGACCGCGGCCCCCACCTCGGACTCGTACAGCTCGCGCAGCCCGGGCAGCGCGGCCCGCAGCTGGCGCACCAGGTCGGCGGCCCGGTCCGGCGCGGCCAGGTGCTGCACCGCGACATCCACCGGATGGCTGCCGGCCGCGGTCACCCCCAGCTGCACCAGCCGGGCGATCGCCTTGGACGCGGTGCGCACCTTCTCCAGCGGCGCGATCCGGCCGTCGGACAGGTGCAGCAGCGGCTTGACCGCCAGCGCGGTGCCGAACCTGGCCGCCGCCGTGCCGATCCGGCCGCCCCGGTGCAGCCACTCCAGCGAGTCGACGTAGAACAGCGCGGTGGTCGAGCGCAGCGTCGCCCGGGCCACCCGCTCCGCCTCGGCGAGGTCGGCGCCGGACGCGGCCGACCGGGCCGCGGCCAGCACGCCGAATCCCAATGCCATGCAGGCCGAACGGGAATCGAGCACCCGGACCAGCCCGGCGTCCAGCTCCCCGGCGGCCAGCCGGGCCGAGTCACAGGTGCCGGACAGCTCCGCCGAGAGGTGGATGGACAGCACGCGCTCGCTGCCCTGATCGAGAATCTCCCGATAGAGCTTGCCGAAATCACCCGGTGTCGGGCGGGAGGTGCTCACCGGCTGCCGGTTGCGCAGCGCGTCGGTGACGTCCTGCGGGGCGACGTCGATGCCCTCCCGGCCGGTCCGGTCACCGAGCTGCACCTGCAGCGGCACGACCCGGACGCCGAGCCGGTCGGCCAGCCCGGGTGGCAGGTAGGACGTCGAATCGGTCACCACCGTCACCCGTGCCGGGCGGTCGGGCGGCTCCGGCGGGCTCATACCGCCAGGTTAGACGACCAGGTTGACCAGCCGGCCCGGAACGGCGATGGCGCGCCTGACCGGCCGGCCGGCCAGGGCCGCCAGCACCTTCTCGTCCGACTCGGCCACCGCCTGCATGGCGGCCGCGTCGGCACCGGCCGGCACCGAGATGACCGAACGCACTTTGCCATTGATCTGCACGGGAATCTCGATCGTGTCGTCGACCAGCAGCCGCTCGTCCACGGCCGGGAACGGCTGCCAGGCCAGCGACTCGGGGTGCCCCAGCCGTGACCACAGCTCCTCGGCGATGTGCGGGGCCAGCGGGGCCAGCAGCAGCACCATCGCCTCGGCCAGCTCGCGCGGCGCGCCGCCGTCCGGATATGCCTGCGTCACCGCGTTGTTCAGCTCCGTGACCCGGGCGATCGAGGTGTTGAAGCGCAGCGACTCGTAGCCCTCGGCCACCGCCCGGATGGTGCGGTGCAGCAGCCGGTTCAGCTCGTCCGGGATCGCGATGTCCGCGACGTGCGGCTGGCCGGTCCGCTCGTCCAGCACCACCCGCCAGATCCGCTGCAGCAGCCGGTACGGCCCGACGATCGCCTTGGCATCCCACGGCCGCGACTGGTCCAGCGGGCCGGAGAACATCTCGAACAGCCGGAACGTGTCGGTGCCGTACTCGGCGATGAAGCCGTCCGGGGCGACGACGTTCTTCAGGCTCTTGCCGATCTTGCCGAACTCCTGCCGCACCGGCTCGCCGCGGAAGGTGAACCGCCCGTCCGTCTCGACGACCTCGGCCGCCTCGACGTAGAAGCCGTCGGCGTTGGTGTAGGCCGGCAGCTGCAGCATGCCCTGGTTGACCAGCCGGTGGAACGGCTCGGAGCTGGCGACGTAGCCCAGGTCGAACAGCACCTTGTGCCAGAACCGCGAGTACAGCAGGTGCAGCACCGCGTGCTCAACACCGCCGACATACAGGTCGACGCCACCCAGCGGCCGGCCGGGGCGCGGGCCGATCCAGTACTCCTCGTTCGCCCGGTCCACCACCGCGTCGTCGTTCACCGGGTCGATGTAGCGCAGCTCGTACCAGCAGGAGCCGGCCCAGTTCGGCATGGTGTTCGTCTCGCGCCGGTACTTCTTCGGGCCGTCGCCCAGATCCAGCTCGACGTACACCCAGTCGGTCAGCCGGCCCAGCGGCGGTTCCGGGTCGGACCCGGCGTCGTCGGCCGGATACGACTTCGGCGTGAAGTCGTCGGTCTCGGGCAGCAGCAGCGGCAGCATCTCGTCGGGCAGCGCGATCGGCTGGTCGTTCTCGTCGTAGACGATCGGGAACGGCTCGCCCCAGTAGCGCTGCCGGCTGAACAGCCAGTCCCGCAGCCGGTAGGTGACCGCTCGCTGGCCGCGGCCGATCCGTTCCAGGGCCGCGACGATCCGGTCCTTGGCCTCGGCGACCGGCAGGCCGTCCAGGTCGACCACGTCGTTCGCGGAGTTGATCGCCGGGCCGTCGCCCAGGTACGGCTGGTCCGCCGGGAAGTCGGCCGGCGGCTGCACGGTCCGCACGATCGGCAGCTCGTAGGCGGTGGCGAAGTCCCAGTCGCGCTCGTCCTGCGCCGGCACCGCCATGATCGCGCCGGTGCCGTAGCCCATCAGCACGTAGTCGGCGATGAAGATCGGCAGCCGCGCGCCGGTCACCGGGTGGGTGGCGTGGCTGCCGGTGAACACGCCCGACTTGGCCTTGGCATCGGCACCCTGCCGGTCCAGGTCGGTCTTGGCCGCGGCCTGCCGCTGGTACGCCGCGACCGCCGCCGCCGGCGTCGGCTGCCCTCCGGTCCACTCCACCGGGATCGGCTCGCCCCACTGCTCGGCGGTCAGCGCCGCGACCATCGGGTGCTCCGGGGCCAGCACCAGGTAGGTGGCGCCGAAGATGGTGTCCGGCCGGGTGGTGAAGACCCGGATGTCGCCGGCCGGGCTGGCGAAGTCGATGTGCGCGCCGACCGAGCGGCCGATCCAGTTGCGCTGCATCGTCCGGATCTTCTCCGGCCAGTCGATGTGCTCCAGGTCGGCCAGCAGCCGGTCGGCGTAGGCGGTGATCCGCAGCATCCACTGCGCCAGCGGCTTGCGGAAGACTGGGAAGTTGCCGCGTTCGGACCGCCCGTCCGCGGTGACCTCCTCGTTGGCCAGCACGGTGCCCAGCCCCGGGCACCAGTTCACCGGCAGCTCCGAGACGTAGGCCAGCCGGTGCCGGTCGACGACGGCCCGCCGCTGCACCGCGTCCAGCTCGGCCCAGGGCTTGCCGAAGTCGTTGGTGCCGGCGTCCGGCTCGCGGGTGCCGGCGTCCAGTTCGGCGATCAGCTCGGCGACCGGGCGGGCCCGGCCCACCCCATCGTCGGCGGCGAAGTCGTAGAACGAGTCGAAGATCCTGGCGAAGATCCACTGCGTCCAGCGGTAGAACTGCGGATCGGTGGTGCTCACGCTGCGGCGCTGGTCGTGGCCCAGGCCCAGCGCGCGCAGCTGCTGGCGGAAGACCACGATGTTCCGCTCGGTGGTGACGGCCGGGTGCTGGCCGGTCTGCAGCGCGTACTGCTCGGCCGGCAGCCCGAACGCGTCGAAGCCCATCGTGTGCAGCACGTTCTCCCCGCGCATCCGCAGGTAGCGGGCGTAGACGTCGGTGCCGATGTAGCCCAGCGGGTGCCCGACGTGCAGGCCGGCACCGGACGGGTACGGGAACATGTCCATCACGAAGGTGTGCGGGCGCTCGGCCACGGCGCCGAAGCCGTCGCTCAGCGCACCCGCCGGGTTCGGGGCGTCGAAGGTGCCCCGGTCCTGCCAGGCCTGCTGCCAGGCGGCCTCGATGGTGTTGGCGATGCGGGCGTCGTACCGGAACGGCGTCTCGTCGGCGGGCTCGCGGCTGGTCATGATCGCGCTTCTCCTACTGTCTCGTCTCCCGGCGGCACCGGGTCTCGTCCCGGCCGCGGGGCCTGTTCGTGCGGGCTCCAGACACACGAAGAGCCCCTGCCCGTCGATGCAGAGGCTCATGCCGCGCTGGCCGGTCCGGCTGGCTCAGCGCGGCTCGGTAAGCACCCGGTGCTGCCGCATGCCGGCAATACTACCCACCATGGCGCCGCAGCGGCCCGGCTGTCGCGCCGCCCGGCCGTCAGGCCTCCGCGTCGGAGTACTCGCCGTCCGGGGCCAGCAGCGGGATGACCGGTCCCGGCGGGCCGGCGTTGTGCGCGCGCAGCGTCCAGCCGGTGCCGGAGTTGCGCAGCTCGCTCCAGTGGCAGTTGGCCAGCGGGCCGAGCACGGACGGGGTCTGCGGCAACCCGAGCAGCGCCGCGGACAGGCACATCGCGGTGCCCCCGTGGCAGACCAGCACGGCCAGCTCCACCGGCGGCAGCTCGGCGACGAGCGCGCCGGCCCGCTCGGCGACCGCGGCCCGGCTCTCGCCGCCGCGGCGGGTCACGTCGTGACCGGCCCGCCACTCGGCGAACTCGTCCGGGAACCGGCTCTCGACCTCTTCCCGGGTCAGGCCCTGCCAGTGCCCGAGGTCGCGCTCGCGCAGCCGGGGATCGGCGCGCAGCTCCAGGCCGGCCAGCGACGCGAGCTTCTCCGCGGTCTCGTAGGCGCGCCGCAGGTCGGAGGTCACGATCAGGTCGGGACGCATCGCAGCGACCAGCGCCGCCGCCTCGATGGCCTGTGCCTCGCCGACCTCATCGAGCGGCGGGTCCTCCTGGCCCTGGTACCGGCGGTTGGCGTTCCATTCGGTCCGGCCGTGCCGGAGCAGGACGATCCGGCGCTCCACCTAGGCCTCGTCCGCCCCGGCGGCGTCGTGCTGGTCGGCGTCGTGCTGGTCGGCGTCCGCGTGGGTCTCGTGGCCCTCAACGGCGGCCGGTCCCACTGCCGACGGGACGGACGGCCCCGCTGCCATCGGGTCGAACTCGATCGCCGGGCAGTCCTGCCAGAGCCGTTCGAGGGAGTAGAAAACCCGCTCCTCGACGTGCTGGACGTGCACCACGATGTCGGCGTAGTCCAGCAGCACCCACCGACCGTCCCGCTTGCCCTCCCGGCGCAGTGGCTTGCTGCCGACCAGCCGCAGCTTCTCCTCGATCTCGTCGACGATCGCCTCGACCTGGCGTTCGTTGTTGCCGGAGGCGATCACGAAGACATCGGTGATGGCAAGCCGGTCGCTGACATCGATGAGCACGATGTCGGTCGCGAGCTTGTCTGCTGCCGCGTGGCCGGCGATCTGGGCCAGGCGGACGGCGGTTTCGGTAGCGGTCACGATGGCCCACAGTACCGAAGCCCGCCGCCCGTCCGTCCCGGCCGGATGCCGGCTACTCGACCAGCCGAATCACCCCGTAGTCGTAGCCGTGCCGGCGGTAGACCACGCTCGGCCGGCCGCTGTCGGCGTCGGCGAAGAGGTAGAAGTCATGCCCGACCAGCTCCATCTCGAACAGCGCCTGGTCGATGGTCATCGGCTTGGCCGGGTGTTCCTTCTCCCGCACCACCTGGCCGGGGCCATCCGGCAGTCCCTCGTCGTCACCGGCCTCGGCCACCGCCACACCGCCGGCCGGCTCCACCGCCTCGATCAGCGCTCCGGTCGCCGACGCCACCGAGGTGGGCGTGTGGCGCCCGTGGTGGACCCGACGCCGGTCGGCGGCCTGCCGGAACCTGCGTTCGAGCCGCTCGACCGCCAGGTCGAGGGCTTTGTAGAAGTCCGCCGCGCAGGCCTCGGCCCGCACGACCGGGCCCTTGACCCGACAGGTGATCTCGACGCGCTGGCACACCGTCGATTGCCGTGGATTCTTCTCGTGATGAAGCTCGACGTCGGTTCGGAGTATTCGATGGTCGTACCGCTCGATGCGGACCAACTTGTCCGCTACGTGCTGGCGGTAGTGATCGGGAACCTCGACGTTTCGGCCCCTCACGACAATATCCATGCGACCTCCAGATGTGCTGGTGGCACCGCACCGCGCTCCGCGCCTGACCTCCCCCCGACTGCCCCGCGCGACGACTCCCGTGCTCGTGCCAATCTCCGGTTGGTCATATGAACGCTAGCGCCTCGGCGACGTTCTGCCCAGTTGAACTTGCCGTACCCGGCACCTCGATCGGCTCCCCGCCGGCGGCCCCCGCGCCGCCGGCTGGATCCCGGCCGCCGGATCGTCGTAGGCGCGGTTCGCGGCGGGGTCACGCCGCAACCGGGTCGCCGCCACCACAGCCGCGCCCGGCCCCGTCCAGCCGGCCGCGACCAGGGCGCGGGCGGCCTCGGCCAGCGTGGTGCCCGAGGTGACGATGTCGTCCACGAGCACCGGATGCAGCCCGGGCGGCGGCGGCCCGGCGACCATGCGGCCGGCGAGATTCCGCCGCCGTTCGCCGACCGACAGGCCCGCCGAATCCCGCACCGGGCCGGCCAACCGGACGGCCGGCAGCACCGGCACGGCATGCCTGCGCTCGACCAGCCGAGCCAGCCGCAGCACATGGTCGCCGCCGCGGGTCCGGGCCGCCCGGCGCGCCGAGGGTACCGGCACCAGCACCGGGCTCGCCCCGGGACCCGCCGCCCGGACCGCGGCGTCCACCGCGTCACCGAGATAGTCGGCAAGCCGGCCGGCGAGCTGCCGCCGACCACGCTCCTTGAACGCCAGGAGCACGGTGCGCAGCTCGCCGGCGTACTCCCCGCTGGCATGGACCGGTGGCACGCCCGGCGCGGCGCGGCCGTCCTGCCGCCGGGGTGTCACCAGCCGTGGCCCGGCGGCCGGCTGGCAGCCCAGGCACCACAGCGCACCCGGCCGATCGCAGCACAGACAGTGCACCGGGAACACCAGATCGATCAGCTCGTGGAGGACTCCCATGCCGCAAGCCTCACCCGGCGACCGGCCCGCCGGGACGCGGCGAACGGATCTGTGGACGGCGAGCGTGCCTGTGGATACCGGCCGGACCGATCACCGATCACCGATCACCGATCAGGGCGCGTACACCGGATTGCTGCCGGGCACCGTGGAGTCGGTGCCGGAGATGCTGCTCCAGGAGCCGCTGTTGTAGGCCCAGATGGCATTCGCCGCCGAGACCAGCGGCGGCTGCTGCTGGCTGGCCGTGATCGAGGTCGGCGGCCCGGGCAGGCCGACATTGGACATCTCGTCGAGCATGGAGCCGTCGGAGAAGACCTGCCACATCCGCGCCTCGGCCCCCGGAGCGGCGGCGACCAGCAGCAACTTCGTGGGGTCCGCCCAGGCCAGGTCGGTCACCGCCAGCGACGGCGGGGTGATCGGCTCCAGCGAATCGATCCGGACGTCCGAGCCGGAGGTGACCACCGAGCCGACCCAGGCCGAGCCGCCTCCTTCGGCGCCGCGCAGCACGATCGCGATCCGCTCCCCGTCCGAGCTGATCCGCAGCGCGACCACCCGGCCGGCCGGCAGCGGCCCCACCTGGCTGGAGATCGAGACCGGGCTCGGCGGCTGGCCGGCCGTCACCCGGTAGATGCCACCGTGCACGCCGGCTCCGAGCCAGACGTCGTCGGAGAACGGCCGCCAGTCCGGGCGGGAGGTCGCGGCCTGGCGCAGGGCGACCGGCGTCAGCCCGCGGGCGCTGCCGATCAGCAGCTGGCCCTCGGCGGTCAGCCCGGCGGCGAGCAGCGAGTCGCCCGAGCCGTTGGCCGCGACCGAGTTGCGGCGCAGCGCCACCGAGCTGAGGTTGCGCGCCTGGCCGAGGGCGTTCGGCAGCGGCACGCCCTTGCTGTCGACCACGGCCCCGTTGTGCACCCAGTACGGGACGACGCCCGGCACCACGCTGTCCGGGCTGACCGCGTTGAAGTCGGCGATGCTGAAGGTGATGCTCGGCGCGGCGGGGACCCGGACCGCCTTGCCGTTGTCGGTCAACTCCAGCTCGCCACCGCTGTACTGCACCTGGCCGAGCGTGAACGCCAGCTGCGCGGCCAGGCCGTTGCGGCCGCTGGCATCGAGCTGGGCGGTGCCCGGCATCTCCACCGTCATCGGGTTGCCCGGTTGGACGGTCGGCTTGCCGACCTGGGAGGGCACCTCGTTCACCAGGGTCTGGGCCAGTTCCGCACGCGGGCCCGCCACCAGCTGGGCGAGCAGCCAGGACGCCAGCGTGCCGCCCTGCAGTGGCGTGTAGCGCAGGTCGGGCACCAGGATCCGCTGCGCGGAGTCGAAGAAGAAGAGCTGCCGCTGGTGGAAGGCGGTCGTGAACGCCGCGGCGCTGACCAGCACCCCGGGCTGCAGCTGATCGATCCGCCACTGGCCGGACGAGCGGGTGAGGCTGAAGTTGAACGTCTCCTGGTCGCCGGTGCCCATCCCCTTCAGGATCGGCGCGAACACCCCGTTGGCGTCGAGCTGGCCGACCCGCCGGCCGGTGACCGTCACGGTCGCGCTGTCGCCGGAGATCGCCGGGTCGCTGAAGTTGGTCTCGTCCAGCACCACCGTCTGGTTGTCCTGCCAGCGCCGCGCCGCGGCGGTGGTCAGGAACTGCCGGGACTTCGAGTGGCCGGCGTCGGCGTCCACCCCGGCCTGGACGAACTCGCGCACCAGCTCGTCGGGTCCCGCGCCGGGCTGCGGGACGATCCGGGGCGCGATGCTCGCGGTGGGGCTGTCCCTGATGCTGCGCACCACCTGGGGCGCCGAGCTGCTCGGGATGCCGCCGCAGCCGGCCAGCACCAGCAGCGCCACGCCGGCGACCAGCCAGCGCCAGCGACCGCTCGCCGCGGCCCGGGTCATCGGGGCACCTCCGCCGGATCGGCCGGCGGCCGGCCGCCCTGCGGCCCGGCCGCGCCGGTGGCCGGCCGCGCCGGTGGCACCCACGGCACCACCGGGGCCGGCATCAGCGGCAGCGGCGACGAGGTCACCGTGCCGCCGGCGGTCCGCGGCAGGGTCAGCCGGAACACCGAGCCCTTGCCCCGCTCGCCCCAGGCCTGCAACCAGCCGTCGTGCAGCCGGGCGTCCTCCAGGCTGATCGCCAGGCCCAGGCCGGTGCCGCCGGTCAGCCGGCTGCGGGACGGGTCACCCCGCCAGAACCGGTTGAAGACCAACCCCGCCTCCCCCGGCCGCAGCCCGACGCCGTAGTCGCGGACGCTGATCGCCACCGTGTCCTCGTCGTGGCCGACGCGCACCTCGACCGGCTTGCCCTCGGCGTGGTCGAGCGCGTTGCCGATCAGGTTGCGCAGGATCCGCTCGACCCGGCGGGCGTCCACCTCGGCCGGCACCGGCTCGCTGCCCACCAGCGCCAGCAGCTGCACCTGGTGCCGCCGGGCCAGCACCTCGCTGGCCTGCACCGCCCGCTCGACGATGCCGATCACGTCGACCCGCTCGGTGTCGAGCGAGGCCGCGCCGGCGTCGTACCGGGAGATCTCGAGCAGGTCGGCCAGCAGGCTCTCGAACCGGTCCAGCTCGTTGTTCAGCAGCTCCGCCGAGCGGGCCAGCTCCGGCGCGAACCCCGACCGGCCGGCGTAGAGCAGCTCGGCCGCCATCCGGATGGTGGTCAGCGGGGTGCGCAGCTCGTGCGAGACGTCGGAGGTGAATCGCTGCTGCAGCCGGGACAGCTTCTCCAGCCGCAGGATCTGCTGCTGCAGGCTGGTCGCCATGTCGTTGAAGGACGTCCCGAGCAGCGCGATGTCGTCCTCGCCGGACACCGCGATCCGCTGCGACAGGTCACCGCCGGCCAGCCGCTCGGCGGTCTGCGCGGCCACCCGGACCGGCAGCACCACCCAGCGGGTGACCAGCACGGCGATCGCGGCGACCAGCAGCACCAGGGCGAGGCCGGCGACCAGCACGGTCCGGCGCACCAGGTCGAGGGTGCTCTCCTCCGCGGTCAGCGGGAACAGATAGTAGAGCTCGAACGCGCCGGCCCCGGTGCTGATCGGCTGCCCGACGACGAGGCCGGGCACCTCGCCGTTGGCGGTGCGGACCGGGGCGTACTCGACGGCCAGCGTGCCCCTCTCCACGGTCCGGCGCAGCGACCGGGGGATCGGCGCCTGCGGCGGCAGGCCGGCGTTGACGGCGCTGTCGGTGGAGAGCACCACCTTGGTGTAGAGCTCCTCGGAGACCCCTGGCGTGCCGGAGGTGTCGGCGGTGATCTGGTCCACCGCCTGCCGGATGCCGTTCAGGTCACCGGGGGTCAGGCCGGCGAACTGATCGGTCGCCACCTGCCGGCCGGAGAAGGCCTGCGCGATCGCGGCGTCCCGCTTGGCGTGCAGCACGCCGTTGCCGATCTGGGAGACCAGGAACAGCCCGATGAGCAGCACGACCAGGCCGGTGACCAGCGCCGTGACGGTGGCGACCCGGGCCTGCAGCGACCGGCGCCAAGCCGAGAGCAGCCGGCGCAGCAACGGCTGCAGGGCATGCCAGGACCGCAGCCAGAAGTACTGCGGCAGGGCGGTGCCGCGGGCCGGCCGCGCCTCGGCCGGACCCGCCGCGGGTGGGCCACCGGTCACGGGGGCCCGGCTTTGTACCCGACCCCGCGCACGGTCAGCACCACCTCGGGACGCTCCGGGTCGCGCTCGACCTTGGACCGCAGCCGCTGCACGTGCACGTTGACCAGGCGGGTGTCCGCGGCGTGCCGGTAGCCCCAGACCTGCTCCAGCAGCACCTCCCGAGTGAACACCTGCCGCGGCTTGCGGGCCAGCGCCACCAGCAGGTCGAACTCCAGCGGGGTGAGCGAGATCTGGTTGCCATCCCGCACCACCTGGTGCGCCGGCACGTCGATGGTCACCGGGGACTCGGGCGGCCCGATGGTCAGCGTCTCGCCGCCGGCCTCGTCGTAGCGGCGCAGCCGGGCCCGCAGCCGGGCGGTGAGCTCCTTCGGCTTGAACGGCTTGACCACGTAGTCGTCGGCACCGGATTCCAGGCCCAGCACGACGTCCACCGTGTCGGTCTTCGCGGTGAGCATGATGATCGGCGTGCCGGACTCGGCCCGGATCGCCCGGCAGACGTCGATGCCGCTGGCGCCGGGCAGCATCAGGTCGAGCAGCACGATGTCCGGCTTCACCTCGCGGAACGCGGCCAGCGCGCGGGCGCCGTCCGGCACGAACGCCGGCTCGAAACCGTCCGAGCGGAGCACGATGCCGAGCATCTCGGCTAGCGATGAGTCGTCGTCGACCACCAGTACGCGAGGCTTCATGCCTCCATCGTGGCATCCCGAGCGCCGGATACGCGGCAGGATGCCGCCCGCCACCGGCAAAACCCGACGAGCCGTCCACCCGGAAACGACGACGCGCGCCGGGCCCGGGATGGGCCTGGCGCGCGTCGTGTCACGCGGTCAGCTCGGCGGTAGCGCCGCCGGCTGGATCAGTAGCGGTGATCGCGCCTGCGGCGCTCAACCGCTACGTCGTCGCTCGGCATCGAAGCGCAAGCGCTGGCGTGCGCTCGCTCCTACGCGATTGAGCGAGGCGGAGAGCTTGCTCTCCGGCCGAGCGATTGAGCGTTGACAGCCGCGAAGCGGCTGGATCAGTAGCGGTAGTGCTCCGGCTTGTACGGGCCGGCCACGTCCACGCCGATGTACTCGGCCTGCGCCTTGGACAGGGTGGTCAGCTTGGCACCGACCGCGTCCAGGTGCAGCCGGGCGACCTTCTCGTCCAGGTGCTTCGGCAGCGTGGTGACGGTGGCCTTGCCGTCGACGATGTAGGCGTCCTTGTTCTTGTGCAGCTCGATCTGGGCGATCGTCTGGTTCGAGAACGAGGCCGACATCACGAAGCTCGGGTGCCCGGTCGCGTTGCCGAGGTTCAGCAGCCGGCCCTCGGACAGCACGATGATCGAGTGGCCGTCGGTGAACTTCCACTCGTGCACCTGCGGCTTGACCTCGATCTTCTCGATGCCGGGGACCTTGGCCAGGCCCGCCATGTCGAGCTCGTTGTCGAAGTGGCCGATGTTGCCGACGATGGCGTTGTGCTTCATCTTGGCCATGTGCTCGGCCATGATGATGTCCTTGTTGCCGGTGGTGGTGACGAAGATGTCAGCCTTGCCGACCACGTCGTCCAGCGTCACGACCTCCAGGCCGTCCATCGCCGCCTGCAGCGCGCAGATCGGGTCGATCTCGGTCACGACGACCCGGGCGCCCTGGCCGCGCAGCGACTCGACCGAGCCCTTGCCGACGTCGCCGTAGCCACAGACCACGGCCAGCTTGCCGGCGATCATCACGTCGGTGGCGCGGTTGATGCCGTCGATCAGGGAGTGCCTGCAGCCGTACTTGTTGTCGAACTTGCTCTTGGTGACCGAGTCGTTGACGTTGATCGCCGGGAAGAGCAGGGTGCCGGCCTTCGCGAACTCGTACAGCCGGTGCACGCCGGTGGTGGTCTCCTCCGAGACGCCGACGATGGACTGGGCCATCTTGGTGTACTTGCTCGGGGACTCGGCCAGCGACCGCCGCAGGGTCTCCAAGATGATCTTGTACTCCTCGGAGTCGTTCTCGTCCGCGGACGGGACGACACCGGCGGCCTCGTACTCGACGCCCATGTGGATCAGCAGGGTGGCGTCACCGCCGTCGTCGACGATCGACTCCGGGCCGGAGCCGTCCGGCCAGGTCAGCATCTGCTCGGTGCACCACCAGTACTCCTCCAGCGTCTCGCCCTTCCAGGCGAACACCGGGATGCCGGCCGGGGACTCCGGGGTGCCGGTCGGGCCCACCACGACCGCGGCGGCCGCGTGGTCCTGGGTGGAGAAGATGTTGCAGGACACCCAGCGGACGTCCGCACCGAGCGCCGCGAGGGTCTCGATGAGCACCGCGGTCTGGGTGGTCATGTGCAGCGAGCCGGCGACCTTCTTGCCGGCCAGCGGCTTGGCGTCGCCGAACTCGGCGCGCAGCGCCATCAGGCCGGGCATCTCGTGCTCGGCGAGCTGGATCTCCTTGCGGCCGTAGGCCGCCAGGGACAGGTCGGCGACCTTGAAGTCGCTGACGCTGCCAGCGCTGTCTTTGGTCAGGGAAACGCTCACGGGTCTTCCTCCGGTCTGCGGGTGCGATGTCGGGTGGTGCTGATCGGTGCTGTCGGCGTGCAGCGGGTCACGGCCGTCGGCCTCGCGGCCCTCGGCCAGCCGTTCGGCCGCCATCCGGCGGAACCGGCCGGCTTCCGGCGACCCCGGTCCGCGGTGGACCGGTCCGAACCAGTCGTCCACCGCGCGGTACAGGTCGAACTCCGTGCGCATCCGGAGCTCGAAGGCGACCTCGGCCAGGCCGATGCCGTGTTCGTCGATCAGCCGCCGCAGGCTGCGCAGCCGATCGATCTGCCGGGCGCCGTAGAGCCGGTGGCCACCCGGGGTTCGCAGGGATGTGACGAGGCCGGACTGCTCGATGTAGCGCAGCATCCGCTGCGACCATCCGGTCGCCTCGGCAGCCTGCTGCATCGTCATCGACTTCATCGCGGCGAACTCTACCAGGGTTGTGTCAGATTTCTGCGCACCCGGCAATCCGACCACCCGTCGCACACCCCGGCCGCCCACCCGACCGCGCGGGCAGCCGGTGGGCGGCGAGCGCGGGAGATCGAATTGCAGGCGGTGCACTCTCACGGTGTTGCAGCCACCATCGCGCTACCGGCTCGAATCGCGCGGCCCGAAAGCACGCGCCCACAGCAGCCGTCGGCCTGCATTCCCGCAGCAGTCTAGGCGACGCGCGCACATTCCTCGACAGACCCCAGAAAAGGCACGAACAGCCGCTGCACGGCACGAGCGACACGCCCACTAGATGGGGGTATTGACCCATTTGGGACGCCTGTCGTAGGGTGGCGTCGGCCGTCAGCCTTAGCGGTGTTTGATGAGTCTCAACGACAGACTTTCCGATGACACGGGAGCATATTGCTGCGGCCGCGAGGCAAAGGACGCAAGCAATGAATACCGAGCAAGCACTCGCCTGGATTCAGGACACCGGCAAGCCGGCCACCCTGCAGCTCGATGAGCTGCGCGACATCCCGGCTGCCTGCGACTGGCTGGAGCAGGTCCGCTCGCAGCTGCGGAGCGCCCTGGACGAATACGGCGCGATCTTCCTGCGTGGGCTACCGGTGGCATCCGTCGAGGACGTCGCACAGCTCCGCAACGTCCTCATCCCGGAGCGCACCCCGTACCGCGAGAAGGCCACCCCCCGGAGCGACCTCGGGCACGACGTCTTCTCCTCGACCGACCTCCCGCCGTCGCAGTCGATCAGCATGCACAACGAGAACAGCTACACCCTCACCTTTCCCGGCCTGCTGATGTTCGCCTGCCTGGTGGCCCCCGCCGAGGGCGGCGCCACGCCGGTCGCGGACTGCCGGAAGGTGCTCGCCGCCCTGCCGCCGGCGCTGGTGGAGCGGATGCGCGCGCACGGATGGTCGCTGACCCGTACCTACTCCGAGAACATCTCGACCGACTGGCGCACCGCCTTCGCCGCCGACTCGCCGGCGGAGGTGGAGGCCTACTGCGAGGCGAACCTCATCTCGTGCCGCTGGGACGGCGACGACGGCCTGCGCACCCGCCAGGTCCGGCCCGGGGTCATCCACCACCCGAGAACCTCCGAGGCGGTCTGGTTCAACCACCTCGCGTTCTGGAACGCCTGGGCCCTCGACCCGGAGATCCGGGAGACCCTGGTGGACGAGTTCGGCTGGGACAACCTGCCCTTCAACACGGCCATCGCCGACGGCGCGCCGCTCACCGAGGACGAGCTGCACTGCATCGACGACGCCTACGCGGCCGCCACCGTCCGGCAGCGCTGGCAACCGGGCGATGTGATGCTCGTGGACAACATCCTGAGCACGCACGGCCGCGACCCGTTCCGTGGTGCCCGCAAGATCGTCGTCGCCATGGGGCAACCGGTCGACCTCCTCGACTGCAGCCCCACCGTCCAGCCGGCTGCATAGCGCCCGGAACCTCCGTTCACCTCCCACCCGGCCATCCGGCCATAAGGAGCCGCAGCATGCCCACCCCCGGCGCTGCCCGGTCAGTCCCCGCCAGCAGGGGCCTCGGCACACCTTTCGAGGACATCTCGGAGCGCTTCGCGCGGGTCGCGGCCGCCGATCCCGACCGCCGGGCGGTGTGCACCGCCGACGACAGCCTCACCTTCGCCGAGCTCGACCACCGCAGCGCCGCCCTGGCCGTGCGGCTGTGCGACCGCGGGGTCGGCAGGCACGACCGGGTCGGGATCCAGCTGCCCCGCGGGCTCGACCTGGTGGTCGCGCTGCTCGGTGTCTGGCGCGCCGGGGCGGTGTACGTGCCGCTCGACCCGGGCTACCCCGCCGACCGCCTGCGCTACCTGGCCGAGGACGCCGGGATCGCGCTGCTGATCGCCGGCGGGGCCGCGCCGCACCGCACCGAGCTGCCGGTGGTGAACCTCGCCGACGGCGCGCTGTGGGACCTCGGCCACGCCGCGCCGGTCGTCGACCACCACCCGGACGATCCGGCCTACCTGATCTACACCTCCGGCTCGACGGGGGCGCCCAAGGGCGTTCAGGCGACCCGCGGCGGGGTTGCCGAACTGGTCGCCGCGCTGGAGGCCGAGGGCCTCTACAGCCCCGAACCCCGGGTGGTCGGCTGGAATGCCAGCGTGTCCTTCGACGCCTCGGTCCAGCAGTGGGTGCGCGTCTGTCGCGGTGACACCGTGGTGGTCCTGGCCGACGAGGAGCGCACCGACCCGGCCCGGCTCCGGGCGCTGCTCCGCTCGCGCGCGATCCAGGACCTCGACCTGACGCCGTCGCACTGGGGCGTGCTGCGCGAGTGCCTGGCCGAGCCGGCCGCTGACGGAGCGGTGCGACGCCTGTTCGTCGGCGGCGAGCCGATCCCCACCGACACCTGGCGGGAGCTCGCGGCCCTCGGCACCGTCGAGGCGTTCAACCTCTACGGCCCGACCGAGTGCACCGTCGATGCCACGACCGCCCGGGTTGCGGGCGGCGTCCCGACCATCGGACGGCCGCTGCCCGGGGTGCGGGCCTACGTGCTCGGCCCGTCCCTGGAGCCGCTGGCCGACGGCGAGACCGGGGAGCTGTACCTGGCCGGCGAGGGGCTCGCCCATGGCTACCACAACCGGGCCGGGCTCACCGCCCAGCGCTTCGTCGCCGATCCGTTCTCGGCCCGGGGGGAGCGGATGTACCGCACCGGTGACCTCGCGTCCCGCCGGCCGGACGGCACGCTGGAGTACGCGGGGCGGGTCGATCGCCAGGTCAAGCTCCGTGGCTACCGGGTGGAACTCGGCGAGATCGACGCCGCGCTCCGCTCGTGCGGCGGGGTGACCGGCGCGGTGGCGACGCTGCACCGGAGCCCGGCCGTCGGGGAGCAGCTGATCGCCTACTACGTCGGCGAGTCCGACGGCGCGCCCACCGAGCCCGAGCTCCGCTCGCACGTCGCGGCCCTGTTGCCGGAGCACATGCTGCCCGCGGCCTACCTGCGGGTGCCGGCGATCCCGCTCACCGTCAACGGCAAGGTCGACTGGGACGGCCTGCCCGAGCCGCTCCAGGGCGCGACCGGCGAGTCCGCCCAGGGCCCGCTGGAACGGCTGATCGCCGGCGTGTGGGCGGAGGTGCTCGGCCGGGACGAGGTCTACGCCGACGACGACTTCTTCGCCCTCGGCGGGCACTCCCTGATCGCGATCAAGGTCGTGGCGCGGGTGAAACGGGAGGTGGGGGTGGTGCTGTCGACCAAGGCCGTCTACCAGCACCCCCGGCTGCGCGACCTGGCCGGCTTCGTCGCGGCGCAGGCCGCCGAACCGCCCATCGGCGCCGGGAAGGCCGGGGCATGAGCCCGGCGCAGGACACGACCGTGGTCCGGTCCCATCGCAGTGCCGAGCCGGAGCGGACGCTGGTCTGTCTCGGCTTCTGCGGCGGCGGTGCAGGCGCCTACCACCCGTGGGGGCCGGTGCTTCCGCCGCACGTCGACCTGGTCACCATCTGCTACCCGGGCCGGGACGGCCGGTTCCTCGAGGACTACGTGCAGAACTGGGACGAGCTGGCGGCGGACGCGACCGCGGCCGTCAGCTCGGCCGGCGAGGAGGGGCCCTACGTGCTGTTCGGGCACAGTATGGGCGGCTGGATGGCCTTCGAGGTGGCCGCACGCATCGAGCGGCAGGGCGGACCCCGGCCGCAGACGCTCGTCGTCTCCTCGGCGAACGCGCCGAGCCGGGGCCTCACCCCGCAGGACATGTTCCCGAACATGCAGGACACCGACGAGCAGCTGCTGGGCTGGATGCGGGCGCACGGCCTCATGCCCGCCCACGTGCTCGACGACCCCGATCTGCAGGAGATGGCGATCGAGCTCATGCGCGCGGACATCAGGGTGCGCGACACCTTCGCCTACGCAGACGGCACCATGGTCTCGATCCCGCTCCAGGTGCTCACCGGCGACGAGGACAGCGTCATCGAGCCGGACACCGGCGAGCAGTGGCAGCGGCTCGCCACGGCCGGCTACCGGCACGACGTGCTGCCGGGCGGCCACTTCTACACCCCGGCGGTCTGGCAGCGCCTGCCCGAGTTCATCCCGTCGCTGACCGACGACGCCGGCCGGTGACCGGCCGGGTGTGCCTTTCGGCGGCGGGATCGGCGCCGAGGGCGAGTGACCCCAGCGAGGAGAACCGATGACCAACCCGTTCGAGAATCCCGACGCGGCCTACCTCGTTCTCGTGAACAACCGCGACCAGCACTCGCTGTGGCCCGAGCCGGCACCGGTGCCGGCCGGCTGGCGGGTGGCCCACGGCCCGGCCGGCCGGCAGGAGTGCCTGGACCGGATCGAGCTGGACTGGACGGACCTGCGCCCCCGCGATCCGCGCCCGGCGGCCGGCGACCCGGAGTAGGAGGGCGCGTGACTCAGGATCGGCTCGATCCCACCGGCGGGCCAGCCGCCCCGCCGGTTCCCGCGACGGGGTCGCGGCCGCGGACGGTGCGGGAGGAGATCCTCTGCCAGCTGTTCGCGGAGGTCCTCGGCGTCCCCGAGGTGGGGATCGAGGACAACTTCTTCGCCCTCGGCGGCCAGTCGCTGACCGCGACCCGCCTGATCGGCCGCATCCGGGCGACGCTGGGGGCCAGGATCGGCATCCGCACCGTGTTCACCGCACCGACCGTCGCCGGCATCGCGGCGAAGCTCGGCGAGAGCGGGCCCGTGCCGCCGCCGCTGGCCGCGGCCCCGCGACCCGCCGTCCTGCCGGTGTCCTATGCCCAGCAGCGGATGTGGTTCCTGCAGCTTTTGGAGGAGGGGGCGGCCTACAACCTCCGCTTCAGCTGGGAGCTGGCGGGGCCGGTGCGGGTCGCCGCGCTGGCGGCCGCGCTCGGCGACGTGATCGCCCGGCACGAGGCCCTGCGCACCATCTTCCCCACCGCGAGCGACGGCGGCCCGTACCAGCGCATCCTCACCCCCGACCAGGCCTGGCCCGGCCTGCCGGTCGTCGACTGCACCGAGCGGGACCGCGACGGCCTGGTCGCCGCCGCCGGCCTGCGGCCGTTCGACCTGCAGACCGAGCCACCGCTGCGGGCCAGCCTGTTCCGACACGGGCCCGACCGCCACCTGTTCCTGCTGGTGCTGCACCACATCGCCAGCGACGGCTGGTCCCTCGGCCCGCTGCTGCGTGACCTGTCCGCCGCCTACACCGCACGCCACTCCGGCGCCGAGCCGGCCTGGACGCCGCTCCCGGTCCAGTACGCCGACTACGCCCTCTGGCAGCGCGCGATGCTCGGCGAGGAAGGCGATCCCACCAGCCTGCTCGACCGGCAGCTGCGCTTCTGGGCCAGCACGCTGCACGACCTCCCCGACGAGCTCGCGCTGCCCACCGACCGGGCGCGGGGTGAGCTGGCCGGCGGCGGGGTCGAACTGGTGCGGTTCGAGCTGCCCGAGCACGTGCACGCCCGGCTGCTGGAGCTGGCCCGCGCGCACGGGGTGACCCTCTTCATGGTGGTGCAGGCGGCCTTGGCGGCCCTGCTGACCCGGCTCGGCGCCGGCGAGGACATCCCCCTCGGCACCGCTCTCGCCGGGCGCACCGACCCCGGGCTGGCCGAGCTCGTCGGGTTCTTCGTCAACACCCTCGTCCTGCGCACCGACACCTCCGGCGACCCTCGCTTCGAAGAGCTCCTCGCCCGCGTCCGCGACACCGACCTGGCCGCCTACGCCCACCAGGACGTCCCGTTCGAACGCGTCGTCGAACACCTCAGGCCGGCCCGGCAGGCCACCCGACACCCCCTCTTCCAGACCATGCTGGTGGTGCAGAACAACGAGCCGGCGGCACTGGACCTGCCCGGGCTGCGGGCGCGGATGCACGAGCTCCGAGCCGACGCCGCGCGGTTCGACCTGATGCTCGAGGTGAGCGACCGCGGCCCGGACCGGCCCCTGACCGGCGTGCTGGAGTGCGCGGCCGACCTGTTCGACCACGACACCGCCGAACTGCTGGCCGACCGGCTGCAGCGCCTCCTGCAGGCCGTCCTGGCCGACCCCACCACCCCGCTCTCCCGGCTGGCGATCTCCGGCGGAGACGACCATCCGCACCGTCGCTATGATCGCCCGGTGGGTTCACAGCAGAGCTTCCTGCGGCCGATCACGACCGGCTGGCTGGCCACCACCGGCACCGTCGGCGGCCCGAACTACGACGAGTTCGTCGACGACCAGGCAATCGCCGCCGCGCTGGCCGAACGGCCCGATTCGGTGGTGGCGCTGGACCTGCCCGACCACACCGCCGCGTCCCGGGCGGGCGGCCTCGACTTCGCCGCCAGCCTGCCGCTGGCCGCCGAGCACCTGGCCGCGATGAAGGAGGCCGGCCTCTACGAGCAGGTCGGCGACGCGATCTTCGCCTACCAGCTGCAGGAGGCGGGCGGGCACGTGGTGCGGGCGCTGATCGGGCTGGTCTCGGCCGAGGAGTTCTCCGACGCCGCGGACCAGCCGGGCCGGATCCTGCGCAACGAGGACGTCAACCTGGGCAAGGTGGCCGAGCGACGCCAGCACATCGACGCCCTCGGCCACCTGCTCAGCTCGGTGCTGCTGGTGCCCGCCCGCGACCAGCAGGCCTACGACGAACTGCTCGACGCCGCGTTCGCCGAGCTGCCGGCCGAGCCGCTGGTCGCCGACACCGACGACCGCGGGGTGACCCACAGCCTCTGGCTGATCGACGCCGGCCGGTTCGCCGAGCTGCTGGACGGCAACGCCTTCCTGGTGGCCGACGGCAACCACCGCAGCCGGGCCAGCCAGGAATCGGCCTCACCGTGGTGCCTGGTCACCGTCGCCTCGCCGCGGGGCCTGCGCATCGAGTCCTACCACCGGCTGCTGCGCATCCCCGACCTCACCGCGCAGTCGCTGCGCGACCGGGTCGCCGCCGCCGGCATCGGCCTGACCGACGTGGCCGCCCCGGACGGCGACGCGCTGACCGAGAACTACCTCTACCTGGGCGGCGGCAGCTGGCTCCGGTTGGCGCTGCCGGCCGCGTCCGACGGCTCGGCGGTCGGCGGGTTGCCGCACAGCGTGATCGAGCAGCGGGTCTTCGACGGCGCGCTCGGGCTCGGCGCGGCGGCCAAGCAGATCCAGTACGTCGGCGGCAACGCCGCGCGGGCCTACCTGGTCGACGAGGTCGACTCCGGCCGGGCCACCGCCGCCTTCCTGCTGCGGCCGGTGACGATGGACGAGTTCACCGCGATCAACGCCGCTCGCGAGTACATGCCGCGCAAGAGCACCTGGTTCCTGCCCAAGGCCAGGGCCGGCCTGGTCATCGCCCGGACCAGCTGAGCCCGGCTGAGCCCGGGTCGGCTTGAGGCCGGCTCGGCTTGGTTCGGCTTGAGCCCGGGTCGGCTTGAGGCTGGCTCGGCTGAGCCCGGCTGACAGCCCGGGCGTGCCCCGGGCGCCGGCCCCGGTCAGTCGCCGACCGAGGCGAGGAAGCTCCGGCCCGCCGACCGCACCGAGCAGGCACCGGGCCCGGCCGCGACGAAGGCCGCGTGCCACGGCGCCAGCTCGGCGGCCGTCCCGCCCGGCTCGGTGACGGTGACCGGCCGCTCGCCGGCCAGCACCAGGTGCGGCCGGTCCCCCGGCAACTCCGCCCCGCCCTGGCAGACCGCCAGCGCGAAGTCGGGCACCGGCAGCCGGAAGGCGACCCGGGTGCCGTCGGAGCAGCTCGGCTCCCGGCGCGGCTGCGGCGTGGCCGTGAAGTCGGCGATCCGCAGCAGCTCCGGCACGTCCACGTGCTTGCCGGTCAGCCCACAGCGCAGCACGTTGTCGCTGTTGGCCAGCAGCTCGACGCAGACCCCGCGCAGATAGGCGTGCACGTTGCCGGCGCCGAGGAAGATCGCCTCGCCGGGCGCCAGCCGCACGTAGTTGAGCAGCAGCGCCAGCACCGGGCCGATGTCGTCGGGGTAGTCCTCGGCGGCCAGCACCGAGGCGGCGGCCACGGCCGACCAGTCACCAGCGGTGGCGGCCAGCCGGCGGCAGCCGGCCACCGTCCGGTCGATGAGCTGCCGGCGGGCCGCGCCCTGCAGCGTGAGCATGGTGGTGAACACGGTGCGCAGGCCGCCCTCGGAGAGCAGCAGCTCGCGATAGGCCAGCAGCTCGGGCACGTCCAGGGCCTGGAACAGCCGGGCGGTGTCGGCCACCGGCCGGAACCCGCAGAAGGCGTCGAACTCGGTGAGCGCGTACGCCATCTCGGGCTTGTGGTTGGCGTCGCGGTAGTTGCGCTCCGGGCTCTCCGGCGCGACGCCCGCGGCGAGCTCGGCGGCGAAGCCGGCCTCGGCCTGCTCCCGGGTGGGGTGCACCTGGATCGACAGCGCCCGGTCCGCGGCCAGCACCTTGAGCAGGAACGGCAGCCGGCCGCCGAACCGGCTCGCGGTGCCGGCGCCGAGCA
>DATJNU010000091.1:0-2169 GCA_035507775.1 Jatrophihabitans sp.
GCCGGCGGCGATCGTGAGCTGGTCGGTGAGCACCCAGGGGTACTGGGCCACGCCCCAGCCGAGCACCACCGCGGCCACCGCGCCGACCGCGGTGAACCGGGCCGGCCCGTACCGGCGGCCGGCCAGCAGCGCCAGGGTGGCGAGGCCGGCGAGCGCCGAGAGCACGATCAGCGGCGCGGCCCGGCCGAGCAGGTGCCGGCTCAGCGTCGGCGCGTCCCGGTCGATGGGCACCAGCGCGGCCAGCACCAGCGCGCCGGTGACGACGCCGACCCCGAGGGTGCGCAGCCGCAGCTGCCCGGCCAGGGCCGCCTCCCCCGCGCGGGCGGCCTCGGCGGTCAGGAACGCCCCGGCCAGCAGCGCGCAGGTGCCGACCGCGATCAGGCCGCCGAAGATCGAGGTCGGGTGCAGCCACGACCGCAGCAGGTCGCCCCGGCCGTGCAGCGGCACCCGGCCGGAGGCGATGGCGCCGGCCACGGTACCGAGGAAGAACGGCGTGATCAGCGAGGCCCCGGCGAACACCGCGCCGAACAGCCGGGCCTGCGCCAGCGTGCCGGCGTACTTGCGGAACGCGAACGCCGCCCCGCGCAGCACGATGCCTAGCAGGGCCAGCAGCAGCGGCACGAACAGCGTGGTCGTCACCTGGGCGAACGCCCGCGGGAAGGCGGTCCAGAAGAGCACCAGGACGTAGATCAGCCAGACGTGGTTGGCCTCCCACACCGGGCCGATGCTGTGGTCGATGAGCACCCGCAGCCGGCCACCCCGGCGGGCACCGCCGGCGGTCAGGTCATAGAAGCCGGAGCCGAAGTCGGCCCCGCCGAACAGCGCGTAGAGCAGCACGCCGGCGAACATCGCGGCTGCCACCAGGGGCGGCAGGCTCATCGGTCGGCCACCCCCCGCGCCGTCCGGTCGGGGGCGGCGGCGCCCGGGCCGTACGGGCTGGGCAGGTCGTGCTCGCCGGCCCGCCAGCGGCGCGCCATCGAGCGCAGCACCGCCACGGCGCCGACCGTCATGCCGAGGTAGACGACCAGCACGCCGGCGTAGGACCACCACAGCCCCGGGTTGGTGCTGGCCGCGTCGGTGGTGCGCAGCACCTGCCAGACCGTCCAGGGCTGCCGGCCGACCTCGGTCGCGACCCAGCCCAGCTCCAGCGCGGCCACCGCCAGCGGGCCGGCCAGCACCGCGAACCGCAGCCACCAGCGGTTGCCCAGCAGGTCGATCCGGCGCCAGCGGGCCAGCCAGAACACCGCCACCGCCAGGGCCAGCAGCGTGCCCAGGCCGACCATCGCCTGGAACGCCACGTGGGTCACGTTGACCGGCGGCCGGTCCGCCGGCGGGATGCTGTCCAGCCCCGGCACCGGCTTGCCGAACGAGTTGCGGGCGATCATCGAGCCGATCCGCGGGATGGTCAGCGCGAACCGGACGTGGCCGCCGAGCAGCAGGCCGCCCAGCCGCAGCGGCGCCGGCCCCTCCGTGGTGGTGGCCAGCTCGAAGGCGGCCAGCTTCGACGGCTGGTGGTCGCCCACCTGCAGCCCCAGCACGTGCCCGATCAGCGGCTGGACCAGCGCAGCCACCGAGGCGAAGCAGAACGGCACCGTGAAACCGAGCCGGTGGTGGGCATCGCGCCGGCCGCGCAGCATGCCGGCCGCGTAGACCCCAGCCACCACGAAGCCGACCAGCATGAACGCGCCGGCCCACATGTGCGCGAACTGCAGCCAGGCCCCCTGGTTGAACATGGCCCGCCACGGGTCGACGTCGGTGACCGCGCCGTGCACGATCCGGAAGCCGGTCGGGAAGTTCATCCAGGCGTTCACGCTGACCACGCAGAACGTGCCGACGATGCCGGCCAGCCCCATCGGCACCAGCATCAGCAGGTGCTGCCGGGGCGGCAAGCGGTGCCAGCCGTAGAGGTAGATGCCGAGGAAGATCGCCTCCACGAAGAACGAGATTCCCTCGAACGCGAAGGGCAGTCCGAGCACGTCACCGAACCGGCCCATCAGCCCGGGCCAGAGCAGGCCCATCTCGAAGCTGAGCACCGTGCCCGACACCGCGCCGATCGCGAACAGCACCGCCGACACCTTCGACCACCGCTGGGCCAGCCCGAGCGCGACCGGGTCGTCGCGCACGATGCCGCGCCGGTGCACCACGAAGATCATCGTCGGGAAGGCGACG
>DATJNU010000092.1:0-42406 GCA_035507775.1 Jatrophihabitans sp.
TGGCCGAGCTGCTTGAGGGTGCGGGGGTCGTGCTCGAAGGCGAGCTCGACCAGGGTGGACTCGACCTGCGCGGCATGTTCGGCCCGGGCAGCGGGCGGCAACGTCTCGATCACCTCGGCGACCACCGTCGCATGCTCCGCGGTCACCGACCCGGCCGCGAACGCCGAGGCAGCGACCGGGTACACCGGTTCCAGCGGCTCGCCAGTGACCGACCGCCGCTGACCGAAGCGCGCCACCTGCAGGGCCATCGCCTTCGCGGCCCGCCGGGTCACGGTCAACTCGGCCTGGATCAGATCCGGCAACCCCCGCAACCCCCGCAACCAGCGACTCGACGCCACGGGACTCCAACTCCGCCAGCACCGCACGCTGCCGGCACTGCAACGCGATCACCTCACGCCGCACCCCCCGCACCGACGAACACAGCTCGCCCACCGACAGGCGACCCAACACTGACTCGTCCATACGTTCGATTATGCCCCTGGGGCATCTAGCATCGTAAGGGTGCCGCCGCCCGGGCGTCCGGTGGCGGGTCGAACACCTTAAGGCGGCCGGTCCGATGCCGATCTGTCGATCATGTCCACTGTCACCGCACCCGACCTGTTCGACCGGATCGCCGGCCTGCGTGAAGCGGCACCGAGCGGCGTCGGGCTGGCCGAGCCCACCCACGCCTGGCTGGCCGCCGCGTTCGGCACGGACCTGTCCGCGGTCCGCATTCACACCGACCCGGTCGCCGCCGAGCTTGCCGAGCTCCTCGGCGCGGAGGCGTGCACGATCGGCTGCGACATCTATTTCGCGCCCGGCACGTACCGGCCGGGGACCACCGCGGGGCGGTTCCTGCTGGCGCACGAGATCGCCCACGTGGTGCAGCAGGCGGCCGGCCGGGTGCCGGGCACGACCTACCTCGGCGTGCCGGGGGACGACTTCGAGCGGGCCGCGGACGAGATCGCCACCCGCATCGTGACCGGCGTGCCGCTCGATGCCGCCGATCGGGGAATCCCCGTCACCGCGGGGCGAACGGGCCTGCTCGTGCAATGCCACGACTCGTTCGAGCACCGGGCGCTCGGCGACCTGCAGACCGACGCGATCACGACCATCACCGGCAACGCGGATCCCGGCCGGCGCACCGAGACCCTGCAGCGCCAGCTGCAACTGCTGTGGCTCTGGCACCAGGACCCGCTCTCGGTCACCGAGCAGCAGGTCGCCGAACTGTGCCCCTGGATTCGCACGCTGCGGCTGCAGGCCAGCGGGCTGCTGGTCACCTACGGCGAGCTGAACGCGCTGCCCGACTACATCGCCACCGCCGGCACCGCGGACACCGTTGGCGCCGACATCCTGCTGCCGATCCTGCAGTTCATCCGGCAGGAGGGCTACCTCCAGTTCAACAAGCTGCTCGGCCGGACGGTCACCGACGGCTTCCAGGGCGCGGTGTTCACACCCAGCCAGTACCTGCCCGGGCTGCTGAACACGCTGCTCGGCTCGCAGGCCCTCGACCAGCTGACCATCCACCTCGGTTACCAGGGCACCGACCACTACAGCGGCCTGCTGGCCCGCAACGCCTGCCACTTCGCGCCGTTCGCCTGGTATCGCTGGCAATCGAGCTACCTGGTCGCCCGCGACCTGGCCACCCGGGCGTTCCAGGCCGGCGACCCGAACCTGAAGGCCCAGCTGACCCACCAGGCCTGGGTGCAGTCCGGTTACGCCGAGCACTTCCTGCAGGACTCGTTCGCCGCCGGCCACCTGGTGAACAAGACCCTCGTCATGCAGTGGTTCATCGAGTGGGCGGCCGGCCAGTCGGTGGTGCCGGTGGCCGACTGGGACATCGTCAGGCGCATGACCACCCAGCTGCAGCCCGGGCTGGCCGGCCGGCAGCTCTACGGCCTGACCTACCCCGGGCCGTCCAACGACCCGCAGACCTCGGAGGACCTGCCGACCTACCTGCAGCGGCTGACCAGCACCGGCATCCAGGTCGGCGGCTCGGGCGATCTGGGCACCGCCTACCAGGACTACCTGACGCTGCTGTCGAACCTGATCACCCAGTCGGCCTCGGCGGCGATCCACGACCACTACAACGCGAACTCGCTCTGGGTGGCCTCGGTCGCGCATCCCGAGCCGTACGAGGTCTGGGGGGACGACACGCTGCTCTCCGGTGCCAACGGCACCGAGGGCGCCGCCCAGACCTCGCTGACCACGCAGCTGTCCCAGGCCAGCATCGCCGGGCTGCTCAGCACCGGGAGCACCGAGATCACCACCGAGCAGATCCGGCGGAACTTCCCGACCCAGGTGAAGGCCGGTTCGCTGCTGTCGCTGGAGGAGTGGAACGACACCCAGCAGGCGTTCTGCGGCCAGCAGATCTTCCCGCAGCTGCACGACATCGTCGTGCGGATCCTCAGCCCGCGGATCGCCAACGTCTCCAAGGACCAGGACCTGGCCACCCGGTGGAGCACCAGCCTGCCCGGGTGCGGCTACGCCGTGACCACCCCGCTGCGGGTGGGCGGCCGGGTGTTCGCGGCCAGCAACGGCTACCTCTACGAGCTCGACCCGGTCACGGGGGCCGTCCGGTCGAGCCTGCTGGTCACCGGCGCGGTCGGCGTCGGCGACTACGAGACCCGGCTGGCCAGCGACGGCAGCACGATCTTCGTCGGGGTGCACGGCTACGTCTACGGGGTGCGGCTGTCCGCACCCGGCCAGGTCGCCTGGACCTGCAGCCTGCCGAAGGCCGGCTACACCGTGGTCGAGGTGCTGGCCGGCAACGGGCAGGCCTACGCCTGCTCCAACGGTTACCTCTACGAGCTCGACCCGGGCGCCGGCTCGGTGCGGCGCACGCTGCAGCTGGGCAGCAGCTGGGGCACCGGCGACTACACCGCCCAGCTGGCCCTGGACGGCACCGGCGCGATCCTGGTCGGCATGCACGGCTACGCCTACCGGGTCGACGCCGGCTCCTTCGGCCAGCTGTGGGATGCCAGCCTGCCCAAGGCCGGCTACGTGCAGGTCAGCGTGCTGGCCCGCAACGGGCAGGTGTTCGCCGGCTCGAACGGCTACGCCTACCGGCTGGACCTGGCCAGCGGCCGGGTGCTCGATTCGCTGCCGGTCACCGGCCCGGTCGGGGTGGGCGACTACACCACCACGCTCGCCGGCGGCGAGAGTGCGCTGTACGTGGCCGCGCACGGCTACGTCTACGCGATCGCCGACAGCAACTGGTCAGCGGTCGCCTGGACCGCCAACCTGGCCGGCAACCGGTACCAGCCGGCCGAGCTGCTCGCCCAGGACGGGCAGCTGCTGGCCGGTTCCTACGGCTACCTCTACCGGATCGATCCGCGCAGCGGCGCCGTGCTGCGCAGCAGCCTGCTCGCCTCCGCGGTCGGGGTGGGGGACTACCGCACCCGGCTGGTGGCCGACCCGGACCTGGGCGTGGTCCACGTGGGCACCCACGGCTACGCCTACCAGGTCGCCTCGATCACCGGCTGAGCCCCGAGCGGCGGCCGGCGCGTCAGTGCGGCTGGTAGACCATCAGGAACACGATGACGGCGAAGAGCAGCGCGACGATGCCGCCGGCCGCGGCCAGCCGGCCGGCCGAACTCGCCGCGCTGCCACCGGATTCCAGCTGCCGGGCGGCAGCGGTCAGGCCGGGCACCAGCACCGCCAGCGTCACCGCGAGCGCGACCATGTAGAGCACGATCGACAGCCACACCCAGGGGTAGCCGAACTTGTTGTCCCACTTCGGCTGCACCAGGCCCATGCCGAGCAGCGCGACCAGCAGCGAGGCGTAGCCGTAGATCCGCACCGTCCGGGCGGCGCCGGCCACCGCGGCGGCGTCGCCGGCCCGGACGCCCCGGGCCGCGGTGGTGGCGGTGCCGACCAGCGGGCCGACCGCGAAGATTGCGAACAGAACGTGCAGCGACAGCAGCAGATCCTTCATGGGGTGCAGGCTATCCCGGACGGTGCGGGACACCCGCCGACGACCCGACACCCGCCGACGACCCCGCCGCCAGGGATAGCATCGCCGGATGCCGATCAGGTCGCTGGCCGAGCTCGACCGCGCCGTGGCCGGCTGCCGGGCCTGCCCACGGCTGGTCGCCTGGCGCGAGCAGGTGGCCGCGACCAAGCGGGCCGCGTTCGCCGGCTGGGACTACTGGGGCCGGCCGGTGCCCGGCTTCGGCCCGGCCGACGCGGCGCTGGCGATCGTCGGCCTGGCCCCGGCCGCGCACGGCGCCAACCGGACCGGGCGGATGTTCACCGGTGACCGGTCCGGCGACGTGCTCTTCGCGGCGCTGCACGCGGTCGGGCTGGCGTCCCAGCCCACCTCCACCCACCGCGACGACGGCCTGACCCTGACCGGGGTCCGGATCACCGCGCCGGTGCACTGCGCGCCCCCGGCGAACAAGCCCACCCCGGCCGAACGGGACACCTGCCGGCCGTGGCTGGCCGAGGAGCTGCGGCTGCTCACGCCCACCCTGCGCAGCGTGCTGGTGCTCGGCGCGTTCGGCTGGCAGGCCCTGCTGCCGGTACTGGCCGAGGCCGGCTGGCAGCTGCCCCGGCCGCGGCCGGCATTCGGGCACGGCGCGACGGTGCTGCTGCCGCCCGCTGCGACGGCGGCATCGCCGGAGGCGGAGGGGAGAGCGCCGCTGCTGCTGGTCGGCAGCTACCACGTCAGCCAGCAGAACACCTTCACCGGCCGGCTCACCCCGGCCATGCTGCGCGAGGTGCTCCGGCTGGCGGCCGGCGGGGCCGGGCTGGCCACCCGCCCGGAGCCCGGCACACTGGACGAATGAGGACGGTCGGGGTCGAGGAGGAGCTGCTGCTGGTCGACGGCCGCAGCGGTGCGGCGGTGCCGCTCGGCGAGCAGGTGGTCGGCCAGGCCACGACCGAACACACCGGAGACCAGGCCGAGCAGCCGGTCGAGCACGAGTTCAAGCAGGAGCAGGTGGAGATCGCCTCCGAGCCGTGCGAGCACCTGGACCAGCTGCGCGACCAGCTCACCCGGCAGCGCGCGGTGGCCAGGCGCTCGGCCCGGGCGCACGGCGCCGACATCGCGGCCATCGCCACCAGCCCCGGCAAGCTCCGGCCACGGTCCACCCGGGACGAGCGGTACCTGCGGATGGTGGCCGAGTTCGGGCTGCTGGCGGCCGAGCAGCTGACCTGCGGGCAGCACATCCACGTCGACACGCACTCCCGGGCCGAGGGTGTCGCGGTGCTGGACCGGATCCGGGGCTGGCTGCCGGTGCTGGTCGCGCTGTCGGCGAACTCGCCGTTCTGGCAGGAGCAGGACACCGGCTACGCTAGCTTCCGGACCGTCCTCTGGGGACGCTGGCCGGCCGCCGGCCCGACCGACCCGTTCGGCGACGAGGACGGCTACGACGCCGCCGTGCAGGTGCTGCTCGACACCGGATCGGCCCTGGACGACGGGATGATCTACTTCGACGCCCGGCTCTCGGCGCACTACCCGACGGTGGAGATCAGGGTGGCCGACGTCTGCACCGACGTGCGCGACGCGGTGCTGCTGGCCGGCCTGGCCCGCGCGCTGGTCGAGACCGCCGCGGCCGAGGCCCGGGACGGCCGGCCCGCCCCGGCCGTCCCTACCGCGCAGGTGCGCGGCGCGTCCTGGCGGGCGGCACGCTGGGGCCTCACCGGTGACCTGGTGAGCCCGCTCTCCGGCCACCGGGCGCCGGCCTGGACCGTGATCGACCAGCTGCTGGACCGGCTCACCCCGGCCCTGCGGGCCGCCGGCGACCTGGCGGTGGTCGAGTCCGGCCTCGGCCGGCTCCGGCGGGACGGCACCGGTGCCGAGCGGCAGCGGGCCGCCTACGCCGGGAGCGGCGAGCTGGATGCCGTGGTGGCCGATGCGGTCGAGCGCAGCCACGCCTATTAGGCTCGATGCGGCCCGTCCCCGATTCCAGGAGCTTCCGTGTCGCGCAGCATCACCGGCGCCATCGCCGCGCTCGCCGTCGGTGCCGTCCTCGTCGCCGGCTGCAGCAGCGGTGGCGGCAAGTCCACCAGCACGTCGGCTGCGGGCGGCTCGGGCTCCTCGAGCGCGAGTGGCCCGTCCGAGGTCTCGTTCAACGGTGTGACGCTCTCCGGCGCCTCCGACCTGGCGAACAAGCCCACCGTGCAGTCGAAGTCCCACACCGCTCCCACCGCGCTGCAGGTCAAGGACGTCGTGACCGGGGACGGCCCGGCCGCCAGCCCGACCGCCTCGGTGACGGTGCAGTACGTCGGGGTCAAGTACGCCGACGGCAAGCAGTTCGACGCGTCCTGGGACCACGGCGGCGCGACCAGCTTCTCGCTGCAGCAGGTGGTGCCCGGCTTCACCCAGGGCATCGGCGGCAACGGCACCGTCGCACCGATGAAGGTCGGCGGCCGGCGGATCATGATCCTGCCCGCGTCGCTCGGCTACGGCGCCCAGGGCACCCCGGACGGCACCATCGGCCCGAACACCCCGCTGGTCTTCGTGGTCGACCTGGTCGGCGTCAACGGCTGACCGCCGGTCAGGCCCGGACGACCACCACCGGGCAGCTGCCGTGCCGGACGCAGTACTCGGCGACCGAACCGAGCAGCATGCCCGGAAACGCCGCCCGGCCCTTGGCACCCACTACGAGCAGCTCCGCGCCCTCGGCCTGGGTCAGCAGCGCCGGGCCGGCCGGCCCCTCGACCACGTGCCGGGTCGCCGACAGCTCCGGGAACTCGGCACCGACCTCGTCCATCACCTCGCCCAGCGTGCGCGCGGTGTCGGCGGCCGGGTCGGCGCCGGGTGGCAGCCGGGTGAGGTAGTTCGGCCAGCGCCAGGTCGAGACCGCCCGCAGCGTCGCCCCGGTCTGCTCTGCCTGCCGGGCGGCCCAGCGGACCGCGTCCCGGCTGGCCTTGGAGCCGTCCACGCCGACCACGATCACCGAGCTCATCGGCCGGCCGCCTCGTCGCTCGGGTTCGGGTCGACCCGCAGCGGCGACAGCCGGCGCCACAGCAGGAACAGCAGGCCGACGACCAGCATCCCGAGGCCCAGCCAGAGGTTGATGTTGAGCCCGCTGGCCTTGGCCCGCGCCGAGCTGGAGGTGAAGAAGCCGGCCACCGTCAGCATCAGCCCGTAGAGGGTGAACAGGCCGCCGATCAGCAACCGGATGTCGAAGAGCTTCGCGGCGGCGGACTTCGGGGCGTCGGTCGCCTGGTCGGTCATCGTGCGGGGTTCGGACATGGCTTACACCTTCCTCAGACGAAGACGAGGGACAGCACGATCACGATGCCGATGGACACGCCGCCCAGCAGCTTGGGGGAGGCCCACCACACCGGCTTCGGGACCCGCTCGGGGTCGGGCGCGTCCGGGTCGTGCACGCCCCAGACCAGGCCGGCCAGCTCGCGCACCGGCTTCGGCCGGGTGACCAGGCTGACCAGCACGGTGACGACGGCATCCAGCGCGAAGGCGGCGATGGCGCCGAAGAAGTTCAGCATCTGAGCGTTGATCTTGCTGTGGTCGGCCGCGTTGCCGTCCGGGTAGAAGTAGCCGATGTGGTAGCCGGCGAAGTGCATCACCGCGGCGCCGACGGTGCCGGCGGCCAGGCCGAAGAAGCCGGCCCAGGCGGTGGTCCGCTTCCAGAACATGGCGACGATGAAGGTCGCGAACAGCGGGGCGTTGAAGTAGGAGAACAGCAACTGGATGTAGTTCATGATGTTGCTGTAGCCCGAGGCGATGAACGCCGTGCCGATGCCGATGATGATGCCGACGATCGTGACGATCCGCCCGACCTGCAGGTAGTAGCCGTCCCGCCGGCCCTTGGCGACGTAGGTCTGCCAGATGTCGTAGGTGAACACGGTGTTGAACGAGCTCACGTTGGCCGCCATGCCCGCCATGAACGCGGCCAGCAGGCCGGCCAGCGCGACGCCCAGGGTGCCGTTCGGCAGGAACTTGCCCATCAGCAGCGGGATCGCGTCGTTGTAGGTCGGGTCGTTCTTGCCGCTGCCGTTCAGGTTCGGCACCAGCGCCACCGCGACCAGGCCGGGGATGATGGTCAGCGCCGGGATGAAGATCTTCGGGAACGAGCCGATCAGCGGCGTGCGCTGCGCGGCCGAGAGGTCCTTGGCCGACAGGGCGCGCTGCACCTCGGCGAAGTTGGTCGTCCAGTAGCCGAAGGACAGCACGAAGCCCAGCCCCATCACGATGCCGATCCAGTCGCCGAGCGGGTTGGACCAGTGCCCGACGTTCGTGCCGCCCCAGCTGGAGAAGGCGTGCGAGCCGATCGCGCTGTGGCTGATCTTCGCCTTCAGCCCGCCCCAGCCGTGCACCTCCTTCAGCCCGATGATGAGCACCGGGATCAGGCCGGCGACGATCACGAAGAACTGCAGCACCTCGTTGTAGATCGCGCCGGAGAGCCCGCCCAGGGTGATGTAGATCAGGACGAAGACCGCCGAGATCAGGATGGACAGCCAGATCGGCCAGCCGATCAGCGCGTTGATCACCAGCGCCAGCGCGTACAGGTTGACCCCGGCGGTCAGCACGGCCGCGGCGGCGAAGCTGATCGCGTTGAGCAGGTGGGTGGCCGGGTTGAACCGCCGCAGCAGGAACTCCGGCACCGTCCGGACCCGGGAGCCGTAGTAGAACGGCATCATCACCAGGCCCAGGAAGACCATCGCGGGCACGGCACCGATCCAGTAGAAGTGCACGGTCGAGATGCCGTACTGCGCGCCGTTGGCCGCCATGCCCAGGATCTCGATGGCACCGAGGTTGGCCGAGATGAAGGCCAGCCCGGTGACCCACGCCGGCAGCGACCGGCCGGAGAGCAGGAAGTCCTCACTGGTGGCGACGGCACGCCGCGCCATCACCCCGATCGCCACCACCAGGGCGAAGTAGATGGCGAGGATCGTGTAGTCGAAGACGTTGACGTCGAGCCTGAGCAAGGCACGGACCTCCTACGGTTGGATTTCGCCGATGACGACGCCGGGATGGGACTCCTCGACCCGGGTCACGGACGCGGTCGGCGCCCGGTCGCTGGTGCTCTCCCACCGGGAGATCAGCGTCTGGCAGAACGCCTGCGCGGTGTCGTAGTCGTCGAACGGCCCGACGGCACGGGGAGCGACGAACGGCTCATCCGGATTCGTGATGACCACGACGAACATGGCACATCCCTTCGCCAGCGCGCACGAACAGCGCGACGATCGGCTACGGGTTGAGCCACCGCAGGAAGTGTTTACCCAGGTAGGCACCGGTTCGAAACACGCTCGACGCGATGCCGTGCGGTCAGACCGGCCAGGTATGCACCGGTTCGTTGGCGTGCATGTTCTCCAGGTAGCGGCCGAGCATCTCGCGCAGCGCGTCCCGCCGGTCCATGGAGCGGTGCTCGTCCTCGAGCTTGTGCACCGTCGCCACCTGCCACTCGGCGCCGTTGGAGTGCTGGATGCAGCGCTGCTCGATGATGCCGAGCAGCCGGTCCCGGACGGCCGGGTCCACGCCCCACGAGTCCAGGCCGGCGTGGGCCAGCGGCAGCAGCCGGCGCAGCACCAGCTCGACGGCCGGCACCTCGCCCAGCCCCGGCCAGTAGATGCCGGCGTTGATGCCGTGCCGGGCGCCGGCGTAGAAGTTGTCCTCGGCGGCGGCGAAGGACAGCCGGGTCCAGATCGGACGGTCCTCCTCCGCCAGCGCCCGCACCAGGCCGTAGTAGAAGGCGCCGTTGGCCAGGATGTCGACCACGCTGGGCCCGGCCGGCAGCACCCGGTTCTCCACTCGCAGGTGCGGCTTGCCCCGGTAGACGTCGTACACCGGGCGGTTCCAGCGGTAGATGGTGCCGTTGTGCATCCGCAGTTCCTGCAGCCGCGGCGTGTCACCCTGCCGCAGCACCACCTCAGGATCCTCCGGGTCGCAGACCGGCAGGATGGCCGGGAAGTAGGTGACGTTCTCCTCGAACTGGTCGAAGATCGAGTTGATCCAGCGCTCGCCGAACCACACCCGTGGCCGGACCCCCTGTGCCTTCAGCTCGTCCGGCCGGGTGTCGGTGGCCTGCTGGAACAGCGCGATCCGGGTCTCCCGCCAGAGCTCCTTGCCCAGCAGGTACGGGGAGTTCGCGCCGAGCGCCAGCTGCACCCCGGCGATGGCCTGCGCGGCGTTCCAGTGGTTGGCGTAGTCCTGCGGGCTGACCTGCAGGTGGAACTGGACGCTGGTGCAGGCCGCCTCCGGGGCGATCGTGTCGGAGTAGGTGGACAGCCGCTCGGGTCCGTCGATGGCGATGTGCAGATCCTCACCGCGAGCGGCGAAGATCTGCTCGTCCAGCAGGGCGTACCGGGCGTTGTCGCTGAGCGCGTCGCTGGTCAGGTCGGCCGAGACCAGGGTCGGCAGGATGCCGATCATCACGATGTGCGCGCCCTGCGAGCTGGCCCGCTCCTCGGCGTCGTTGAGACTGGCCCGCAGGTCCCGCTCGAGCGCCTCGGTGGTGCCGCCGCGCAGCTCGCGAGGCCGGACGTTGATCTCGATGTTGAACCGGGCCAGCTCGGTCTGGAAGTCCGGGTTGGCGATCGCCTGCAGCACCTCGACGTTCTTCATCGCCGGGTCGTGCTTCTCGTCGATCAGGTTGAACTCGATCTCCAGGCCGGTCATCGGCCGGTCGAACTCGAACTTCGACTCGGCCAGCATCCGCGCGAAGACGTCCAGGCAGCGGCGCACCTTCTCCCGGTAGCGCTGCCGGTCCTTGCCGGTGAACTGGGTGTTCTCGACGTCCTCGCCCACGCGTCACCTCCCGGTGCTGGCCGATGGCCGGTTTCTCCCTACAGCTTGGCAGATCTTGGCCGGATCTGTCTGCGGCGGCCGCTGCCCGGCCGGGCCGGCCGGATCCGGTTAGGGTCGACGGCGATGACCGAGATCACCTGTGCCCCCGAGGTCGGCCGCGACGCGGTGACCTTCCTGCTCGCCGACCAGCAGGGCAGGCTCAACGGCGTCCGGCTGCAGCAGGAGGTGCGGGTGCCGGGCGACCAGCTCGACTTCAGCTACGCCCAGGGCCGGTGGCGGCTGCGGCTGCCGCGGCCGGCGGTGGACCGGATGGAGTACCTCTTCGAGCTGCGGCACCGCACCGACGACCGGCAGACGATGCCCGACCCGGCCAACCCGCTGCGCGCGCCCGGTGCCTTCGGCGAGAAGTCGGTGATCGAGTTCCCGGAGTACGTCCCGCCGCGCTGGCTGGACTGGCCCCGGGCCGCCGGCTCGGCCGAGCCGTTCGCGGTGCCGTCCCCGGGGCTGGCGGCGACCGTCACCGGCCAGCTCTGGACGCCGGCCGGGCTGGCCGGCCCGGCGCCGCTGCTGGTCGCGCACGACGGTCCGGAGTACGACCGGCTCGGCGGGCTCGGCGGCTACCTGGCGGCGCTGATCGAGGCCGGCGAGCTGCCGCCGATCCGGCTGGCGCTGCTGGCGCCGGGCGACCGCAACAGCTGGTACGCGGTCAACCCGGCCTACGCGCGGGCGCTGGCCGAGGACGTGCTGCCGGCCCTGGCCGAACTCGCGCCGGCGGGCATCCGGATCGGCGCCGGGGCCAGCCTGGGCGCGCTGGCCATGCTGCACGCGCACCGCTCGGCGCCGGGCTGCTTCGGCGCGCTGTTCCTGCAGTCCGGTAGCTTCTTCACCCCGGAGCTGGACCCGCAGGAGAGCCGGTTCGGCCGGTTCGAGGCGGTGACGCGCTTCGTCGCCGAACTGGCCGACGCGGTCTCCGATCCCGACCCGGTTCCGGTCGCGATGACCTGCGGTGGCCTGGAGGAGAACCTTGGCAACAACCGGGCCATGGCGGATACGCTGCGATTGCTGGGATATTCCGTGAAGTTCCGGGAGGTCGCGGACGTGCACAACTTCACCGCCTGGCGGGATGCCTTCGACCCGTCGCTGACCGACCTGCTCCGTGCCGTGTGCGACCGGTGAGCGGGCAGCCGTGAACAAGCGCGGGGCGACCGTCGGCTGGGACGGCTTCAGCGGCACCGTGATCGGCTACGGCCACTACGGGCGCCCGGTGCTGGTCTTCCCGTCCGAGCAGGGCCGGGCCGAGGACTTCGAGAACAACGGGATGCTCGACGGGGTGGCCCACCTGGTCGAGGCCGGCCGGGTGAAGTTCTACTCCGTCGACTCCGCCGACGGGTACAGCTGGTCGGACCGCGGCGTGCCGACCGAGGAGCGGGCGCGGCGGCACGGCCGGTACGAGTCGTGGGTGATCGAGCAGGTGCTGCCCTGGGTGTCGGACGACTGCGGCGGCGCGACCGAGTTCGCGACCCTCGGTTGCAGCCTGGGCGCCTTCCACGCGGCCAACTTCGCGCTCAAGCGGGCCGACCTGTTCCCGCTCGCGCTGTGCTTCTCCGGCAACTACGACCCGAGCACCTGGCACGCCTGGGGCGAGCAGGGCGCCGAGTCGTACTTCAACAACCCGATGTCGTACGTGGCGAACCTGCACGGCGACCACCTGGACTGGCTGCGCGGCCGGGTCAGCCTGCTGCTGGTGGTCGGCCAGGGCGCCTGGGAGACCGACCCGACCGGCGCCCTGCCGAGCACCCAGGCGTTCTCGGATCGGCTGGTGGGCAAGGGGATCCGGCACGAGCTGGATATCTGGGGTTACGACATACCGCACGACTGGCCGTCCTGGCGTGCACAGCTGGCCCACCACCTGCCGCGGTTCTGCTGAGCCACGGCCCGTCCGCGAGGGAGCGCTTCCGCGATGATCGAGTCCACGCACCTGATCGGCCTGCTGCTGGGTACCGAGCACGACTGGCCGGCCGCGTTCGAGACGATCGTGCGCCGGCTCGGCCCGATCACCGACTCCCACGACACCCAGCACCACTACGACGTGGAACGGGTGACCATCGAGCCGTTCGACCTGCGCTACCGGCCTCGCTACGACCTGGTGATCGACCGGCTGGCCTACTGGTACTACCACCCGCGGGAGTGGCTGAAGAAGACCGCGCTGATGGACGACGTCTACCTGCTGAACAGCCCGTTCACCTTTCAGAGCATGGAGAAGCACGCCGCGTACTGCGCGATGATGCGGCTCGGGCTCAAGGTGCCGGAGACGGTGCTGGTGCCGTACAAGAACCCACCGGAGCACGCCAAGTACGCCTACACCGCGGAGCGCTACAACCGGCCGTTCGACCTGCACCAGATCGCCGACCGGATCGGCTACCCGCTCTTCATGAAGCCCTACGACGGCGGTGCCTGGGTGGGCGTGAGCAAGATCGACAACCCCGAGCAGCTGCGCCGGGCCTACGACGAGTCGGGCCAGCGGCTGATGCACCTGCAGAAGGCGGTCGAGGGGTACGACGTGTTCGCCCGCAGCCTGTCCATCGGCGCCGAGACGATGGTGATGAAGTTCGACCCGGGTGAGCCGATGCACGGCCGCTACTCGGTCAGCCACGACTTCCTCGACGCCGCCACCGGCGCCGAGGTGGTCAGCATCGGACGGCTGGTGAACGCCTTCTTCCGCTGGGAGTTCAACTCCTGCGAGACGCTGGTGGCCGGCGGTGAGGTGTACCCGATCGACTATGCCAACGCCTGCCCGGACGTGGCGCTGACCAGCCTGCACTACTACTTCCCGTGGGCGATGAAGGCGCTGGTGAAGTGGACCGTGTTCTGCACGGCGACCGGCCGGCGGCCGCGGTTCGACCTGCACACCCGGCCCTACTACGACATCGCCGACCGCGACGACCTGGACTACGCCGAGAAGCTCGCGGCGTACCGGCAGCTGGCCGACGACCACTTCGAGACCGACCGGTACGCCGACTTCTGTGTCAGCCGGCTGGCACACCTGGACGAGGTGGTGCTCGACTGGGTGGCCGGGCCGGACTTCGACGCCCTGCTGGTCGAGACGGTGCGTTCGACGTTCCCGGCGCACGAGCACGACCACTTCATCGCGCACTACCGCGGTCTGCTGGGCGCCTGGGTGAAGGACCAGGGCTGAGCTGTTACCGCCGTACCGACACGATCTCGGCCAGGATCGACAGGGCGATCTCAGCCGGGGTACGGGAGCCGATGTCGAGGCCGGCCGGTCCGTGGATCGTGGTGATCCGCCCGTCCGGCACGCCATGCTCGCGCAGCCAGCCGGCCCGGGCTGCCTGGGTGTGCCGTGACCCGAGAGCGCCGACGTAGCCTGCGGAGCTGTCGAGCGCGGCGGTGAGCGCCCGGCCGGAGACGTCGAGGTCGTGGCTGAGCACCACCACGTTGTCCGCAGCGGTCAGCCCATCCGGCAGCGCGGTGCCGGCGGTGCAGTCCCAGCCGAGCAGCGCGGCGCCGGCCGCCAGCGCGTCGGCGACCTGCCCGTCGCCCACCACGAACAGCCGCGGGGTCGGCCAGAAGGCGCTGACCACGAGGTCGCCCCGCACCGCGGTCTTGCTCGCGCCGGCCCGGAACACCCGTGCGATCTCAGCCAGATCTTCCGGTGCCGGGCGCGGCAGGTCCGCCGGCAGGTACGCCTCGGTGATGAGGGTGTCGAGGTCGGTGACCAGGCAGACCGGGCGTTGCTCGCGCAGCTGCCGCCAGGCCGCCGCCGGGATCGAGCCGGCCGGTTGCGCCAGCAGCCGGGCGGTACCGCCACAGGCCAGCCCGGCCGCGGCGGCCGCGGGCTCGGTGACTCGCAGCTCGACCAAGCCGGCGGCGCCGGCGAGCAGCTCGGGCAGCTGGGTGTCGGCGGCTCCGGAGAACAGGCGGCCGGCCAGTGGCTGGCCGGGGGAGTGGGCGACGGCGGCGGCCGGCTCCCGGGAGCCGATGCCCTGGGCGTCGACCAGCCGGGCAATCGTCACCGGCCGGTCCTCGGCCCGCCAGCGCGTGACAGCCTCGACGATGTCGTACATGGTTGCCAGTCTGGCCCATCCGCTGGCCGTACGTCGGCGCTATGCGGGCGCAGGCCGCAGCAACTCGGGGTGATGGAGGTAGGCGCGCTGTGGTCGCCGGTCCGGATGCCAGGGCGGTGGTGCGAGCACAGCCGGGGAAGGTACAGCCGCGGTCGCGGGCCGGGTGCAGCGCAGCTGGGCGGCGATCAGATCCGGCACCCCGCAAACCCGAGCATGCCGGGCGCGTTGCGGGAGTGGAGCTCGGCCAGTACTGCCAGCTGCCGGTACTGCAGGCGAGCGAGTTCGGCTTGCAACTCCACGATTCGGCGAGCAGCGCGGTGTCCGAGGCAGAACCGACCTGCTCGATCTAGATTCGATTATGGCGATCCTGGCAGGGCCGGCCCTCGCTGATCAAGATTGACGTTATTGTTACGGTAGAAACGCAGACCGAGCGGTGCGCCTGGTGCGGAACTGTCGGCAGTGGCCTCTAGAGTCCGGTGCGTAACCGAGGAAGGGACGGACGATGGCCGAGGTAGTGGTGTTCCACCACGCGCAGGGGCGCACTGCGGGAGTGCTGGCCTTCGCCGAGCAGCTGCGCGGGGCCGGGCACATCGTGCACACGCCGGACCTGTACGACGGGCGCACCTTCGACACCCTGGACGAGGGCCTGGCGTACTGCGCGCAGCTCGGCGGCATGGACGAGATCCAGCGGCGGGCATTGCGGGTGCAGGCCGAGCTGCCGACCGAGGTGGTCTACGCAGGCATGTCGCTCGGGGTCGTCCCGGCGCAGCGGCTCGCCCAGACCGTGCCCGGCGCCCGCGGGGCGATTTTCCTGTACTCCTGCCTGCCCACCTCGTTCTTCGGGCCGTGGCCGGCGGCGGTGCCGGTCCAGGTGCACGGCATGGACGGCGACCCGTTCTTCGCCGACGAGGGCGACCTCGACGCGGCTCGGGCCCTGATCGACGAGGCGCCGCACGGTGAGCTGTTCCTCTACCCGGGGGACCAGCACCTGTTCGCCGACAGTTCGCTGCCCGCCTACGACGAGCCCGCCACCGAGCTGCTCACCCGCCGGGTGCTTGACTTCCTGCGGGAACCGGCCTGATCGTCAGACCGGGCTACAGCGGGTTCGGCCGGCCGAGCAGGTAACCCTGGCCCAGGTTGCAGCCCAGGGCTCGCAGCGAGGTGAGCTGCTCCTGGGTCTCGATGCCCTCGGCGATGGTGGTGATCGCCAGTTCCTGGCAGAGCGCGATCACGCTGCGCACGATGGCCCGGGTCGCGCGGTCGGTGGCGATCGGGGTGACGAAGCTGCGGTCGATCTTCACCGTCGAGACCGGCAGATCGCGCAGCAGCGAGAGCGAGGAATAGCCGGTGCCGAAGTCGTCCAGCGCGATCCGCACGCCCAGGTCGGCGACCTCGCGCACCTCCTTGACCACCGAGGGCGAGGCGTGCACCAGGGCGCTCTCGGTGATCTCCAGGTGCAACCGCTGCGGCGGCAGGCTGCTGGCGTCCAGCGCCCGGCGCACCTCGGTGAGCAGCTGGCCGCGGCCGAGCTGGCTGGCCGAGGCGTTCACCGCGATCCACCGCGACCAGCCGCCGGTCAGCCGGACGTCCTGCGCGGCCAGGCAGCTCACCGACAGCATCCACCAGCCGAGCGGGACGATCAGCCCGACCTGCTCGGCCATCGGCAGGAAGTCCTGCGGGGCCAGCATGCCGTCCTCGTCGTGCCGCCAGCGGATCAGTGCCTCGTAGCCGACCGGGATGTTGTCGGCCAGGCTGACGATCGGCTGGAAGTAGGGGATCAGGCCGTGGTTGTCGGCCAGGGCCGAACGCAGCGCCTGCTCCAGCTCCAGGTCGTGCAGGGTCGCGGCCTTGTCCTGCGCCGGGTCGTACACCTCGATCCGGGTACGCCCGCTGCGCTTGGCCCGCAGCAGCGCCAGGTCCGCCTCCCGCAGCACCTCGTCCGGGTGGCTGTGGCTGCCCCGGCCGATGGTGACGCCGATGCTCACGCTGACGGTGTGCCGGTGCCCGCGGATCTCCAGCGGCGCGGTGAGGGCCGACATCAGCTCGTCGGCCAGGGCCAGCAGCTCCTCGGTGTCGTCCTCGCCGGGCACCAGCACCACGAACTCGTCGCCGCCGACCCGGCCCAGCGTGCACATGGCCGGCAGCCGGGCCGCGAAGACCCGGGTCAGCTCCACCAGCAGCTCGTCGCCGGCGTCGTGCCCGAGGCTGTCGTTCACCGTCTTGAACCGGTCGAGGTCGCAGTAGAGGATGCCGGTCGGCTGGCCGGCGGTGAGGTAGGCGTGCAGCAGCTGCTCCAGCAGCCCCCGGTTCGGCAGGTCGGTGAGCGGGTCGTGCATGGCCTGGTGCGCCAGCCGGTCCTCGGCCTGCTTGGCCTGGGTGACGTCGTTGATCTGCGCCACGATGCTCTGCACCCCGCCGCGGCCGTCCCGGATGACGCCCACGTGCAGCAGGCCGTAGACGAGGTGGCCGTCGGCGTGCACGTACCGCTTGCTGAGCTCGTAGTTGTCCCGGTGCCCGGCGACCAGTTCGGCGAACAGGGCCAGGTCGACGCCCTGGTCGTCGGGGTAGGTGATGCCGGCGAACCGGGTGCCGACCAGGTCCTGCCGCTGGTAGCCGAGCATGCTCTCCAGCGCGCTGTTGACCTGCTGGATGCTGCCCTCGGTGTCGAGGATCGCCGCGCCGATCGGGCTGCGCTCGAAGGTCACCTGCCAGCGGTGCTCGGCGTCCCGGCGCAGCTGCTCGGAGCGTTCCCGCTCCCAGAAGTCGTGCAGGGCCGCCCCGGCCTGGCTGGCGAACATCTCCAGGATGGTGCGCTGCTCGTGCCCGGGCAGCCGGCCGCTGGCCGGCTGGTCGACGCTGAGCACGCCGAGCAGGGTGCCGTCCGGCCCGGTCAGCGGGACGAACAGCGCGTCCTCCGGGTGCCAGGCGTCCGGCGCGGTCACCTCGTCCTGGTCGGGCACCCAGCTGGCGATCTCGTCGAAGAGGCTCTGGTCCCGCTCGTGGCTGTAGAAGCGCAGCGTGCCCCAGGCCTCGGCGGCGTCGAGGATGTCGAGCCAGCCCTGCAGCTCGCTGGTGGCGCCGCGCAGCTGCTGCGAGTCCGCCGAGCCCGCGACGGCGGCCACCCGCACCAGCCCGTCGCTGTCCACCACGTTGATCGCCGCCGCGCCGAACTGCAGGAAGTCGACGGCCGCCTCGGCGATCCGGTCGAGCAGCTGGCCGAGCTCGCGGGTGGTGCCGAGTTCCCGGATCACGTCCAGCATCCGTTCGAGCCAGGATGCCGGTACCAGTTCCGGCGGCGCGACCATTACTGGAGTTTCACACAAGGGCCAATTATCAACCAGTCGACAGGCGGGCCGACGCGGTGGAAATGCAGCGAATCACCAGTCTCAGCAGGCTTCGAGCACGACCGCCTTGCGTGCTCTCAGCAGGCTTCGAGCACTGCCACCTTGCGTGCTCTCAGCAGGCTTCGAGCACGACCGCCAGGCCCTGGCCGACCCCGATGCAGATCGCGGCCAGCCCGTAGCCGCCGCCGCGGGCGTGCAGGGCGTGCGCCAGGTGGCCCAGGACCCGCGCGCCGGAGCAGCCCAGCGGGTGCCCGATCGCGATCGCGCCGCCGTGCGGGTTCACGATCGCCGGGTCCAGCTCCGGCCACTCGGCCAGGCAGGCCAGCGACTGCGCCGCGAACGCCTCGTTCAGCTCGACCAGGGCCAGGTCGGCCCAGCCGAGGCCGGCCCGGGCCAGCGCCTGCTCGGCCGCCCGCACCGGCCCGATGCCGAAGAACTGCGGCTCGACCGCGGCCACCCCCCGGCTGACGATCCGGGCCAGCGGCTGCCGGCCGGCGAGCTCCGCACCGGCGGCGTCGCCGATCAGCAGCGCGGCGGCGCCGTCGTTCAGCGGGCTGGCGTTGCCCGCGGTCACCGTGCCGTCCGGCCGGAACGCCGGTTTGAGCGAGGCCAGCTTCGCCAGGCTGGTGTCGGCCCGGATGCCCTCGTCGCGGGTGAGCTCGGTGCCCGGCACCGGCACCACCTCGGCGTCGTGGTGGCCGGCCGCCCAGGCGGCGTCGGCGTTGCGGTGGCTGGCCAGCGCGAACTCGTCCTGGGCCTGCCGGGTGATGCCGTACTTCTCGGCCAGCAGCTCGGTGCACTCGCCCAGCGAGATCGTCCACTCGGCCGGCATCCGCGGGTTGACCATCCGCCAGCCGAGCGTGGTCGAGTGCAGCGTCTCGTGGCCGGCCGGGTAACCCTTGCCGGGCTTCGGCAGCACCCACGGCGCCCGGCTCATCGACTCGACCCCGCCGGCCACGGTCAGGCTGGCGTCGCCCACCGCGACCGCCCGGCTGGCCGCGATGGCGGCCTCCAGTCCCGAGCCGCAGAGCCGGTTGACCGTCGCGCCCGGCACCGTGGTGGGCAGCCCGGCCAGCAGCGCCGCCATCCGGGCCACGTCCCGGTTGTCCTCGCCGGCACCGTTGGCGTCGCCGAACAGCACGTCGTCGATTCGGGCCGGATCCAGCCCGGGGGAGCGGCCCACCAGCTCCCGGACCACGTGCGCGGCCAGGTCGTCCGGCCGGACGCCGGCCAGCGCGCCGCCGTACCGGCCGATCGGGGTGCGGACCGCGTCGAGGACGTAGGCATCGTTCATTCCCTTATCGTGCCTGACCGGCACGGTCAGTCCTGCGGCAGCTCGCGCTTGACCACCTTGCCGGCCGGGTTCCGCGGCAGCGCGTCCAGGAACCGGACGTCGCGCGGCACCTTGTAGCGGGCCAGGTGCTGCTTGACGTAGTCCTTGACCTGTTCCTCGTCGAGCGACCCGCCGGCCCGGACGACGAAGGCCCGCAGCCGGTGGCCGAAGTCCTCGTCGGCGACCGGCACCACGGCGGCCTCGGTCACCTGCGGGTGCCCGGTGAGCAGGTCCTCCACCTCGCCCGGGAAGACGTTCTCCCCGCCCGAGACGATCATCTCGTCGTCCCGGCCGTCCACCCACAACCGGCCGTCGGCGTCGAGGTGCCCGAGGTCGCCGGTCGACATCAGGCCGTCCACCTGGTGCTTGCTGCCGCCACCGGTGTAACCGCCGAACTGCAGGCTGCTGCCGACGAAGATCCGGCCGTGCCGGCCGGTCGGCACCGGGTTGCCGTCCTCGTCCAGAACCCGCACGGTGGTGCCGTACGGGGGCTTGCCCACGCTGCCCGGCGCCGCGGCGAGATCGGCCGGGGTGGCGATGCTGGCGTAGGCGACCTCGGTCGAGCCGTAGAGGTTGTGCAGCACGTCGCCGAACCGGTCCCGGCAGCGGCGCGCGAGCTCCGGCGAGAGGGCCGAGCCGGAGACCGCGACCACTCGCAGCGCCGGCAGCTCGCGCGGGTGCTCGGCCAGCTCGGCCAGCAGCCGGGAGAGCAGGATCGGCACGGTGATCAGCGCGTCGCACCCGAACGTCTGCAGGTCCGCCGCCACGTCGGCGGGGCTCGGCTTGCGGCGCAGCACCAGGGTGTCGGCCAGCGCCAGGGCGACCACCGCCGACAGCAGCCCCCAGGCGTGGAAGACCGGCACCGCGACGAAGACGTTCTCCTGCGAGCGCAAGGCAATCCGGGACAGGTAGCCACCCGGGATGGCCAGCGAGGTGCCGAACTCGCGGGCGGCGCCCTTCGGGGTCCCGGTGGTGCCGCTGGTCAGCAGCACGATCTGCTGCCCGCGCGGCGGGCTGCTCACCGACGCCGAATCCGCCGCCTCGATCAGGGAGTCGAGGGTGGGACGGCCACCGGTGCCCGGCTTGGCCCAGGCGAGCACGGTGCCGTGCGCGGGCGTGCAGTCGCCGACGGCGGCGTCGAACTCCTGGTCGTGCACCAGCAGCGCGATCCGTTCCCGCTCGCACACGTCGGCCAGCTGGGTGCCGCCGAAGTCGGTGTTCAGCAGGACGGTGCGGGCACCGAGCCGGGCCGCGGCGAACAGCGCCTCGAACAGGCCGCGGTGGTTGCGGCAGAGGATGCCGATGCTCTCGCCGTGCCGGAAACCCTGCGCGCGCAGGCCATTGGCCAGCCGGCCGGCCCGCTCGGCCAGCTCGGCGAAGCTCAGCGACCCCCGCTCGTCGATGATCGCGGTGCGGGTGGGGTGCCGCTGGCACGCCATCGACAGCGCCGCGCCGGCCGGTCCCTGGCTCTGGAAGGCCAGCAGCACCCGCAGCAGCCGGTGCGGCGGCTCGACGCCGAAGGCGCCGGCGCGCAGCAGCGCGAGGGCCGACATCGCCTCGAGCCCGGCCCGGCCGGCCAGCCGACCGGGCAGTGGAAACAGCCGGCTGGGCCGGGTGGCCGCGAGCAGACCGGCCATCCGGGCGAGTGGCTGCTCAGCCACGGGCACCACCGCCAGCGGCCGGATCCGTCACCAGGTAGCGCAGGTAGCGCTGAGGTTCGGCCAGGAATGCCTGCCAGTGCTGTACCAATTCCAGCTCCGCCCATTCGCTCGTCGTGATGCCTGCCGTGCCGAATTCCAGGATCGTGGCGCTCGGCAGCGCCGCCAGCACCGGGGAGTGGGTGGCCAGCACCACCTGGTTGCCGCCCTGCACCAGCAGCGCCAGCAGGCTGAGCAGCTGCAGGCAGGAGGTGAACGAGAGCGCCGCCTCCGGCTCGTCCAGCAGGAACAGCCCGCGCTCGGCGGTCCGCGACTCCAGGTAGGCGAGGAAGCTCTCCCCGTGCGAGCGGGCGTTCAGCGCCCCGCCGAACGCCCGGCTGTCCGAGCCGGACCGGTCCACCGAGGTGAAGAGGCCGTGCATCGCCTCGGCCCGCAGGAAGCAGCCACCCTGCGGGGACGGGCGTTCGCGCTCCAGCCAGAGGTGCCGGTGCAGGTCGGTGTCCTCGGCGGCCGCCTCCGGCATCCAGTGGCCGACCTGCGCGCCGGTGAGCGCCTGCCACCGCCAGGCCGCGGCGAGCGCCTCCAGCAGGGTCGACTTACCCGAGCCGTTCTCGCCGACGATGACGGTCGCGGGGGCCAGGTCGAGGCCCGCGCCGGCCAGCTGCGCGACGGCGGGAATGCCCAAATACCAGGCATCCGGACGAAATCCCCGGCCGGGTCGCAGCTCGACCCGGTCCAGAATCGCCATGTGTCCAGGCTAGCGGCGACCTTGAGATTGAGCCGATCGAACCGTCATGCCAGGCTGTCGGCATGACTTCCGAGCAGACGCCCGCACCGCAGCCGGACCTCAAGGCGCAGTTCCGCGAGGCTCTGGAACGCAAGCGCGGCCAGCACGCCGATCAGGCCGGCCGCGGCGCCGGGCAGGATTCGAAGGTGCACGAGGCACACGCCAAGGCCGGCGGCAAGCGCCAGTTCCGGCGCAAGAGCGGCTGAAATTCGTCCCATGAGTTCGTGGGCCCGGGTGGCTTTCCGGTAATCCCATGGTTCACAATAGCTACCGTTAGTAACGCGAGCATCACCACAGGACCGGCGCGCTTGGGGAAGACGTTGCCGAGAACTGCGGAGGTGCGCGATGTCTGGTACTCAGGTGGCACAGGCCACCCGAGGTGTGCTGTTCATGCACTGCTGCCCGACTGCGCTCGGGCCGCACGTGGAATGGGCGCTGGCCGGCGTGCTCGGCCGACCCTGCAAGTTGGAGTGGACGGGCCAGCCCGCCGCGCCCGGCAACCTGCGGGCCGAGGCCACCTGGTACGGCCCGGTGGGCACCGCCGCGAAGCTTGCCGCCGCGCTCCGATCCTGGCCGATGCTGGTCTTCGAGATCACCGAGGACGGCACCGCGAGCACCGACGGGGAACGGCTGGCCTACGTGCCGGGCCGGGGCTTCCACCGCAGCGCGATGACCGTGAACGGCGACCTGGTGGTGGGCGAGGAGCGGCTGCGCGGCCTGCTCAGCCGCGCCACGTCGGGTGAGGAGTTCGCGCATGGGCTGCACGAACTGCTCGGCTCGGCCTGGGACGTCGAGCTGGAGCCGTACCGGGTCGCCGGCGACGGCTCGCCGGTGGTGCTGCTGCACAAAGTCGTCTGACCCGGCAACCGTCCGACGGACGTCTGCCGACGCCGCCTCCGCAGGGGCCACGGTCCGCTGGACTCCCGGCACAGGACGGGGGCGATGGCTCGAAGCCATCGCCCCCGTCTTCGTCCGTCCGGACGGGTTACACCTTGTGGAAGAGCAGTGCCGCGTTGTGCCCGCCGAAACCGAACGAGTCGTTCAGCGCCGCGGTCACCGTCATCTCGCGGGCCTTGTCGGGCACGTCCACCCGCAGCCCGTCCTCCGGGTCGTCGAGGTTGATGGTCGGCGGCACCACGTCGTGGGCGACCGAGAGCACCGTGGCCACCGCCTCGATCGCGCCGGCCGCCCCGAGCAGGTGACCGGTCATCGACTTGGTGGCGGCCACCACCGCCTGCTCGCCCAGCAGCTCGGCGATCCAGGTCGCCTCGGCCATGTCGCCGGCCGGGGTCGAGGTGGCGTGCGCGTTGACGTGCACCACGTCGGACAGCGCCAGGCCGGATCGCTCGACCGCGGTGCGGGCCGCCCGGGCCTGGCCGCTGCCGAGCGGGTCCGGCTGCACGATGTCGTAGGAGTCGGCGGTCATCGCGGCGCCGCCGAGCACCGCATACGGCGCCCGGCCGCGGGCCCGGGCGCTGGAGAGCCGCTCCAGCACCAGCACGCCCGCGCCCTCGCCGAGCACGAAGCCGTCCCGGCCCTTGTCGTAGGGGCGGGAGGCGCGTTCGGGCTCGTCGTTGCGGGACGACATCGCCCGCATCTGGGCGAAGCCGGAGATGGTCAGCGGGTGGACGCAGGCCTCGGTGCCGCCGACCACGACCAGGTCGGCCCGGTCCAGGTGGAGCAGGTCGAGCCCGTAGGCGATCGCCTCGGCGCCGGACGCGCAGGCGCTGACCGGGGTGTGCACGCCGGCCCGGGCACCGACCTGCAGGCCGACGTAGGCCGACGGCCCGTTCGGCATGTTCATCGGGATGAGCAGCGGCGAGACCTTGCCGGCGCCCTTGGCCAGCATCACGTCGTGCTGGTGGATCAGGCTGGTCACGCCGCCCACGCCGGTGCCGATCACCACGGCGACCCGGTCCGGGTCGAGGCCGTTCTCCTCGGCCTTGCCGGCGAAGCCGGCGTCGGACCAGGCCTCGGCGGCGGCCACCAGCGCGGCCTGCTGCGACCGGTCCAGCCGGCGGGCCTGCACCCTCGGCAGCACGCTGGCCGGGTCGACGGCCATCTCGCCGGCGATCCGGACCGCGATCTCGCTCGCCCAGTCCTGGGTCAGCGCGCGGATGCCGGAGTTGCCGGCCAGCAGCTCCGACCAGTACGTCGGCACGTCGCCACCCAGCGGGGTGGTGGCGCCCAGTCCGGTGACGACCACCGGGTCATCGGTACGGCTGGCTTCGGTCATCGTTACATCCCTCGTCGTGGGTTCGGCCGCGCGCGGATCGGCGGCGGCCACCGGCGGGCAGCTGCCCCCGCCGGCCCGGAGGTACGGGCCGGCGCGGCACGGCTGTCAGGCCCGGAGGTTCAGGCCGTACGCGGTCAGGCCGGGTTGGCGCTGATGTAGGCGACGGCGTCACCGACGGTCTTGAGCTTGGGCAGTTCCTCGTCCGGGATCTTCACGCCGAACTTCTCCTCGGCGGCCATCGCGACCTCGACCATGGACAGCGAGTCGACGTCCAGGTCGTCGGTGAACGACTTGTCCACGGTCACGTCCTCGGGGGCGACGTCGGCGACCTCGTTCAGGATGTCGGCCATGCCCGCCAGGATCTCTTCGTTGGATGCCACGTGCTGTCTGCCTCTCTGTTCACAGCGCCGGGATGCGCTGCGGTGCGGTGATTCCGCCCGCCCCGGTCGGGGCGGGGGTCGTGCCCGGCGTGTCGCCTGGTCCGGCGGCACGCCGTCTCTCGCGGAGAAGTGCGGTGCGCGAGCCGGCTACGGGGCCAGGACCACCTGGGCGGCGTAGGTCAGGCCGGCGCCGAAGCCGATGGTCAGGACCGGGTCCCCGCGGTGCACCTCGCCGTGCTCGATGAGCTTGGACAGCGCGATCGGGATCGATGCCGAGGAGGTGTTGCCCGAGGTCACGATGTCGCGGGCGACGACGACCGAGTCCGGCAGTTCGAGCTTCTTGGCGAGCAGGTCGATGATGCGCAGGTTCGCCTGGTGCGGCACGAACGCGGCCAGGTCGCGCACCGCCACGCCGGCCTCGTCGCAGGCCCGGCGCGCCACGTCGGCCATCGAGGAGGTAGCCCACCGGTAGACGGTCTGGCCCTCCTGGCGGAGCGTCACCGATTCGGGGTCGGTGATGATGGCCGCCGCGTTGCCGCCGTCGGAGCCCCAGACCACCGGGCCGATGCCGATCTCGTCGGCGGCCGTCACCACCGCGGCGCCGGCCCCGTCGCCGAAGATGATGCCGGTGCCGCGGTCGTAGACGTCGACGTAGTCGGTGAGCTTCTCCGAGCCGATCACCAGGACGGTGTGCGCCTGGCCGGTGAGCACCGCGTTCGAGGCGGAGGCCAGGCCGTAGACGAACCCGGCGCAGGCGCCGTTGAGGTCATAGGCGCCGGGCGCGGTGATGCCCAGCCGGTCGGCGACGGTCGGCGCGCTGCCGGGCACCTGGTAGTTGTTGGTGCAGGTCGCCACCACCACCAGGTCGATCTGGGCCGGGTCGGTGCCGGCGTGGGCCAGCGCCTTGCTCGCCGCGCCGACGGCCATGTCCTGCACCGACTCGTCCATGGCGAACCGGCGCTCGGCAATGCCGACCCGGCTGCGGATCCACTCGTCGTTGGTGTTGACCCCGCGTGCGACCAGGTCGTCGTTGGTCACCACGGTGGGTGGCAGGTAGTGCCCCAGGCCGGCGATCCGGCTGCCGGCCGGGCGGGCCGGGACGGTCAGGCGCACGGTCATCGACGCTCCATTCGCTCAGGCCATCCGGGCGACCGGCAGGCCGGCGGCGCCCAGGACGTCTCCATCGTTGCGCAGCCACTCGCGCAGCACCCCGGTGGCCGGTGCCACCACCGCCACCTCGTCGTGGTGGGTGCGGACGGTGCCGATCCGGCAGCCGGCCAGCACCGTGCTGCCCTCGGCCAGCCGCTGCACCCGGGTGAAGATGCCCTGCGCGGGCGCCTGCACCTGCTCCGGCGGCGCTGCCGGGGTGGACACCTCCGCCAGCGCCTCGCGGGCGGCGGCCAGGTCGTCCGGGGTCCGGATCGCGATCGGGCGGGCGCCCGGCAGCTCGCGCTTGGCGATGCCGGTCAGCGTCTTGGCCGGGGTCAGCTCGATCACGGTGGTCACGCCGACCGCGCGCATGGTGTCCTGGCACAGGTCCCAGCGGACCGGCCGGGTGACCTGCGCGACCAGCCGCGCCAGCACCGTCCGGCCGTCCTCGACCGTGGTGCCGTCGGCGTTGGAGAGCAGGAGCTGGCGCGGGTCGGCAACCGTCAGCTCGGCGGCCACCGCGCGCAGGTTCTCCTCGGCGGGTGCCATGAACCGGGTGTGGAACGCGCCGGCCACCTTCAGGGCGCGGAACCGGACGCCGGCCGGCGGGTTGGCGATCAGCTTCTCGACCGCCTCGGTGGCGCCGGCGACGACGATCTGGCCGGCACCGTTGCGGTTGGCGGGGGTCAGCCCGGCAGCCACGATCGCCGCGATCACCGCCTCCGGCTCGCCGCCGAGCGCCGCGGCCATCGTGGTCGGAGCGAGCTCGCAGGCGGCGGCCATCTCCCGGCCGCGGCGGGCGGCGAAGCGCATCGCCTGCTCGTCGGTCAGCACGTCCGCGACCGCGGCGGCGGTGACCTCGCCGATGCTGTGCCCGGCGCTGAGCACCGAGTGCGGCGGAAGCGCGCCCAGCCCGAGCTGGCCGGCGGCGATCAGGCCGGCGGCCACGATCAGCGGCTGGGTGATCGCGGTGTCGACGATCTCGTCCGCGCCGGCCGTGGTGCCCAGCCGGGTCAGGTCGAGCTGGGCCAGCTCGGAGAAGTGCGCCAGCTGCTCGGCGACGCCGTTGAGTTCCAACCACGGCGAGAGCATGCCGGGGGTCTGGGCCCCCTGGCCGGGCGACAGGACAGCGATCACCCTTGCAACAGTGCCTTGTCAAGGCGGGTTGAAGCGATCACGGCTCGCACAGGCTTCGGTCCGGATATTTGTAGGAGGCTTACAAGGCCGCCGGGGGCCTGGGTCTATGTAAGCGGTTCCAATGCATGGTTTCCGCCAAGTTCGCCGCCGCCGTTCGCCTGGCTGAGCCGTCCCAGGGCCAGCGCCACCTGGATCGTGAACGCGCCCCGCGCCTCGGTCGGCGCCTGGCCGCACACCTCGGCCGCCCGGCGCAGCCGGTATCGAACGGTGTTGGTGTGCACGAACAGGGTCCGGGCGGTGGCCTCGATCGCCCGGCCGCCCTCCAGGTAGGCCGAGACGGTCTCCAGGATCGCGTCGCTGGCCGTGGTCAGGGGCCGGTACACCGACTCGATCAGCTGCTCGCGCGCGGCCGGATCGCCGATCAGGGCGCGTTCGGGCAGCAGCTCCTCGGCCGCCACCGGGCGGGGCGCGCCCGGCCAGCCCGGTGCCGCGCGCAACCCGCTCAGCGCGGCGGCGGTGACGGCGGCCGCGCCGGTCACCTGGCCGGCCGCGCCGCCGACCACCACCGGGCGCTGGTCGAACTCGCCGAGCACCGCGCGGGCGGCCGCCACCGGATCGCCGATGCCGCCTAGCAGCACCACCAGCCGGCCGCCGTGGCTGCCGGCCAGCACGTCCAGGCCGGCCCGCCAGCCCGCCCGGTGCACGTGCTCCAGCAGTTCGGTCGGCTTGCGGTCCGGCCGGGCGTAGCCGGCCACCGTGGTCACCGGCCCGTCGGTGCGCCAGCCCAGCGCGGCCAGCTGGCTGAGCGGGGAATGCTCCTCGGACCAGCCGTCGGCGCGGATCAGGCCGTCGATCACCATCGCCTCCAGCCGGGCGTCCCAGGCGCCCCGGCTCTCGGCGGCGACGGCGTACACCTCGGCCGCGGCGAAGGCGATCTCGCGGGAGAACCGCACCATCGCCTCGGCCGCGGACCGCTCCTCGCCCGGGCCGGCCAGCCTGGGCAGCTGCTCCTCGACCACCGCGATGGTCAGCCGCACCAGCTCGACGGTGCGCTGCAGCGACAGCCGCCGGGTCAGCTCGCGGGGGGCGATGCCGAAGACCTCGCCGGTCAGGCGCAGGTCCTGGTCGGGGGAGCGCAGCCACTCGACGAACGAGGCCACGCCGGCCTGCGCGACCAGGGTCACCCAGGACCGCTGGTCGGCCGGCAGCCGGCGGAACCACTCCAGCCGCTCGTCCATCCGGGCCACGCTCTGGGTGGCCAGCGCCCCGGAGGACTGCTCGATCCGGCGGACGGTCGCCTCGCTCAGGTCGCCCCGGAAGCGCTCGCTGCTCGTTCCGGCTCCGGTCACGCGCGCCAGCCTAGTGTTGGCGGCGTGACGAGCTTCGACGTCCGGCGGGCCGCCGACCGGGCGATCACCCGCACCGACTGGCTCCACTCGGCGCACTCGTTCTCCTTCGGCTCGCACTACGACCCGGACAACGTCTCGTTCGGGCCGCTGCTGGCCTGCAACGTCGACGAGGTGCGGCCCGGCGAGGGCTACGCCCGGCACCGGCACGCGGCGGTGGAGATCCTGACCTGGGTGCTGGCCGGGGCGCTCGAGCACGTCGACGTGACCGGCAACCGGAGGGTCGAACCGGGCGTGCTGCAGCACCTCTCGGCCGGGACCGGCCTCGAGCACGCCGAGCGCAGCGCCGCCCGGCAGCGGCCGGTGCGGGTGGTGCAGATGTGGCTGGCCGGCCCGGCGGCGACCGGGCCGCGGTACGAGACCGCGGACCTGTCCGCGCCGCTGGCCGGCGGCCGTCTGGTGCTGGCCGCGTCCGGCGACCGGCCGGCCCCGATCGCGCTGGGCCGGCCGGGGGCCGAGCTGCTCGTCGGGCGGGTGCCGGCCGGTGGGCTGGTGGAGCTCCCCGCGGCGCGGTACGTGCACGTCCTGCTCACCTCGGGCGCGGTGGCGGTGCCGGCGGCCGGTGCCGGACTCGGGCCCGAGGACGCGCTGCGGATCACCGGCTGCCCGGGCCTGCCGCTGACGGCGCGGGCCGACGCCGAGCTGCTGGTCTGGGCGATGGCCTGAGGCCGGTGCCGCCGGCCGACGCCGGTTGCCGGTGCGGCATAGGCTGGTTCGGTGCGTGTGGCCCCGACCGACGACCGGCCCGACCGGCAGCTGGCCCGGCTCGCCGAGCTGGTGGCCGGCGGCGGTGTCACGGTGCTGTCCGGGGCGGGCCTGTCCACCGAGTCGGGGATTCCGGACTATCGCGGCCCGACCGGCCGGGCACGCCCGGCCACCCCGATGACCTACGCCGAGTTCACCTCGTCCGCCGAGGCGCGGCAGCGGTACTGGGCCCGCAGTCACCGCGGCTGGCAGGGCATCGTCCGGGCCCAGCCGAACGCGGGGCACCGGGCCGTCGCGCGGCTGCAGCAGCGCGGCCTGGTGGGCGGCATCATCACCCAGAACGTGGACGGGCTGCACCAGGCCGCCGGCGGCTACCCGGTGATCGAGCTGCACGGTGGCCTCGATCGGGTGATCTGCCTGGCGTGCAAGGAGATCAGCGAACGCGACGAGCTGCACGCCCGGCTGCGCGAGGCGAATCCGGCAGCCGACGAGCCGGTCCCCGGGGCGGTGAAGCCGGACGGTGACGTCGATCTGGACCCGACCGCCGTGGCCCGGTTCCGGCTGGTCGACTGCCTGGACTGCGGCGGCGGCCCGCTCAAGCCCGACGTGGTCTTCTTCGGCGAGAACGTGCCCGCCGACCGGGTGGCCGCCTGCTACCGGCTGGTCGAGGACAGCCGGCTGCTGCTGGTGCTGGGATCGTCGCTGACGGTGGCCTCCGGCTTCCGGTTCGTCCGGCGCGCGGCCCAGTGCGGGGTGCCGGTGGCGATCGTGAACCAGGGCGTGACCCGGGGCGACCCGTATGCGCTGCTGCGCATCGACGCCCCGCTCGGCGAGCTGCTGACCAGGCTGGCCGGCGCGCTGACCGCACCCGCCGTGCCGGTCGGCGGCTGACGCCCGGCGCCTCCCGGGCCGACCGTCCGGCGCCTCCCCGGTCGGCCGACCCGCAGCCTGGCCGACCCGCAGCCTGGCCGACCCGCAGCCGATATGCGTGTTTTGATTTGCTACGGTTGACCCTGTCCGATTTATTTGTTAGTTTGTGATCTGGCGTTATTAAAGCTATTTAAATTAACCTGCCCTGAATTCCAGCCACCTTGTCGCTTCGGGAGTTGCTCACGGATGGAATGTGCTGTGCCGGGCGCCGGTGGCATTTCCTGCCGCGCTCCGGGTGAGCAATTACCGCCCCACCCTGCAGACACCGCCGCCCCGTCGCGGCCGCCGGACGCAACCGATCCCGGCCGAATTCCTCGGAGTGGGACGGGTGGCCTCCGGCCCGTGGCTCGCGCTCTGCTGCGGGACCCGGAATTCGCTCCCGTCCATCGGACCCGGCCCGGCCACCTTGCCCGAGGCGGCCGTCCGGGTCGCCTGCCCACCGGAAGGTAGCCGCCATGACGGCTCGCGCCCGTCTGACACCGCACATGCAGGGATACCAGGCCAAGTTCACCGATGCCGGCGAGGTGCGGTGGCTGCCGTACCTGATGTACTTCCACCCCGCCGGCCACCGGTCCGAGGTCGTCAACACCGACGGCAGCGGCTTTCGCTACTCGGTCGCCCACGGCCGCCGGTACTCGGCGGCCGACCGCGCGGGCATCGAGTCGGTGCGGGTTCTGGCCGGCAGTTCCACGGTGTTCGGCATCGGCGCGAGCACCGACGCCTGGACCCTGCCCTCGCGGCTGACCGAGCACGACCCGCGAGGGGAACCGTGGTTGAACTTCGGCGGCCGCAGCTTCAACTCGACCCAGGAGATGCTGCTGCTGACGATGTACCGGCACCTGCTGCCGAAGGTCGAGGAGATCGTATTGTTCTCCGGCTTCAACAACCTCGGCCTGGCCCGGCTGCCGGAATCGGTCCGCGGCGAGCACGGCGCGTTCTTCAACTGCAATGCCTTCTTCGACGCGTTCGGTCCGGACGGCGACCCCGGCCGCCGGCGCCGGTCGGTCCGGCAGCGGCTGGGGCGGGCGGCGGCATCCGGCGCGGAGCCGGTCCCGTCGCTGGACGCCCAGCTCGGCTACGCGTCCGAGTTGACCCTGCGGCACCTGGCGATCTGGCAGGCGCTGGCCGTCGACCTCGGTGCACGGCTGACCTTCGTGCTGCAGCCGCTGGCCGGTTGGGTGCGCCCGGTGGGCAGCCCCGAGGAGGAGGAGCTGTTCGCCGAGCTCGACGAGCTGGGCCGGTTCAGCGAGGTCTACGGCGACATCCTGACGACGGCGGTGAACACCGACTATGCCGCGGCGATCGAGGCCGGCGCGAAGCAGCTGGGCGTCGACTTCGTCAACCTGAGCCCGGTCCTGGCCGACCGGCTGGCGCCCGACCAGTGGCTGTTCGTCGACCGGATCCACTTCACCGACGCCGGGCACGACTTCGTCGCCCGGCTGCTGCTCGACCTGCTCGACCGCTGACCCGTCCGGGAACCTCTCCTGCGCAGAAGGATGACCGCTCATGAACAAGCTCAAGACGATCGTGCTGCGACTGCTCGGCAAGGAGCCGAAGAAGAAGCCCGATTCCTCGATCTACCCGATGTTCTAGGCCGAAGCCCGACCGTCCGACTGCCGAAAGCGAGTGAGGCCCATGTGGCGCGATCTCTTCCGTGCGGCCATCGACCCCGAGGCGTTCTTCGACGAGGGCTACCTGCGCACGGCGATGGCAGCCGTCGCCGGGGACTCGGCCGGCGGCACGCCCGAGCTGGCCGCCACCGTCGCGGACCTGGCCGGCTGGAGCGAGCGGCAGGCCGCCGAGCTGGGGTCGGTGCTGGCGGCGGCCGGGACGGATGACCGGACCCGGGCGATCCGGGTGCTGGCCACCCAGGTGGCGCCGATGGCGGCCACGCTCGGCTGCCCGCTGCACGGCCTGAGCGCCCCCGGCGTGTTCGAGGACGAGGTGCAGCTCACCGCGCTGTCGCTGCTGGCCGACGACTGCGGTGGCGGGATCCCGCTCGCCGCGCGCAACGACGCCCAGCTGCAGCTGCTGCGCAGCCTGGGCCTGACCGAGGTCGCGCTGCCGGCCCGCGAGCTGCCCGAGGTCGCCGCGATCGCGGACGACTCGTACGCGCTGCCGGCGGTGCTCTGCGCGCTGACCCGCCGCAGCGACGCCTTCGCCTTCGAGCTGCTCGGCATCGACCGGGCCTTCCGGGCGGTGGGGATGCTGCCGGCCTGGTCGGCGCTGCGGCAGCACCTGCCCGACGGGGCGGCGGACTGGGCGCGGCTCGATCTGGGACGGGCCTCGGGCCGGACCGAACTCGGTGACCCGGTGACCGTGTCGGCGCGGATCGCCGCGGCCGGCAGCCGGTGCGGGCCCGCCGAGGCCGGCCGGGTCGCGGCCGGCGCGGCCTGGTTCGCCGCCGCGATCGAGGGCTGGCAGCGCCGGCTGGTGCAGCACCTGCGGGCGGCGCTGGACCCGGAGCTGGCGATGTGCGCGCTGGTGGCCGACCGGGCCCGGGAGGCCGCCGTCTATCACCAGGGCTTTCCGCTGGAGGGCCGCCCGCTGTCGGCCTGGCTGGCCGAGGCCGGTGAGCAGCCGCTGCCGCTGGTCCGGGCGCTCGGGCGCAGCAGGCTGGTGAGGCCGGGCGAGCCGGACCGCAGCTCGCTGGTGAACGGCCTGATCAGCTTCCGCGGGCCGATGTTCCGGATCTTCAGCCCGGCCGACGTGGCGGTGATCCGGCGCTGGATCACCGCGCTGCCCGGCACCGGCGACGGGCGCGGCGCGGCCCGGGTGAGCTGCCCGGTGCCGCCGCCCGAGCCCACCGCCGAGGTGCCCGGGGTGCACCCGGACGGACTGCGCGCGGCCTACCACGCGCTGCAGGGCCGCGCCCTGGCGCCGCAGACCCGCGCGTTCGCCGCGGCCTACGTGCGGGACTGGCTCGCGCAGTCGCGCACGGCGCTGGACGGCACGCCCCGGGCGCTGCCCGCCACCTGGACCCGGGCGGGCCTGCGGCCCTGGCTGCTCGACCAGCACGACCGGCACGACCGGGAGTTCGGCGAGACTTCCGGTGGCGAGCTGCCGGCCCGGGACGACCTGGTCGACGCGACGCTGCAACTGGCGCCGCTCACGCTGATCGACGGCTCCTGGCTGCAGGGCTTCACCGACGTCAACCTGGCCTCGTCCCGGGTCGGGTCGCGGCTGTTCGAGACCTACTGGGACGAGCTCGGCAACGGCCGGCTGGAGCTGAACCACCCGAAGATCTATCGCGACGTGCTGCGCCAGATGGGCATCGAGCTGCCGCCCACCGCGAGCCGGGAGTTCGCCTACGACGAGCGGATCCGGGAGGAGTCGCTGCGGCTGCCGGTCTACTGGCTGGCGCTGGGCAAGTTCCCGGCGACGTTCCTGCCCGAGATCCTCGGCATGAACCTGGCGATGGAGCTCTCCGGCGTCGGCGGCGGCTACCGGACCGCCCGGCGGGCACTCAGGCACCACGGGTTCAGCACCCGGTTCGTCGACATCCACAACACGATCGACAACGTCTCCACCGGGCACTCGGCCTGGGCGGCGGAGGCGATCGACATCTTCCTGCGCGACCGCGTGGACGAGGCCGACCCCGACCTGACCGCCCGGCTCTGGCAGCGCGTCCGGGTCGGTTTCGCCTCGCTCACGCCACCCCCGGCCAAGCGGCAGCGGCGCCTGGCCGGCCGGCGCCGGCCGAGCACCCCGCCGGCCGCCGGCCCCCGGCGGCTGCTGCACCACACCCCGATCGGATGACCTCGACGATGCCTTCCTACGTCCTCGGAATCTCGGCCTACTACCACGACAGCGCTGCCTCGCTGGTGCGCGACGGGCTGGTCTGCGCGGCCGCCCAGGAGGAGCGGTTCACCCGGGTCCGGCACGATCCCGCCTTTCCCGCCAACGCGATTCGCTACTGCCTCGACCATGCCGGCATCGGGCTGGACGACCTGGCGGCGGTGGTCTATTACGAGGATCCGGAGCTGAAGTTCGACCGGGTCCGGTCGTCGTTCGGCAGCGCCGGGCCGCGCGGCATCACCGCCTACGCGCACGTCTACCCGGAATGGCGGCGGTGGAAGCGGAACGTGCTCGGCCGGGTGGCCGACGAGCTGCGGGCCCTCGGCCGCGGAACCCCGCCCGCGCCCCGGAACTCGCGGCACCACCGCTCGCACGCGGCCTCGGCGTTCTACCCCTCGCCGTTCCACAGCGCCGCGGTGCTGACCGTGGACGGGGTGGGGGAGTGGCAGACGACCACCATCTACCACGGCCAGGGCACCGAACTCACGGAGCTGAACTCGATCTCCTACCCGCATTCGCTGGGCATGCTGTATTCCGCGTTCACCTTCTACTGCGGTTTCAAGGTGGACTCGGGGGAGTACAAGCTGATGGGGCTGGCGCCCTACGGCGAGCCGCGGTACGCCGAGCTGATCCGGCGCGAGCTGATCAACCTGCGCTCGGACGGCTCGTTCACCCTCAACCAGCGGTACTTCGAGTACCTGCAGGGGCAGCGGATGGTCGGCCGGGCGTTCGAGCGGCTGTTCGGCGGCCCGATCCGGACGCCGGAGAGCCCGCTCACCCAGCGCGAGTGCGACCTGGCCGCCTCGGTGCAGCTGGTCACCGAGGAGGCGGTGCTCGGGCTGGCCCGGCGGGCGGCCGAGCTCACCGGCGAGCGCAACCTGGTGCTGGCCGGCGGCGTGGCGCTGAACTGCGTCGCCAACGGGATGCTCAGCCGCAGCGGCCTCTTCGACGACATCTGGGTGCAGCCGGCCGCCGGGGACGCGGGCTGCTCGCTGGGCGCGGCGCTGGACCACGCGGTGCCGACCGCCGGCCGGCCGCACCTGGCCGCGGGCGGCGACGGAATGAGCGGCGCGCTGCTCGGCCCCGGCTTCACCGACGACGAGATCCGGGACTTCCTCACCGCGCGGGGCTATTCCTTCACCGAGTACGCGGCGGAGGCGGTGTACGACGCCACCGCCGAGGCGCTGGCCGCGGGGGCGGTGGTCGGCTGGTTCCAGGGCCGGATGGAGTTCGGCCCGCGAGCACTCGGCGCGCGCTCGATCATCGGCGACGCCCGCAGTCCCGAGATGCAGCGGACGATGAACCTCAAGATCAAGTTCCGGGAGTCGTTCCGGCCGTTCGCGCCGGCGGTGCTCACGGAGGACGCCGGCAAGTACTTCGACCTGCGGTGCGACAGCCCGTACATGCTGATCGTGAGCGAGGTGGCCGACTCGATCAAGACCGCCGAGTCGCTCGCCCCCGGCGGGCCGGCGCGCAGCCTGGGCAGCATCGGCGGGGTGCGCTCGAGCCTGCCGGCGATCACCCATGTGGACCTGTCCGCCCGGGTGCAGACGGTGGACGAGCGCACCAACGTGCCGTTCACCAAGCTGCTGCGCAGCTTCAAGGAGGCCACCGGCTGCTCGGTGCTGGTGAACACCTCGTTCAACGTGCGCGGCGAGCCGATCGTCCGGACGCCGGAGGAGGCCTATGCCTGCTTCATGCGCACCGGCATCGACGTGCTGGTGCTCGGGAACTTCCTGCTGCGCAAGGAGGATCAGCCGGCCTTCGTCGAGGCGGTCGACTGGCGCGCGCAGATCCCGCTCGACTGATCTGCCCTGTCGGACCTCACTGTTTGGGAGTTGTCGGTGACACCATTCCTGGCCCGCGTCCGGTTCGTGGCGACCATGCTGCCGGTGTACCTGGTGCGCAAGGCCCGCGGCACGTCCGCCTTCGGCGTCAAGGCACACGCGGCCGCCTCGGCCTGGGACCGCTGATGTCGAGCGTCCTCTACAAGAACATCGACCGGCAGCCGAGCTGGGCGGCCGGTGGCGAGGGTGCCTGGCTGATCGACCGGGACGGCCGGCGGTACCTCGACACCTGCGGCGGGGTCGCGGTCTCCAGCCTGGGGCACCGGCATCCGAGGATCGTCGAGGCGATCGAGCGCAACGCCCGCGAGCTGAGCTGGGCACACGCCGGCAGCTTCACCACCGCACCGGCCGAGGAACTGGCCGAGCTGCTGGTGGGCCTGTCCGGCGGGCTGGCGCAGGCCCAGTTCCTCTCCGGCGGCTCCGAGGCGATGGAGCTGGCGCTCAAGATCGCCTACCAGTACCACTGCGAGCGCGGGGAGCCGGAACGCACCGTGCTCATCTCGCGCCGGCAGAGCTACCACGGCAGCACGCTGACCACGCTCGCCATCTCGGGCAACAAGCTGCGGCGCTCGGTCTTCGAGCCGTTGCTGCCGCCGGCCGAGTTCGTCTCGCCCTGCTACGAGTACCGCGACCGGGGCGCGGACGAGACCCAGCAGCAGTACGCGCAGCGGCTCGCCGACGAGCTGGAGGCCGCGATCCTGCGGGTCGGCCCGGGGCGGGTGGCGGCGTTCACCGCCGAGACCGTGGTCGGCTCGACCAGCGGTGCGGTGCCGGCGGTGCCGGGCTACTTCCGGGTGGTGCGGGAGGTGTGCCGCAAGTACGGCGTGCTGCTGCTGCTCGACGAGGTGATGGCCGGCATGGGTCGCACCGGGCACCATTTCGCCTACTCCGAGGACGGCATCGTGCCGGACCTGGTGGCGGTCGGCAAGGGGCTGGCGGCCGGGTACCAGCCGATCTCGGCGGTGCTGATCTCGGACGGGATCCGCCACACGCTGGGTTCGGGTTCCGGGGTGCTGCAGAACGGCCAGACCCACGTCAACCACCCGCTGGCCTGCGCGGTCGCGCTGGAGGTGCAGCGGGTGATCCTCGACGACACGCTGCTGCCCGAGGTGCTCTCGCTCGGCGAGCAGCTGCGGGAGCGGTTGCGCGCGCGGTTCGCCGAGACCCCGATGGTGGGCGATGTGCGCGGGCGCGGGCTGTTCGTCGGGGTGGAGTTCGTGGCCGACCGGGCCAGCCGCGAGCCGGTGGCCGAGCCGGCGGCGCTGGCCGCGGCGCTCAAGCGGGAGGGCCTGGCGCGCGGGCTGCTGCTCTACCCGGGCTACGGCACCATCGACGGCGAGCGCGGCGCGCACGTGCTGTTCGCGCCGCCGTTCGTGACGAGCCCGGCCGAGATCGAGGAGATGGTCGGCCGGTTCGGCGACGTGCTGGACGCCTGCGGCTGAACCGGGTTCGGCACCGGGTCTCGCGTCGGGGCCGGGCGCAGTGCCCGGCCCCGAGCACGTCGGTCAGCTGTCGCCGGCGGCCGAACCGGCCTCGGCCGCGGAGACGTCGAGCACCTGGTACTTCTCCAGCGCCTCGCGGGCCGCATCGGGCTTGGCCTCGCCGCGCCGGGCGAGCTGCGCGAGAACGCCGACCACGATCGACTCGGCGTCGATGTGGAAGAACCGCCGGGCGGCACCCCGGGTGTCGGCGAAGCCGAAGCCGTCGGCGCCGAGGGAGCTCCACTCCCGCTGCGGGGTGCCCACCCACTGCGAGATCTGGTCGGGCACCTGGCGCATGTAGTCCGAGACCGCGAGCACCGGGCCGCTGGTGTCGGCCAGCTTGGTGACCACGTACGGCGTGCGTGCCGGCTCCTCCGGCTGCAGCAGGTTGTGCTCGTCGGCGGCCAGCGCGTCGCGCCGCAGCTCGTTCCAGGAGGTCACCGACCAGACGTCGGCATCCACCCCCCAGTCCTGGCCCAGCAGCTCCTGGGCACGCAGCGCCCACGGCACCGAGACGCCGGAGGAGAGGATCTGCGCCCGCGGCCGACCCTGCTCGCCGAGGGCCGGCGAGATCAGGTGCAGCCCGCGCAGGATGCCCTCGACATCGACGTTCGCCGGCTCGGCGGGCTGGTGGATCGGCTCGTTGTAGATGGTGAGGTAGAAGAACACGTCCTCACCGTGCGGGTGCTCGGGCGACGAGCCGTACATCCGCTGCAGGCCGGACTGCACGATGTGCGCGATCTCGTAGGCGTAGGCCGGGTCGTAGGCCACCGCGGCCGGGTTGGTCGCGGCGAGCAGCTGGGAGTGCCCGTCGGCGTGCTGCAGGCCCTCGCCGGTCAGGGTGGTGCGGCCGGCGGTGGCACCTAACACGAAGCCGCGGCCCATCTGGTCGGCGAACTGCCAGAACTGGTCGCCGGTGCGCTGGAAGCCGAACATCGAGTAGAAGATGTAGAACGGGATCATCGGCTGGCCGTGCGTGGCGTAGGAGGTGCCGGCCGCGATCAGTGACGCGGTCGAGCCGGCCTCGCTGATGCGCTCGTGCAGGATCTGCCCCGACGTCGACTCCTTGTACGAGAGCAGCAGCTCGCGGTCGACGGCGTCGTACTCCTGGCCGTGCGGGGAGTAGATCTTCGCGGTCGGGAAGATCGCGTCCAGGCCGAAGGTGCGGGCCTCGTCCGGGATGATCGGCACGAACCGGTTGCCGATGCCCTTGTCGCGCATCAGGTCCTTGAACAGCCGGACGATGGCCATGGTGGTGGCCACCTGCTGCTTGCCGGAGCCCTTCTTCAGCTCGGCGAAGGCGTTGTCGCTCGGCACCGGCAGCGGCTTGGACCGGTTGATCCGCTTGGGCAGCGCGCCGCCGAGGGCCGCCCGGCGCTCCTTCATGTACTGGATCTCGTCCGACTTCTCGCCCGGGTGGTAGTAGGGCGGCAGGTCGGCGTCGAGCGCCTCGTCGCTGATCGGCAGGTAGAGCCGGTCGCGGAAGGCCTTGAGGTCGGCCTTGGTCAGCTTCTTCATCTGGTGGGTAGCGTTGCGGCCCTCGAAGCTCTCCAGCGTCCAGCCCTTGATGGTGTGGGCCAGGATCACCGTCGGCTGGCCGACGTGCGCCCGGGCTGCCTCGAAGGCGGCGTACACCTTGCGGTAGTCATGGCCACCGCGGGACAGCCGGCGCAGGTCGTCGTCGGAGAGGTCCTCGACCATCTTGCGCAGCCGCGGGTCGTCGCCGAAGAAGTTCTCGCGGATGTAGTTGCCGGTCTCGACGGTGTAGGTCTGGAACTGCCCGTCCGGCGTGGTGTTCATCTTGTTCACCAGCGCGCCGTCACGGTCCTGGGCCAGCAGCGGGTCCCAGTCGCGGCCCCAGATCACCTTGATGACGTTCCAGCCGGCGCCGCGGAAGTAGGACTCCAGCTCCTGGATGATCTTGCCGTTGCCGCGCACCGGGCCGTCGAGGCGCTGCAGGTTGCAGTTGATGACGAAGGTGAGGTTGTCCAGCTCCTCGCGGGCGGCCACGCCGATCGCGCCCAGCGACTCGACCTCGTCCATCTCACCGTCGCCGAGAAAGGCCCAGACGTGCGAGGCGGAAGTGTCGGCAAGGCCGCGGGCGGCGAGGTACCGGTTGAACCGGGCCTGGTAGATCGCGCTGATCGGGCCCAGGCCCATCGAGACGGTCGGGAACTCCCAGAACTCCGGCATCAGGCGCGGGTGGGGGTAGGAGGACAGCCCGTACGGCGCGCGGGAGCGCTCCTGCCGGAAGCCGTCCAGGTGCTGCTCGGAGAGCCGGCCCTCCAGGAACGCGCGGGCGTAGATGCCGGGGGCGGCGTGACCCTGGAAGTAGACCTGGTCGCCCATGCCCGAGGCGAGGTCCTTGCCCCGGAAGAAGTGGTTGAAGCCGACCTCGTAGAGCGAGGCCGCCGAGGCATAGGTGGCGATGTGGCCACCCACGCCGAGGTGCTTGTTGGCCCGGCTGACCATGATGGCAGCGTTCCAGCGGATGTAGGCCCGGATCCGCCGCTCGATGTGCTCGTCGCCGGGGAACCACGGTTCGCGCTCCGGCGGAATGGTGTTGATGTAATCGGTGCTGCGCAGGGCGGGGACGCCCACCTGTCGCTCGCGGGCTCGCTCCAGCAGCTTCAGCAACAGGAACCGGGCGCGCTGCCGGCCGTCGTGGTCGACGGCGGCGTCGAAGGACTCGATCCATTCCCGGGTCTCGCCCGGATCGATGTCCGGCAGCTGGCTCGGCAGCCCGTCGGTGATGATGCTGTAGCGATCCCGGGTCATAGGTAGATCTCCATTCCCTGCACTCTCGTGCGTCGGGTACCGATCGCCTCGAATGCCGCTCGGGGCGGAGATCGGCACGCTGGACGCGGTCCTGCGATGTTGCCTGTCACCCAGTGTCCTCCATGGCGCCGACAGTTGTGATCGCGCGGGGGCTACTGCCCGGTAGCCTGGGTCGCGAGGCGGCGCCGGTGTGCCTCGCGTGACATTCCGGCGAAATGGTTTCGAACTCCGGAGCCCCGGACGCTTGCGTCGTCGGCAGAGTGTGGTTATCTACCGGGACACATGAGTAAGTGATCCCCCAGGCGGGACGGAGCCCGTCGATCACCTGGCACATGCATCGGAGGCTGGCAGTGAGCACCACCCCCGGATCCGGGGAAACGACATCTGCGCTTATCGACCGGCTCGGCATCGAGCACGGCATGATCGTGCAGGAGCTTGGGTATGACGACGATGTCGACCAGGAGCTGCGCGAAGCGATCGAGGATCGCATCGACGAGGACATGGTCGACGAGGACTCCGATGAGGTCGTCGACGTGGTACTGCTCTGGTTCCGGGAGGACGACGGCGACCTGGTCGACGTCCTGGTGGACGCCATCGCCCCGCTGGCCGACAACGGCGTGATCTGGCTGCTCACCCCGAAGCGGGGCCGGGGCGGCTATGTCGAGCCCTCCGACATCTCGGAGGCGGCCCCGACGGCGGGCCTGTCCCAGACGTCGCTGCTGCCGATCGGCAGGGACTGGACGGGCGCCCGGCTGGTCAGCCGGCGGTCCGCCACGCCTGGGAAGGCCGAGCGCCGATGACGGACGTGCCAGGCCTGACGCCGCTGCCGGTGGGCGCCGATGCGCCGGACTTCGAGCTGCGCGACCAGAACAACGAGGTCGTCCGGCTGTCGTCGTTCCGGGGTCAGAAGGCGGTGCTGGTGGTCTTCTACCCGTGGGCGTTCACCAACATCTGCACCGGTGAACTGGGGCAGGTGCGCGACAATATCGACGCCTTCGCCAACGACCGGGTGCAGGTGCTGACGATCAGCGTCGACTCGGCCTTCACCCACAAGATCTTCGCCCAGCGCGACGGGCTGAACTTCCCGCTGCTGTCGGACTTCTGGCCGCACGGCGCGGTGGCCGAGGCCTACGGGGTGTTCAACACCGACGCCGGGGTGTCGAACCGGGGGACGTTCCTGGTCGACGCCGCAGGCGTCGTCCGGTTCAGCGAGGCGAACGAGATCGGCCAGGGCCGCAACCCGCAGGCCTGGATCGACGCGATCGCGGAGCTCGGCACGCCGGTCGCCGGCTGAGCCCTACGCCCGGCCGGCCAGCCTGTCGTCCAGGGATGCCTTGCGCTGCTTGCGGGTGAGTCGCTGCCCGGGCTGGTCCGGACGGGGCTCCTCGTCGCGGCCGGCCCGGTCGGGTTCGCCCTCCCGGCGCAGTTCGGCGCGGGCCATCACGAACGGCGCGGCCAAGGCCAGCAGCGCGAAGAGGTACCACTGCACCACGTAGGCCAGGTGCTGGGGCTCCTCCGCGCCGCCGGCCGGGTTGGACAGGTCCGGGGCGGGGATGGCCTGCAGGCCGCTGCCGGCGGGTTGGCCGGGCAGCAGTTCGGCGTAGGCGTTCCAGACCGGCGCGCCGATCCGGGCGGACTGCTCGGCCGCGTTCACCGTGTCGACCTGGCTGCCGGGCAGTTGGCCGAACTTGTCCCTGGCGGTGGTGGCCGGTTCCAGCCGGGCGCTGATCGAGACGGGCCCGGCCGGTGCGGCCGGCACCGGTGGGTTCGCCGCCGCCGCGTTGTTCTGCACGATGAAGCCACGGGCGACCAGCAGCACGCCGTCCGCCGTGCGCAGCGGGGTCAGCACGTAGTAGCCGATGTTGCTGCCGTCGGTGGACTGACCGCGCAGCAGCGTCTGGTGGGTGGGCAGGAAGCTGCCGGCGGCGGTGATCACCCGGTACTTCTGCGCCTGCCCGTTCGAGGTCGGGGCCGCGGCCGGGCCGAGCGCGGCGGTGACGGGCGAAGCCCGGTCGTGGGCATCCGAGCGCAGGTGGTCGTTGGCGGTGTGCTTCTGCTCGAACCGGAAGATCTGCCAGGTGCCGGCCGCGCCGCACACCAGCGCGAGCACGACCATCAGGGCCGACAGCCCGAGGTAGCGGGGCTGGCGCAGCAGGGTGAGCACGGCTATGACCCTACGACGGGCGGCTGTGCGGGGTCCGCGTGTGTGCTGCGCCGGCCCTCGGGCGCGGACCGGTAGCCTGTGCCGGTACGTCCTGGGCCTGCGGGTCCGGGCCACGGGCGCTTAGCTCAGCGGGAGAGCACTCGGTTTACACCCGAGCGGTCACTGGTTCGATCCCAGTAGCGCCCACCAAAGTTCCGACTCTAGAACCGTGGACCCGCGAGGTAACCCGACACCGATAGGTGTCGGGTTTTTCGTTGATCCGAGATTCTGCGGTCTCGGGGAGGTCGGTTGTCTCTTGGGTGGTGGCGGTGTGGAGGGCCTCGGCCTAGTCAGTGCGCATAGCGGTGGCCAGAACCGCCACCGATGGCACCTGGGACAAGCTGCTCACGGTGATCCAGTCCGATGCTGAGGCGGCTGGGCGGTTGAATTGGAACGTCTCGGTAGATTCCTCGGTCGTTCGCGCGCATCAGCACTCGGCGACGGCCAAGC
>DATJNU010000093.1:0-10602 GCA_035507775.1 Jatrophihabitans sp.
TGGCCGAGCTGCTTGAGGGTGCGGGGGTCGTGCTCGAAGGCGAGCTCGACCAGGGTGGACTCGACCTGCGCGGCATGTTCGGCCCGGGCAGCGGGCGGCAACGTCTCGATCACCTCGGCGACCACCGTCGCATGCTCCGCGCTCACCGACCCGGCCGCGAACGCCGAGGCAGCGACCGGGTACACCGGTTCCAGCGGCTCGCCAGTGACCGACCGCCGCGCGGCGAAGCGCGCCACCTGCAGGGCCATCGCCTTCGCGACCCGCCGGGTCACGGTCAACTCGACCTGGATCAGATCCGGCAACCCCCGCAACCAGCGACTCGACACCACGGGACTCCAACTCCGCCAGCACCGCACGCTGCCGGTACTGCAACGCGATCACCTCACGCCGCACCTCCCGCACCGACGAACACAGCTCGCCCACCGGCAGGCGGCCCAGAACCGATTCGCCCATGTGTTCGATTATACCCACCGTTTGAGATTCCCGTTTTTGTATAAGCGGGTTCTCACCTGCCGCTGCGGCGCGGGGGTCCTCGCACGGCGGGCCTGACCTCGCCGGGCGGCCGAGGTCAGGCCCGGTCGCCGCGCAGCATCGCCCGCACCGTCTCGTCCTCGGTGAGCTCGACCGGGGTCAGCCCGTCGTCGTTGGTGGCGGCGGTGTCGGCGCCGACCGCGAGCAATGCCTTGATCGACTCCAGGTCGCCGTTGGCCGCCGCGGAGTGCAGCGGCGTCCAGCCGCCCTGCTGGCGGGCGTCCACCGGAGCGTCCGAGGCGATCAGCAGCCAGACCAGCTCGGCGTGCCGCCCGGCCGCCGCGGCGTGCAGCGGGTGCACCGCCATCGGGTTGCGCGACGGCTCGCTGACCGGGGCGTCGGCGTCCAGCAGCAGCCGCGCCGCCTCCACCCGGCCGAAGTAGGCGGCCAGGTGCAGCGGCTGCCAGCCGTCAGGGCTCCAGGCCGCGATCAGGTCGGTGTCCATCCGCACCAGTTCGGCCAGCCGCTCGGTGTCGTCGAAGGCGGCCGCCTCGAAGACCGACAGCTCGCCGGCCCGGGCCGCCAGCTCGTCGGCCAGGTGGCCGTGACCGGAATACAGGGCGGTCAGCGCGAGGGTCTCGCCGTCCGGTCCGGGCAGCCGCAGCAGGCTGCCGTCACCGTCCAGCAGGTTCCGGACGGTGTCGACGTCGCCGCCCCGCACCGCCGCGACGAAACGCTCGGCATCGGTCATGTCAGAGAACTCTGCCAGAAGCCGGGCGGGAGATCGCTCACAACCCGATCATTCGCCTCCGGCTGTTACCTGCCGCTAACCTGTACCAGCAACGTGCGCTGGCCGATGCCGTCCCGCTCGCACTACCGCCGCCCGACAACGGCGTCCGGCAGATCGACAGCAGGGGTTGGTGTCCACCCGCCACCCCTGCCACGAGGGGAGCACGCGTGCCTTCTTTCCCGACGCCCGAACCGCAGCAGGCCGTCCCGCACGCGCCTGAGCCGAGGCTGCCGTTCTCCGCCCTGCCGGCCAAACAGGGCCTCTACGATCCGGCCGCCGAGGCCGATTCCTGCGGCGTGGCGTTCCTGGCCGATCTCACCGGCCGGCCCAGCCACCAGCTGGTGCGCAACGCGCTGATCGCCCTGCACAACATGGACCACCGCGGCGCTGCCGGTGCCGAACCGTCCAGCGGGGACGGCTCCGGCCTGACCGTCGGCATCCCGGACGCCTTCCTGCGCGCGGTGACCGGCAGCGCGGCGACCGGCTTCGAGCTGCCGCCGGCCGGTGGGTACGCCACCGGCCTCGCGTTCCTGCCCAACCAGCCGGGTGCCCGGGCCCGGGTCGAGCAGCTGATCGCCGACACCGCCGCGGCCGAGGGGCTGCGGGTGCTGGGCTGGCGCGACATCCCGGTCGACACCGCCGGCATCGGCCCGACCGCGCTGTCGGTGATGCCGGCCTTCGGCCAGCTGTTCGTCGAGCCCACCGAGCCGGACGCCGACCTGATGACGCTGGAGCGGCGGGCCTACGCGCTGCGCAAGGTGGCCGAGCGCCGTGCCGCCGAGGCCGGTGACGCGCTGTACTTCCCGTCACTGTCGGCGCGCACCCTGGTCTACAAGGGGATGCTGACCACCGCGCAGCTGGCGACGTTCTTCCCGGACCTGTCCGACGAGCGCTTCGCCACCGCGATCGCCCTGGTGCACAGCCGGTTCTCCACCAACACGTTCCCGTCCTGGCCGCTGGCCCAGCCGTTCCGGCTGATCGCGCACAACGGCGAGATCAACACCATCGGCGGCAACCGCAACTGGATGGCGAGCCGGCAGGCGCTGCTGGCCTCCGACCTGCTGGCGCCGCAGGGCCGCGAGCTGGCCCGGCTGTTCCCGGTCTGCACGCCGGGCGCCTCGGACTCGGCCAGCTTCGACGAGGTGCTGGAACTGCTGCACCTGGGCGGGCGCAGCCTGCCGCACGCGGTGCTGATGATGATCCCGGAGGCGTGGGAGAACGCGGACCTGATGGATTCCGCGCGGCGGGACTTCTACGCCTTCCACTCCACGCTGATGGAGCCGTGGGACGGCCCGGCCTGCGTGACCTTCACCGACGGCACCGTGATCGGCGCGGTGCTGGACCGCAACGGCCTGCGCCCCGGCCGCTGGTGGCGCACCTCGGACGGCCTGGTGATCCTGGCCAGCGAGGCGGGCGTGATCGACATCGACCCGGCGACCGTGATCGCCAAGGGGCGGCTGCAGCCGGGCCGGATGTTCCTGGTCGACACCGCGGCCGGCGAGATCCGCGACGACGACGAGATCAAGTCGGCGCTGGCCGCCGAGCACCCGTACGGCGACTGGCTGCATGCCGGCCTGCTGCACCTGGACACGCTGCCCGGCCGCGAGCACGTGGTGCACACCCACGAGTCGGTGGCCCGCCGGCAGCAGCTCTTCGGCTACACCGAGGAGGAGCTGCGGCTGATCGTCGGGCCGATGGCCGCCAGCGGCACCGAGCCGCTCGGCTCGATGGGCACCGACACCCCGCTGGCGGTGCTGAGCAAGCGTCCCCGGCTGCTCTTCGACTACTTCGCCGAGCTGTTCGCCCAGGTCACCAACCCCCCGCTGGACGCGATCCGCGAGGAGCTGGTCACCTCGATGTCTGGCACGATCGGGCCGGAGCAGAACCTGCTGGCGCCCTCGCCCGCGTCCTGCCGGCAGATCGTGCTGCCGAACCCGGTGATCGACAACGACGACCTGGCCAAGATCTGGCACGTGAACGCAGACGGCGACCTGCCCGGTTTCCAATGTGCCCTGATCGACGGGCGATTCCGGGTGCACGGCGGCGGCCCGGCGCTGGCCGCGGCGCTGCTGCGGGTGGCCGACGAGTGCTCGGCGGCGGTCGCGGCCGGTGCCCGCATCATCATCCTGTCCGACCGGGACTGCGACGCCGACCACGCGCCGATCCCGTCCCTGCTGCTGACCGCGGCGGTGCACCGGCACCTGATCCGCACCGGCCAGCGCACCAAGGTCGGCCTGGTGGTCGAGACCGGCGAGGCCCGGGAGGTGCACCACATCGCGCTGCTGATCGGCTACGGCGCGGCCGCGGTGAACCCGTACCTGGCCTTCGAGTCGATCGACGACCTGGTCGAGCGCCGGGTGCTCGACGCCGCCGACTCGCAGGCGGCGATCGGCTCCTACATCAAGGCGTTGAGCAAGGGCGTGCTCAAGGTGATGTCCAAGATGGGCATCTCCACCGTCGCCTCCTACACCGGCGCGCAGATCTTCCAGGCGTTCGGGCTGTCCGACGACCTGGTCGAGCGCTACTTCCTGGGAACCCGGTCCAGCCTCGGCGGCGTCGGCCTGGAGACCCTGGCCGACGAGGTTCTGGCTCGTCACGAAAGGGCATTCGCCCACGATGAGGCCAGCCGGGCGCATCGCCGGCTGGAGGTCGGCGGCGAGTACGGCTGGCGGCGGGAGGGCGAGCTCCACCTGTTCAACCCGCAGACCGTCTTCAAGCTGCAGCACGCCACCCGGTCGAAGCGCTACGACATCTTCGCCGAGTACACCGACGAGGTGAACCGGCTCAGCCGGGAGGGGGCGACGTTGCGCGGTCTGTTCGAGTTCCGGACCGGCCGGCGGACGCCGGTGCCGCTGGACGAGGTCGAGCCGGTCTCCGAGATCGTCACGCGGTTCGCCACCGGCGCGATGTCCTACGGCTCGATCTCGGCCGAGGCGCACCAGACGCTGGCGATCGCGATGAACCGGATCGGCGGCAAGTCCAACTCGGGTGAGGGTGGCGAGGACGCCGACCGCTACACCCGCGACCCGAACGGCGACCTGCGCCGGTCGGCGATCAAGCAGGTGGCCTCGGGACGGTTCGGCGTCACCTCGAACTACCTGGTGAACGCGGACGACCTGCAGATCAAGATCGCCCAGGGCGCCAAGCCGGGGGAGGGCGGCCAGCTGCCCGGCTACAAGGTCTACCCGTGGATCGCCCGCACCCGGCATTCCACCCCCGGCGTCGGGCTGATCTCGCCGCCACCGCACCACGACATCTACTCGATCGAGGACCTGGCGCAGCTGATCCACGACCTCAAGAACGCCAACTCCGCGGCCCGGATCCACGTCAAGCTGGTGTCGGAGGCGGGCGTCGGCACGGTCGCGGCCGGGGTGTCGAAGGCGCACGCCGACGTGGTGCTGATCTCCGGCCACGACGGCGGCACCGGCGCCGCGCCGCTGACCTCGCTCAAGCACGCCGGCATGCCGTGGGAGCTGGGCCTGGCCGAGACCCAGCAGACGCTGCTGCTCAACGGCCTGCGCGACCGGATCGTGGTGCAGGTCGACGGTTCGATGAAGACCGGCCGGGACGTCGTCATCGCCGCGCTGCTGGGTGCTGAGGAGTTCGGCTTCGCCACCGCGCCGCTGGTGGTCTCGGGCTGCATCATGATGCGGGTCTGCCACCTCGACACCTGTCCGGTGGGTGTGGCGACCCAGAATCCCGAGCTGCGCGCGCGGTTCAGCGGGCGTCCCGAGTTCGTGGTGACCTTCTTCGAGTTCATCGCCGAGCAGGTGCGCGAGCTGCTGGCCGAGCTGGGCTTCCGCAGCCTGGCCGAGGCGATCGGGCACGCCGAGTTCCTCGACACCCGCAAGGCCGTCGAGCACTGGAAGGCGGACGGGCTGGACCTCAGCCCGCTGCTGCGGATGCCGGAACCGCCGCCGGGCACCAGCCGGCACCAGCGGATCGAGCAGGACCACGGCCTGGACGCGGCGCTGGACAACACCCTGGTGCAGCTGTGCGAGGGGGCGCTGCTGGACTCGCGGCCGGTGCGGCTGGAGCTGCCGGTGCGCAACGTCAACCGGACGGTCGGCACCATGCTGGGCTCGCTGGTCAGCAGGCGCTACGGCGAGGCGGGGCTGCCGCGCGCCACCATCGACCTCACGCTGCGCGGCTCGGCCGGCCAGTCGCTGGGGGCGTTCCTGCCGTCCGGCGTGCTCATCCGGCTGTACGGCGATGCCAACGACTACGTCGGCAAGGGCCTGTCCGGCGGGGTGATCGCGGTCCGGCCGGACGAGCGGTCGCCGCTGGTCGCCGAGCACAACGTGATCGCCGGCAACGTGATCGGCTACGGCGCCACCTCGGGCGAGCTGTACCTGCGGGGCGTGGTCGGGGAGCGGTTCTGCGTGCGCAACTCCGGCGCGACCGCGGTCGCGGAGGGGGCCGGCGACCACGCCTGCGAGTACATGACCGGCGGGGCGGCGGTGATCCTCGGGCGTACCGGCCGCAACCTCGGCGCCGGCATGTCCGGCGGGCTGGCCTTCGTCCTCGACCTCGACGACCGGCTGGTCAATCCGGGCACCGTGGACGTCGAGCCGGTGCCCGAGGAGTACGCCGGCCAGCTGCGTGGCATCGTGGCCGGCCACGCCGAGCTCACCGGCTCCGCGGTCGCGGCCGGGCTGCTGGCCGACTGGCCGGCGGCGCTGGGCCGGTTCTCGCTGATCATGCCGCGCGACTACCGGCGGGTACTGCAGGCCACCCGGCAGGCCCGGGCCGAGGGACGGGACGTGGACGACGCCGTGATGGCAGCTGCCCAGGGCTGACCGGCGCCGGCCGCGCCGGCTCCGGACGAATCCCAGCACGTCGGAGCCCCTGCGGGCGCCGGAGCGCAAGCAATTAAGGTTGGCTGATGTGACCCGTCGCGCAAAGATCGTCTGCACCCTCGGCCCGGCCACCGATCCGCCGGAACGGATGCGCGCCCTGGTCGAGGCCGGCATGGACGTCGCCCGGCTGAACTTCAGTCACGGCGAGCACTCCGACCACGCCACCCGCTACCACAAGGTGCGCGACGCGGCCGAGGCCGCCGGCCGCAACGTGGCGACGCTGGCCGACCTGCAGGGCCCCAAGATCCGGCTCGGCCGGTTCGCCGACGGCCCGGTCACCTGGGCCACCGGCGAGCGGATCCGGATCACCGTCGAGGACATCGAGGGCGACCACGACCGGGTCTCCACCACCTACAAGCAGCTGGCCGACGACGTCCGCCCGGGCGACCGGCTGCTGGTCGACGACGGCAACGTGGCGCTGGTCGCGGTCACCGTCGAGAACGGCACCGACGTGGTCTGCGACGTCAGCGAGGGCGGGGTGGTCAGCAACAACAAGGGCCTGTCGCTGCCCGGGGTGTCGGTCAGCGTGCCGGCGCTGAGCGAGAAGGACATCGACGACCTGGAGTTCGCGCTCCGGCTCGGGGTGGACTGGATCGCGCTGTCGTTCGTCCGCTCGCCCGACGACCTCAAGCTGGTGCACGACGTGATGGACCGGGTCGGCATCCGGCGTCCGGTGATCGCCAAGATCGAGAAGCCGGAGGCGGTCGAGCGGCTGCTCGAGATCGCGCTGGCCTTCGACGGGGTGATGGTGGCCCGCGGCGACCTCGGGGTGGAGCTGCCGCTGGAGCAGGTGCCGATGGTGCAGAAGCAGGCCATCGCGGTGTGCCGCGACAACGCCAAGCCGGTGATCGTCGCCACCCAGATGCTGGAGTCGATGATCAGCCACTCCCGGCCGACCCGGGCCGAGGCCTCCGACGTCGCGAACGCGGTGCTGGACGGCGCGGACGCGGTGATGCTCTCCGGCGAGACCAGCGTCGGCACCTACCCGGTGCAGGCGGTGGCCACCATGTCGCGGATCATCTCCGAGGTCGAGCACTCCACCGTGGACGTGGCCGCGCTGCTGCACGACCCGCGCACCCCGGGCGGCGTGATCTCCAAGGCGGCCAAGGACATCGCCGAGGCGCTCGGCGCGGTGGCGCTGGTGGCCTTCACCCAGAGCGGCGACACCGCCCGCCGGCTGGCCCGGCTGCACGCGCACGCCAAGGTGCTGGCCTTCACCCCGGAGGAGACCGTGCAGCGGCAGCTGGCGCTGAGCTGGGGGGTGCAGGCCCACCGGGTGTGGACGGTGCAGACCACCGACGAGATGGTGCGCCAGGTCGACTCGGCGCTGCTGGCCCAGCGGGTCTGCCGGCCGGACGACCTGGTGGTGATCGTGGCCGGCACGCCACCGTCGACCCCGGGCGCCACCAACACGATCCGGGTCCACCACATCGGGGACATCCTCCGCCGTGACCGCTGAGCCGTCGGGTGCGGAGCGGACGCCGGGTGAGGCGCGCTCGCTGGTGACCGGGCAGGCCGTGGTGGACGGCCTGGTGCGGCTGCTCGACCTGGAACGCATCGAGGAGAACATCTTCCGCGGGGTCAGCCCGAAGGTGTCGCTGCAGCGCGTCTTCGGCGGCCAGGTCGCCGGCCAGGCGCTGGTCGCGGCCACCCGGACGGTCGAGCGCGAGCGGCACGTGCACTCCCTGCACTCCTACTTCATCCGACCGGGTGACCCGGCGGTGCCGATCGTCTACCTGGTGGAGCGCATCCGGGACGGCCGGTCCTTCTCGGTGCGCCGGGTGACGGCGGTGCAGCACGGCGACCCGATCTTCACGCTGTCGGCCTCCTTCCAGCTGGAGCAGGGCGGCATCGACCACCAGCGGGTGATGCCGGACGTGCCGGCGCCGGAGGAGCTGCCCGGCCTGGCCGAGCGGCTGGCCGGCTTCGAGGAGCTCGGGATGTACATGAGCCGCATCCCGCAGGCCTTCGACATCCGCTACGTCGACGACCCACCGTGGGTGCAGCGCGGCCAGGGCCCGCGGGAGAACCAGCCGCACCGGATCTGGATGAAGGCCAACGGCGCGCTGCCGGACGACGAGACCCTGCACGTCTGCGTGCTGACCTTCGCCTCGGACCTGAACCTGCTCGACTCGGTGCTGATCCACCACGGCATGGCGGCCCGGCTGGACCCGATCACGATGGCCTCGCTGGATCACGCGATGTGGTTCCACCGGCAGTTCCGCGCCGACGACTGGTTCCTCTACGAGTCGTCCTCGCCGTCCGCGTCCGGTGGCCGGGGGCTGGCGACCGGCCGGTTCTTCGCCCGGGACGGCCGGCTGGTGGCCAGCGTGACCCAGGAGGGCATGATCCGGCTGCCCAACTGCTGAGCACCGCGGCCGGTTAGATTCGGCTGCTGTGACAACAGAATCGCGATCCCTGCCCGCCTATCCCGCTGCCGTGCTGGCCGGCGTGCGGGCCGCCGAGGTAGCCGGCCGGCTGCCGGCACCGTCCGCCGAGACGCTCGGCGAGGTGTTCCCGTACGAGCCCGCGCTCACCGTGCTGCCGCTGGCCGAGCCGGCGCTGCCCGAGCCCGACCGGGCCGACCTGACCGCCGACGCCTGCGGTGTCTGCCAGCGCCACGACGAGGATTTCGCCTGGACGGACGGGCAGTTCCGGCTGGCCTCGCTCACCGCGCGGGCCGGTTTCGGGGTGCACGTCTTCATGCTGTGGCCGCGCGCGCACGCCGACCTGGCAGACCTCGACGACGCCCAGGCCGCCGACCTCGGCCGGATGCTGGTGCGCGTCGAGCGGGCGATCACCCGCGGCATCGACGGGGTCGGCCGGGTGCACGTCATCCGGTGGGGCGACGGCAGCGCGCACTCCCACTGGTGGTTCCTGGCCCGCCCGGCCGGGCTGGTGCAGCTGCGGGGCACCGGCCTCACCGGCTGGCTGGACGTGCTGCCGCCGCTGCCGGCCGAGCTGGTGCGGGCCGACACCGCACGGGTGGCTGCCGAGCTGTCGGGGTAGCGCCGCACGGTGTTAGATGCCGGTGAAAGACCGGTAACAAAAGGGCAATCGGCATCAATCGTTACCCGCCCGAGCCGGTAATGACACCCGTAGCGGCTCACGATGGACATCCCTCAGCCAACGCCGAAAAGGACTGATCATCGTGACACGGGGTGTCTTTCGCCGCCGATGCGGGATCGTGCTGACGCTGCTCGGTTCCGCGGCGCTCGTTGCCGGCTGCCTGTCCGGGACGGCGACTGCCGCGACCGCCGACGGCGGGTCGCAGCCGTTGCCGGGCTACACCGTCGACAACCCGCCGTTGCCACCGCTGCAGACGCCCGCCGGGCCGAGCACGGTCTACCAGGGTGTCTACCACCACGCCGCGTACGACGTCGAGGTGCCGCCGCACTGGAACGGCGAGCTGGTGATGTGGGCCCACCCGTACCAGGGCACCGACCCGGTGCTGACGCTGGACGCGCCGGAGTTCGGCCTGCGGCAGCTGCTGCTCGACGAGGGGTACGCCTGGGCGGGTTCCAGCTTCGCCCTGACCGGGTGGGACGTCGGCTCGGGGGTGACCTCCGAGCACGATCTAGCCCTGTACGCGGGGCAGCTGCTGCACCGGCGGCCGAGCCGCATCTACTTCGCCGGCATCTCGATGGGCAGCCAGGTGGTCGCCCGGTCGCTGGAGCAGTACCCGCACCTGTACGCCGGCGCGCTGCCGATGTGCGGTGTGCTCGGCGACGACCGGATGTTCGACTACGTCGCCGACGTGAACCTGGTCGCGCAGGACCTGGCCGGCGTGCACGCCTACCCGTTCCCGGCCGACTACCAGAGCACCGTCGTCCCGGCGATGCTCGACCGGCTCGGGCTCTCGCAGCTCGCTCCCGGTGAGCAGCCGGCCAACCCGCTCGGCCGGCAGCTGGAAGCAGTCACGGTCAATCGCGCCGGTGGCGAACGTCCCGGTGTGGACGCGGCATTCACCTACTGGGCGAACAACGGGCTCTTCTACTTCGGAGCGCCGGACGACGGCGGCCCGCTGATCGACAACGTGATGCGGCTGGCGCAGAACGCCGTCACCCGGTACGCCCCGAACAGCCCGGTCAACGTCAACGCCACGGTCCAGCGGATCACGCCGGAGGATCTGGCCGACCGGCTGAACCCGGGGCTGACCGCCATCCCGCGGGTGTTCGGCGACCCGAGCGTGCCGGTGCTGACCCTGCACGACAGCGGTGACCTGCTGGTGCCGCTCAGCATGGAACAGGACTACGCCCGCCGGGTGGCCGCGCACGGCACGTCGAACCTGCTGGTGCAGCGGGTGATCCGCGGTGCCGATCACTGCGACTTCAGCCCGAACGAGGTCGCCGACGCCTGGCACTCGCTGGTGCGCTGGGTGCTGCACGGGCCGTCCGCCCGGCCCGCCGGCGACGACGTGCTCGACCCGGCGGTGCTGGCCTCGCCCGGCTACGGGTGCCGGTTCACCGACGAGAGCGTCTA
>DATJNU010000094.1:0-20967 GCA_035507775.1 Jatrophihabitans sp.
CCGGCGACACCTCCGGCTTCTCCGGCCTGCAGCGCCAGCCCTGGGTGGAGCTGCCCGCCCAGCGCCCGTTCGGCGGGTACTTCGACGAGCTGGTGGACACCTTCGAGGCCGTCTACCCGGCCGCCGGCGAGGCGATCCGCAAGATCGTGGTGGACCGCGACGAGCTCACCCTGCACATCGCGCGCGACCACATCCGCGAGGTCTGCCAGACCTTCCGCGACGACCCGGGGCTGCGCTTCGAGCTGTGCTCCTCGGTCTCCGGGGTCGACTACCTGGCCCGGGACGGCGCCGACGGCGAGCGGCTGCACGTGGCCTACCACCTGACCTCGATGACCTACCGGCGCCGGATCCGGCTGGAGGTCGCGGTGACCGACACCGACCCGCACGTGCCCTCGGTGGTCGCGGTGTACCCGACCGCGGACTGGCAGGAGCGCGAGGCCTGGGACCTGTTCGGCATCGTCTTCGACGGGCACCCGGCGCTGACCCGGATCCTGATGCCGGACGACTGGGACGGCCACCCGCAGCGCAAGGACTACCCGCTCGGCGGGGTCGCGGTCGAGTACAAGGGCGCGATGATCCCGCCGCCGGACGACCGCAGGGTCTACCGATGAGCGCTCGCGCGAAGAGTCAGCAGGCACAGCCGATGAGCGCTCGCGCGAAGAGTCAGCAGGGCCGGTTCCACCACTCGTCCAGCAGTCACGGGGCTTTCCAGGAGGTGCAGCGATGACCACGAGCGATACCTACAGCCCGTCCCGCGAGACCACCGAAGGCAGGGTCTACAACCTGTCCGGCGGTGACTGGGACTCCCTCCTCACCGGCGACCCGTTGCACGAGGAACGGCTCGTGGTCAACATGGGCCCGCAGCACCCGTCCACCCACGGGGTGCTCCGCCTGGTGCTCGAGCTCGAGGGCGAGACGGTCACCGACGCCCGGCTGGTGATCGGCTACCTGCACACCGGCATCGAGAAGACCGCCGAGTTCCGCACCTGGACCCAGGGCACCACCCTGGTCACCCGGTGCGACTATCTGGCCCCGATCTTCAACGAGACCGCTTACTGCCTGGCGGTCGAGAAGCTGCTCGGCTGCGAGATCCCCGAGCGGGCCACCCTGATCCGGGTGCTGATGATGGAGATCAACCGGATCAACTCGCACTGGGTCTGGCTGGCCACCGGCGGCATGGAGCTGGGCGCGCTGACCGCGATGACCAACGGCTTCCGGGCCCGCGAGCGTGGCCTGGACGTGATGGAGCTGATCACCGGCCTGCGGATGAACCACGCCTACATCCGGCCGGGCGGGGTCGCGCAGGACCTGCCGGAGAACGCCTACGAGAAGATCCGCGACTGGATGCGCGAGACCGACAAGGAGATCCTCGGCGTCGACCAGCTGCTGCGCGGCCAGCCGATCTGGATCAAGCGGCTCAAGGGCGTCGGCTGGATCAACGTCGAGGGCTGCATCGCGCTCGGCGTCACCGGCCCGCTGCTGCGGTCGGCCGGCCTGCCCTGGGACATGCGCAAGACCGAGCCGTACCTGGGCTACGAGACCTACGACTTCGACGTGCCCACCGACGACGGCGCCGACTGCTGGAGCCGGTTCGTGGTGCGGGTCGCCGAGATGCGCGAGAGCCTGCGGATCATCGAGCAGGTGCTCGCCCGGCTGGAGCAGACCCCGGGCCGGGTCATGGTGGACGACCCGAAGATCGCCTGGCCGGCCCAGCTGTCGATCGGCTCGGACGGCATGGGCAACTCGCCCGCACACGTCGACAAGATCATGAACGGCTCGATGGAGTCGCTGATCCACCACTTCAAGCTGGTCACCGAGGGCTTCCGGGTGCCGACCGGGCAGGCCTACGCGGCCATCGAGAGCCCGCGCGGCGAGCTCGGCGCGCACGTGGTCTCCGACGGTGGCACCCGGCCGTACCGGGTGCACCTGCGGGAGCCTTCCTTCATCAACCTGCAGGCGACCGCGGCGCTGTCCATCGGCGCCCAGGTCGCGGACGTGATCGCCGCAGTTGCCTCTCTGGACCCGGTCATGGGTGGGTGCGATAGATGAGTTCCTCCAACAACCTCGACGCCTCCGCGGTCGGGGTGGACACCGGTTCGGTGCAGACCACCACCGGCGACGTGGCCGGCCGGCCGCGCCGGACGCCTGAGGGGCGGCTGACGCTGCTCGACATCTCCCGGCCCGGCAACCCGGACGTCTTCGGCGAGCAGGTGCGGGCGGCGGCGGCCGAGATCATCGCCCGCTACCCGGCCGGCCAGTCCCGGTCGGCGCTGCTGCCGATGCTGCACCTGGTGCAGTCCGAGCAGGGCTTCGTCAGCCCGGACGGCATTGCCTTCTGCGCCGATGTGCTGGGCATCACCAAGGCCCAGGTGTCGGCGGTGGCGACGTTCTACACGATGTACAAGCGCCAGCCGACCGGCGAGTACCTGGTCAGCGTCTGCACCAACACGCTGTGCGGGCTGCTCGGCGGCGACGAGATCTACCGGACGCTGTCCGAGCTGCTCGGTGTTGGTATGAACGAGACGACACCTGACGGCTCGATCACCCTCGAGCACGCCGAGTGCCTGGCCGCGTGCGACTACGCCCCGGTGGTCACGGTGAACTACGAGTTCTTCGACAACCAGACCACCGACTCGGCCACCGAGCTGGTGACCGAGCTGCGCGCGGGCAACCGGCCGCTGCCGACCCGGGGCGCGCCGCTGTGCAGCTTCAAGCAGATCTCGCGCCAGATCGCCGGCTTCGTCGACGAGCGGCCGGAGGCCCGGACCGCGGCCGCGACCGGTGCGCCGACCGAGGTCGGTGTCCGGCTGGCCCAGCAGCGCGGCGAGCAGGCCCCCGGCTACGACCCGGGCGAGCAGGGCTCGGGTGGGCCGGGCTCGGATCGGGCCGGCGGCACGCACGCCGAGCAGGCCGCGGCCGGCAACACCGGTGCCCGGTCGGGGTCCAGCGCGCACGACGAGCCGCTGTCGACCTCGGACAGCGACCCCGCCGCCGGGTCTGCCACCGGTGGCCAGAGCGAACGAATCGAGAAGGGCGAGTAGCGAGATGCCGCTGACTCCCGTCCTGACCAAGCGGTTCGGTGCGAACGCGCCGTGGCTGCTGGAGAACTACGAGAAGTTGGACGGCTACGCCGGCCTGCGCAAGGCGCTGCGGATGCAGCCCGACGAGCTGATCGCGCTGATCAAGGAGTCGAACCTGCGCGGTCGCGGCGGGGCGGGCTTCCCGACCGGCATGAAGTGGCAGTTCATCCCACAGGCCAAGCCGGGGGAGCCGGTCAAGCCGCACTACGTCGTGGTCAACGCCGACGAGGGCGAGCCGGGCACCTGCCGGGACCTGCCGCTGATGATGAACGACCCGCACTCGATGATCGAGGGCATCATCATCGCCTGCTACGCGGTGCGGGCCGAGCACGCCTTCGTCTACATCCGGGGTGAGGCGGTGCACGCCATCCGCCGGGTCACCCAGGCGGTGAACGAGGCCTACGCCAAGGGCTACCTCGGCGCCAACGTGCTGGGCACCGGCCTGCGGATCGACCTCACCGTGCACGGTGGCGCCGGCGCCTACATCTGCGGCGAGGAGACCGCGCTGCTCGACTCGCTGGAGGGCAAGCGCGGCCAGCCGCGGCTGAAGCCGCCGTTCCCGGCGACCAACGGGCTCTACGACGCCCCGACCGTGGTGAACAACGTCGGCACCCTGGCCAGCGTGCCCTACATCGTGCTGGGCGGGGCCGCCTGGCACAAGCGGATGGGTCCGGACGGCTCGCCCGGCACGTCCATCTACTCGCTGTCCGGACGGATCGCCAACCCCGGCCAGTACGAGGCGCCGATGGGCACCACGCTGCGCGAGCTGATCGAGCTGGCCGGTGGCATGAGCCGCGGCAAGGAGCTGAAGTTCTGGACGCCCGGCGGCTCGTCGACGCCCCTGTTCACCGCCGAGCACCTCGACGTGCCGCTCGACTTCGACTCGGTCGCCAAGGCCGGCTCGATGAACGGCACCTCGGCGGTGATGATCTTCGACGAGGGCGACAGCGTCGTGCAGGCGGTGCTGAAGTGGACCCAGTTCTACGAGCACGAGTCGTGCGGCAAGTGCACGCCGTGCCGCGAGGGCAACTACTGGACCGCGCAGATCCTGGAGCGGATCTGGCACGGCGAGGGCAAGCCCGAGGACCTCGATACCCTGTCCGATGTCTGTGACAACATCCTCGGCCGGTCCTTCTGCGCGCTGGGCGACGGTGCGACCAGCCCGATCGCGGCGTCGCTGAAGTATTTCCGCGCGGAGTACCTGGCGCTGATGAACCAGCCCGCCCTGACCGGAGCAACCGCATGACCGTGCACTTCCGCAGCCTGCTCACTCTGGAGCCCGCCTCATGACCGTCGCACCCGAGCAGACGGAGCTGGTGACCGTCACCATCGACGGCATCGACATCTCGGTGCCCAAGGGCACCCTGCTGATCCGGGCGGCCGAGCAGATCGGCATCCAGATCCCGCGGTTCTGCGATCACCCGCTGCTCGACCCGGCCGGCGCCTGCCGCCAGTGCCTGGTCGAGGTCACAGACATGGGCAACGGGCGGGGCATGCCGAAGCCGGCCGCCTCGTGCACCACCACCGTGATGCCGGGCATGGTCGTGCGCACCCAGCTGACCTCGCGGGTGGCCGACAAGGCCCAGCAGGGGGTGATGGAACTGCTGCTGATCAACCACCCGCTGGACTGCCCGGTCTGCGACAAGGGCGGCGAGTGCCCGCTGCAGAACCAGGCGATGAGCAACGGCCGGGCCGACAGCCGGTTCACCGACGTCAAGCGCACCTTCCCGAAGCCGGTCGCCGTCTCCAGCCAGGTGCTGCTCGACCGCGAGCGCTGCGTGCTCTGCCAGCGCTGCACCCGGTTCTCCGACCAGATCGCCGGCGACCCGTTCATCGACCTGCTCGAACGGGGCGCCCAGCAGCAGATCGGCACCTCGACCGACACCCCGTTCCAGTCCTACTTCTCCGGCAACACCGTGCAGATCTGCCCGGTGGGCGCGCTGACCGGCGCCTCGTACCGGTTCCGGGCCCGCCCGTTCGACCTGATGTCGACGCCGAGCGTCTGCGAGCACTGCTCGTCCGGCTGCGCCCAGCGCACCGACTGGCGGCGGGGCAAGGTCACTCGGCGGCTGGCCGGCGAGGATGCCGAGGTCAACGAGGAGTGGAACTGCGACAAGGGCCGCTGGGGCTTCCAGTACGCCGTCCAGCCGGACCGGCTGACCGAGCCGCTGGTGCGCGACGAGCACGGCCAGCTGGTCGAGGTGTCCTGGCCGGAGGCGCTCGAAGCGGCTGCCGCCGGGCTGGCCAAGGCCGCCGCGGCCGGTGGCGTCGGTGTGCTGCCGGGCGGCCGGCTGACCGAGGAGGACGCCTACGCCTACGCCAAGTTCGCCCGGGTGGCGCTGGGCACCAACGACATCGACTTCCGGGCCCGGGCCGGTTCGAGCGAGGAGCTGGCCTTTCTCGGCGCGCTGATCGCCGGCACCTCCCCGCGGACCGGCGGGGTGAGCTTCGCCGACCTGGAGAGCGCCGGGACGGTGCTGCTGGTCGGCTGCGAGCCCGAGGAGGAGTCGCCGATCGTGTTCCTGCGGCTGCGCAAGGGCACCCGGACCGGCCGCACCTCGGTGCACTCGGTCGCGGCGGTCGCCTCGCGCGGGCTGGCCAAGCTGCGCGGCACGCTGATCCCGACCGTCCCCGGTGCCGAGGCCGCGGCCCTGCGCAGCCTGCCGGTGGAGCTGTCCGAGGCGCTGACCACCGGCATCGTCCTGGTCGGCGAGCGGCTGGCCGCGGTGCCCGGCGCGCTGTCCGCGGTCGCGCGGCTGGCCGCGGACACCGGCGCCCGGCTGGCCTGGGTGCCGCGGCGGGCCGGTGAGCGCGGCGCGCTCGACGCCGGCGCCGTGCCGACCCTGCTGCCCGGCGGGCGCCCGCTGTCCGACGACGGCGCACGGGTCGAGGTGGAGCGGGTCTGGAACGCGACCGTGCCGGTGGCCGCCGGCCGCGAGCTGCCCGCCATCCTGGCCGCGACGGGTCCGTCCAGCGCGCTGCTGGTCGGCGGCGTCGAGCTGCGCGACCTGCCGGACCCGGCGGCGGCCGAGGCCGCGCTGGACCGGGCCGGCTTCGTGGTCAGCCTGGAGGTGCGCCGCAGCGCGGTGACCGACTACGCCGACGTGGTGTTCCCGGTGGCGACCGCGGCTGAGAAGGCCGGCCGGTACGTGACCTGGGAGGGCCGGCGCCGGCCGTTCGACCTGACCCTGACCGGCACCGGCCAGCTGGCCGACGGCCGGATCCTGCACGCCCTGGCCGACGAGCTGGACGTCGACCTGGGCCTGCCCGACCACCTGGCCGCGCGCGCCGAGCTCAACCGGCTGGGCGTCGGCACCACCCGGGTGCCCGGGCCGGACGTGATTGCTGCCGGCCCTGGTTCCCCGGCGCTGGTGCTGGCCACCTGGCGGGAGCTGATCGACAGCGGCTCGCTGCTCGACGGTGAGCCGAACCTGGCCGGCACCGCGAAGCCGCTGCGGGTCGGCCTGGCCAAGCAGACCGCCACCGACCTCGGGGTGGCCGAGGGCGACCTGGTCACCGTCACCGCGGCCGGCCGCTCGGTGACGGCACCGGTGGAGCTGCACCCGGACGCGGCGCCGAACGCGGTCTGGCTGCCGGCCAGCCACCGGGACGGGTGGCTCGGTGCCCCGCACGGCGCCGAGGTCACCGTCGCCCGCATGGACACCGACGGCGCGAACGGAGCGCAGGCATGAACCCGGCAGCCGGGCACCAGGCGGCACTGGCCGTCGTGAGCGGTTCGAACGACACCCTGGCGCTCTTCGGCCAGGACCGCATCTGGATGGTCCTGCTCAAGGTGGTCGGCGTCTTCGCCTTCCTCGTGGTGATGACGCTGTTCTCGATCGTCTTCGAGCGCAAGGTCGTCGGCCGCATGCAGAACCGGATCGGCCCGAACCGGGTCGGTCCCTGGGGCATCCTGCAGTCGCTGGCCGACGGGCTGAAGCTGGCCTTCAAGGAAGAGATCATCCCGGCCCTGGCCGACAAGCCGGTCTACTGGATCGCCCCGGTGGTCTCGGCGGTGCCCGCCTTCCTGGCGTTCTCGGTGATCCCGTTCGGCCCGGTGGTCTCGATCTTCCACCACAAGACCCCGCTGCAGCTGACCGATCTGCCGGTCGGCGTGCTGGTGATCTTCGCCTGCTCCTCGCTCGGCGTGTACGGCATCGTGCTGTCGGGCTGGGCCTCCGGCTCGACCTACCCGCTGCTGGGTGGCCTGCGGTCGGCGGCGCAGATGATCTCCTACGAGGTCGCGATGGGCCTGTCGATGGTGATGGTCTTCCTCTACGCCGGGACCATGTCGACCTCGGGGATCGTGGACTACCAGCGGCACAACCTCTGGAACGGCATCCCGCTGTTCGTCTCCTTCGCGATCTACCTGATCGCGATGGTGGGCGAGACCAACCGGGCACCGTTCGACCTGCCCGAGGCCGAGTCCGAACTGGTCGGCGGCTTCCACACCGAGTACTCGTCGATGAAGTTCGCGCTGTTCTTCCTGGCCGAGTACATCAACATGGTCACCGTCTCTGCGCTGGCGACCACGCTTTTCCTGGGTGGCTGGCGCGCGCCGTGGCCGCTGTCGATGTGGCACGGGGCCAACGCCGGCTGGTGGCCGCTGCTGTGGTTCACCCTCAAGGTGATCCTGTTCATCTTCGTCTTCGTGTGGCTGCGCGGCACCCTGCCCCGGCTGCGTTACGACCAGTTCATGCACTTCGGCTGGAAGGTGCTGATCCCGGTCAACCTGGCCTGGATCCTGGTCATCACCACCATGCGGGTGCTGCGCGACCGCGGCTGGAACACCGGCGCGGTGATCGCCCTGGTGGTCGGCGCGCTGGTGGTGGTCGGCGCCATCTGGGCGGTGGCCGACAGCCGGCGCACCGCGCTGCGGCTGGCCGCCGAGGAGGCCGAGGAGGCGGCGGAGGCCGCGCTGGGGCACACCTTCCCGATCCCGCCGATGGATCTGAAGGTGCCGCCGTCGCCGCGGCTGGTCAACGCCGGGGTGCGCTCACCCGCGCTGCACGCCGGACCGAGTACGAACGACGAGGGATCGATCGATGGCTGATACACCGCAACGGCCCGGGGCTGACCCGGGCGCCGACGTCGCCGCGAACCCGACCGGCGCCGCGGTGCCGGCCGACCGGGCCGCCGCGGAGCCCGCGCTCCGCTCGCAGCCGCCCGCGCCGCTGGACGTCTCGAACCGGCCGCTGAACGAGGAGGAGTTCAACCAGCCGACCACCGGCGTCGGTGGCTTCGTCGCGGGCTTCGGGCTGACCTTCTCCACGATGTTCAAGAAGGTCTACACCCAGCAGTACCCGTTCGAGGTCTTCCCGACGGCGCCGCGCTATCACGGCCGGCACGTGCTGAACCGGCATCCGGACGGCCTGGAGAAGTGCATCGGTTGCGAGCTGTGTGCCTGGGCCTGCCCGGCGGACGCGATCTACGTCGAGGGCGGCGACAACACCGAGACCGAGCGGTACTCGCCCGGTGAGCGGTACGGCAAGGTCTACCAGATCAACTACCTGCGCTGCATCTTCTGCGGGCTGTGCATCGAGGCGTGCCCGACCCGGTCGCTGACGATGAGCAACGAGTACGAGCTCGCGCTCGACAACCGGCAGGACCTGATCTACACCAAGGAGCAGCTGATGGCCCCGCTGCTGCCGGGGATGGAGGCGCCCCCGCACCCGATGCGGCTGGGCGAGGACGAGTCCGCCTACTACACCCCGCGCCGGGACGAGGGCGCGCCGCAGAGCGCGGCCAAGGTCGCCGGCCGCCCGATCACCGGCAAGGCCATCGAGGTCGGAGGTCACCACCCGTGAGCGCTACCCACACGGTGCTTCTCGCGGCCGGCTCCAACCAGGTCACCACCGGCGAGGCGGTCGCGTTCTGGATCCTCGGCCCGGTCGCACTGCTCGGCGCGATCGGCATGGTGCTGCTGCGCAACGCGATCCACTCGGCGCTGTCGCTGGTCGCCACCATGATGTGCCTGGGGCTGTTCTACCTGATCCAGGAGGGACCGTTCCTCGGCCTGGTGCAGATCATCGTCTACACCGGCGCGATCATGATCCTCTTCCTGTTCGTGCTGATGCTGGTCGGCCGGGACTCCTCGGACTCCCTGGTCGAGCAGCTGCGCGGGCAGCGGGTGGCGGCGCTGCTGTCGGGCATCGCGTTCGCGCTGCTGGTGGCCCTGGCGATCGGCCGGGCCTTCACCGGCCAGACCGCGAAGAACCTCGACGCGGCCAACAGCGCCAACGGCGGCACGAATGTCAACGCGGTCGCCGAGCTGCTGTTCACCCGGTACCTGTTCGCCTTCGAGCTGACCTCGGCGCTGCTGATCGTGGCCGCGGTCGGCGCGATGGTGCTGGCCCACATCGAGCGGGACGGACCCAAGCGCAGCCAGCGGTCGATGGCCCGCGAGCGGATCCGCTCCGGCCGGCCGCAGCCGTGGGCCGGTCCGGGCGCGCTGGCCTCCGGCACCGCCATCGGCACGCCGGCGCTGCTGCCGGACGGCTCGATCGCACAGGAATCGCTGCTCGGCGGCACCCCGGTGGACGAGGGCGGCCCGGTCAGTTCCCGAGAGCTGGAGCGCTAGCCTGATGACTCCCACGTACTACCTGGTTCTCTCCGCCGCGCTCTTCTCCATCGGAGCGGTCGGCGTGCTGGTCCGGCGCAACGCGATCGTGGTGTTCATGTGCGTGGAGCTGATGCTCAACGCGGTGAACCTGACCCTGGTCACCTTCGCCCGCATCAACGGCAGCCTGGACGGGCAGATCATGGCGTTCTTCGTCATGGTGGTCGCCGCCGCCGAGGTCGTGGTGGGCCTGGCAATCATCATGTCCATCTTCCGGACGCGCCGGTCGGCCTCGGTCGACGACGCGAATCTCCTGAAGTACTGAGGGAGTTGGGGAATTGAGTTCCGCTCACGGAGTCCAATCCGCGGCGTGGCTGCTGGTCGCGCTGCCGGCCCTCTCCGCGGCCGTCCTGTTGCTGCTCGGCCGGCGGGCCGACAGGTGGGGTCACCTGCTCGGCGCCCTGGTGCCGGTGGTGCTCTTCGCCTACACCGTCGTCCTCTTCTTCTCGGTCAAGGGTGAGTCCGGCCCGGCCCGCGAGGTGAACCTGAACCTGTTCAGCTGGGTGCCGGTGGCCGGCTTCCAGGTGAACGTCGGCTTCCTGCTGGACCCGCTGGCGCTGACCTTCGCGCTGCTGATCACCGGCGTCGGCTCGCTGATCCACATCTACGCGATCGGCTACATGAGTCACGACGAGGGATGCCGCCGGTTCTTCGGCTACTTCAACCTGTTCGTGGCCGCGATGCTGCTGCTGGTGCTGGCCAACAACTACCTGGTGCTCTACGTCGGCTGGGAGGGCGTCGGCCTGGCCTCGTACCTGCTGATCGGCTTCTACTACAACCGGCCGTCGGCGGCGACTGCGGCGAAGAAGGCGTTCATCGCCAACCGGGTCGGTGACGTCGGCCTGTCGGTCGCGATCATGCTGATGTTCGGCTACCTCGGCGCGACCGACTTCCAGCACGTGTTCGCCCGGGTCGGCGGCCTGTCCACCGCGGCGGTCACCGCGATGGCGCTGATGCTGCTGCTCGGCGCCTGCGGCAAGTCCGGCCAGTTCCCGCTGCAGACCTGGTTGCCGGACGCGATGGAGGGGCCGACCCCGGTGTCGGCCCTGATCCACGCGGCGACCATGGTCACCGCCGGCGTGTACCTGATCGCCCGGTCCGCGCCGATCTTCGACCAGAGCCAGGCCGCGCGCACGGTGGTCACCATCGTCGGCGCGATCACGCTGCTCTACGGCTGCCTGTGCGCCTTCGGCCAGGACGACCTGAAGAAGGTGCTGGCCTACTCGACGGTGAGCCAGATCGGCTACATGTTCCTGGCGGTCGGCCTCGGCAAGGGCGTCTATGCCATCGGCATCATCCACCTGCTCGGCCACGGCTTCTTCAAGGCGGCGCTGTTCCTCGCGGCCGGCTCGGTGATGCACGCGATGAACGACCGCATCGACATGCGCCGGTTCGGCGGGCTGTCCCGAGTCATGCCGATCACCTTCGGGGTGTTCGTCACCGGTTACCTGGCGATCATCGGCATCCCGCCGTTCACCGGCTTCTTCACCAAGGACAAGATCATCGAGGCCGCCTTCGACAAGGGCGGCACCTCCGGGTACGTGCTCGGCATCGTCGCGCTGCTCGGCGCCGGCCTGACCGCGGCCTACATGACCCGGGCGCTGGTGATGACCTTCCTCGGCAAGCGGCGCTGGGAGGACGACGTCCACCCGCACGAGGCCCCGCCGATCATGTGGGTGCCGATGTCGCTGCTGGCCGTGCTCGCCCTGGCGGGCGGCTACCTGCTGATCTTCGGCGGCGGCGTGCAGCACTGGCTGATCCCCTCGGTGGGCGAGTCGGTCGAGGTTGGCGCGCACACGATCTCGCCGGTGGTGCTCAGCCTGATCACGATCGTGGTCGTGCTGCTGGGCATCGGTGGTGCGGTCGCGGCGACCCGCGAGGTGCCGGTCACCCAGCCGGCCGGCAACGCGATCACGGTCGCGACCCGCCGCAACCTCTACGCCGACGCGTTCAACGAGACGGTGCTGATGCGGCCGGGCCAGTGGCTGGTCCGCGGCCTGGTCTTCCTCGACAACCGGGGCGTCGACGGCGCGGTGAACTCGCTGGCCGCCGCGCTCGGCGGCAGCTCCGGCAGGTTGCGCCGGCTGCAGACCGGTTTCGTCCGTTCCTACGCACTGTCCATGTTGGCCGGCGCCGCGGTGGTCCTCGCGGTGCTGCTCGGGGTGAGGTTCTCCTGATGCACAACCTGTCCCTGCTCGGACTGCTCGCCATCCCGCTGATCGGAAGCCTGGTCATCTTCGCGATGCCGGCCGGCCGCGACCTGGTCGCCAAGCAGACGGCGCTGATCTTCTCGGTGCTGACCTTCGCCTACGCGGTGATCCTCGGCTTCGGGTTCGACACCGCCAGCGGCGCGCCGCGCTTCCAGTTCAACGGCTCCTGGGTCTGGATCAAGAGCCTCGGGGTGCACTTCGCCTTCGGCCTGGACGGCATCGCGCTGGTGCTGATCCTGATGTCGACGCTGCTGGTGCCGTGCGTGCTGTTGGCGTCCTGGAACTCCTTCGACGTGGCGGAGGAGGCCGAGGAGACGGTCGCCTACCGGCGCTCGGCCCGGGCGTACTTCGGGCTGGTGATGCTGCTCGAGGTATTCATGATCGGGGTCTTCGCGGCCACCGATGTGTTCCTGTTCTACGTCTTCTTCGAGGCCATGCTGGTGCCGATGTACTTCATCATCGGCAGCTTCGGCGGCCCGCGCCGGCAGTACGCGGCGGTCAAGTTCTTCCTGTACTCCCTCGTCGGCGGCCTGCTGATGCTGGCCTCGGTGATCGGCGTGTACGTCACCTCGGGCACCTCCAGCTTCGCCTTCTCCGACCTGATCGGGCACGTGCCGGGCGGGGCCACCCAGAAGTGGCTGTTCCTGGGCTTCTTCATCGCCTTCGCGATCAAGGCACCGCTCTTCCCGTTCCACACCTGGCTGCCGGACGCCGGCGCCGAGGCCCCGGCCGGTGGTGCGGCGCTGCTGGTGGGCGTGCTCGACAAGGTCGGCACGTTCGGCTTCCTGCGCTACTGCCTGCCACTGTTCCCGGAGGCCTCGCGCTACTTCGCCACCACGATCCTGGTCCTGTCTGTGATCGGGGTGCTGTACGCGGCCTTCCTGGCGATGGGGCAGCGCGACATGAAGCGGCTGGTCGCCTACACCTCGGTGGCGCACTTCGGCTTCATCGGGCTGGGCATCTTCGCCTTCACCACCCAGGGCGGCACCGGCGCGGTGCTCTACATGGTCAACCACGGCCTGGCGACCGGCCTGCTGTTCATCGTGGTCGGCTTCGTGGTGGCCCGCGGCAAGAGCCGGCTGGTCGGCGACTTCGGCGGCACTGCCCGGGTCACCCCGCGGCTCGGTGGCGCGTTCCTGATCGCCGGCCTGGCGGCGCTGGCGCTGCCCGGGCTGTCCACCTTCATCAGCGAGTTCCTGACCCTGGTGGGCACCTTCACCCGGCACAAGGCACTGGCCATCGTCGGCACCACCGGCATCATCCTGGCCGCGCTCTACGTGCTGCTGCTCTACCAACGCACCATGCAGGGCGTGGTGGTCGAGCGGGTCCGCGGCTTCCGTGACCTGAACGTCCGCGAGACCTTCGCGGTGGCGCCCCTGATCGTGCTGATCGTGGCGCTGGGGGTCTACCCGAAGCCGATCATCGACATCATCAACCCGGCCGTCGCCTACACGCTGCACGACGTCGGCAAGACCGATCCGCAGCCGCAGAACGTGGCCCAGCACGGAGGACAGAAGTGAGCGCCAGCCTGAGCCAGGTGGCCCTGGCCGCTGCCGACCCGTCGACGTTCATCAAGGCGCCGTCGATCAGCTACTCGGCCCTGGCCCCGATCCTGATCGTGCTCGGCGCCGCCTGCGCCGGGGTGCTGGTCGAGGCGCTGGTGCCGCGGGCGCAGCGCTACGCCGCCCAGCTGCTGCTGACCGTCGGGGCCATGATCGTGGCGCTCATCGACGTGATCACGCTGCACGGCAGGTCGCTGACCACCGCCTCGGGCGCGCTGGCGATCGACGGGGTGTCGCTGTTCATCCAGGGCACCATCCTGGTGCTGGCGGTGCTGTCGGTGCTGCTGATCGCCGACCGGGGGGTGGAGCCGGGCAGCGCCATCGTGGCCTCGGCCGCGGTGACCGCCGGCTCGCCGGCCGACCGCCGGCTGGCCAGCAGCGGCCGGATGCAGACCGAGGTGTTCCCGCTCGCGCTGTTCGCGGTCGGCGGCATGATGGTCTTCACCGCCGCCAACAACCTGCTGCTGATGTTCGTCGCGCTCGAGGTGCTGTCGCTGCCGCTGTACCTGATGGCGGGCCTGGCCCGGCGGCGCCGGCTGCTCAGCCAGGAGGCGGCGATCAAGTACTTCCTGCTCGGCGCCTTCGCCTCGGCGTTCTTCCTCTACGGCGTCGCTCTGCTCTACGGCTACGCGAACTCCGTCGACCTGGTGCAGATCCTCAAGGCCCAGAACACCTCCAACCAGTCCGACACCCTGCTGTTCCTCGGCCTCGGCCTGCTGGTGGTCGGCCTGCTCTTCAAAGCCGGCATCGCCCCGTTTCACTCCTGGACCCCGGACGTCTACCAGGGCTCGGCGACGCCGGTCACCACGTTCATGGCCTCCTGCACCAAGATCGCCGCGTTCGGCGCGATCCTGCGGGTGCTCTACGTCGGGTTCTCGGTCAGCGCCTGGGACTGGCGACCGCTGATCTGGGCCGTCGCGATCGCCTCGATGGTGGTCGGCGCGGTGTTCGGCCTGACCCAGACCGATCTCAAGCGGATCCTGGCCTACTCCTCGATCGCCCATGCCGGCTTCATCCTGGTGGGGCTGGTGTCCCTGGACCAGGCCGGCGTGTCGAGCGTGCTGTTCTACCTGGCCGCCTACGGCTTCACCACGGTGGCCGCCTTCGGCCTGGTGATGCTGGTGCGCGACGGCAACGGCGAGGCGACCCACCTGTCGCAGTGGTCGGGCCTGGCCAAGCGGTCGCCGGTCTTCGCCGGCACGTTCACGTTCCTGCTGCTGGCGCTGGCCGGCATCCCGTTGACCAGCGGCTTCACCGGCAAGTTCGTGGTGTTCCGGGCGGCCTACCACATCGCGGCACCGCTGGTGGTGATCGCGCTGATCAGCTCGGCGGTGGCCGCGTTCTTCTACCTGCGCATCGTGGTGATGATGTTCTTCGCCGAGCCGGCCGAGGACGGCCCGACCGTGACCGTCCCGTCGTTGCTGGCCTACATCCCGATCCTGTCCGGCGTGCTGGTCACCGTCCTGCTGGGTGTGTTCCCGCAGCCGTTGCTCGACCTCGCCGACAAGGCAGCTAAGTTACGCGGGTGACGACTGCGGCCATGCTCAGCATCGGCGTGACCTTTGACGACCCCGAGCTCGAAGCGGCGATCCGCGAGGGCCTCGCCTCGGTCGAGTTGGCGCTGAAGGCGGCCACCCGGTCCGAGGACGCCTTCGTCGACGAGGTCGCCGGCTACCTGCTCGACGCCGGCGGCAAGCGGTTCCGGCCGCTGCTCGCGCTGCTCGCGGCCCAGTTCGGCTTTCCCGACGACGAGGCCGTGATCATGTCGGCGGCGGTCTGCGAGCTGACCCACCTGGCCACGCTCTACCACGACGACGTGATGGACTCGGCCACCGTGCGCCGGGGCGCCACGGCCGCGAACGAGCGCTGGACCAACTCGGTGGCCATCCTGACCGGTGACTACCTCTTCGCCCAGGCCTCGCACCTGCTGGCCGACCTCGGGCCGGATGCGGTCCGGATCCAGGCGCGCACCTTCGAACGGCTGGTGGTCGGCCAGATCCGCGAGACGGTGGGACCCAAGGACGGGGTCGACCCGATCGACCACTACCTCGCGGTGCTGGCCGACAAGACCGGCTCGCTGATCGCGACCGCGGCCGAGTTCGGGGCGATGTTCGCCGGCGTCGACCCGGACGTGGTCGACGCGCTGCGGGCGTACGGCGAGCAGGTGGGCATCGCCTTCCAGCTCTCCGACGACATCATCGACATCGCCTCCGAGACCGGCCAGTCCGGCAAGACGCCCGGCACCGATCTGCGCGAGGGCGTCCAGACGCTGCCGGTGCTCTATGCCCTCCGCTCGGACGATCCGGCCACGGACCGGTTGCGGGAACTGGTCAGCCGGCCGATCACCGACGACGCCGAGCACGCCGAGGCGTTGCGCCTGCTGCGCTCGTCGGCGGCCCTGGACGAGGCCCGCGAGACGGTGCTCAGCTACGCCGACGCCGCCCGGGCCGCGCTCGGCGCGCTGCCGGACGTCCCGGCCAAGGTGGCGCTGCAGGCGCTGACCGATCACGTGGTCGAGCGCAGCGGCTGACCTGGCCGCGCGTGGCCGACCACGGCGCGTAACCAGGCGGCGCGTAACAAGGCATAGGGTCGGGGCGTAACCTACGGCAGCGTAAGTCGAGCCGGTCACCCGGCCACGTCCCCAGCTAGGGAGCCTTCGATGACCGCGACCGCCGACCGCCTGCCGTCCGGGCCCGAGGGCACCATGGCCCGCCTGTTGCACGAGCTCGAACCCGTCGTCGCGGAGAACCTGAACCGCCACCTGTCGGTGGCCAAGCCCTGGCAGCCGCACGACTACGTGCCGTGGGACGAGGGCCGCAACTTCGCCTTCCTCGGTGGCAGCGACTGGGAGCCGGCCGAGTCCCGGCTCGACCCGGTCGCGCGCACCGCGATGATCGTGAACCTGTTGACCGAGGACAACCTGCCCTCCTATCACCGCGAGATCGCCACCCGGTTCGGCCGGGACGGCGCCTGGGGCAGCTGGGTCGGGCAGTGGACGGCGGAGGAGGGCCGGCACGGCATCGCGCTGCGCGACTACCTCGTGGTGACCCGCGGCGTCGACCCGGTCCGGCTGGAAGAGCTGCGGATGGCGCACATGGCGCACGGCTACGACTCCGGCGACAAGACCTCGCTGCAGGCGGTCGCCTATGTGTCCTTCCAGGAGCTGGCCACCCGGGTGTCGCATCGCAACACCGGCAAGTCGACCGGTGACCCGGTCGCCGAGCAGTTGCTGGCCCGGATCGCGCAGGATGAGAACCTGCACATGATCTTCTACCGCAACCTGGTCGCCGCGGCCTTCGAGATCGCACCGGACGAGACCATGGCGGCGGTGCGCGACGAGGTGGTCGGCTTCCAGATGCCCGGGGCCGGCATGCCGGACTTCACCCGCAACTCGGTCACCATCGCCAAGGCCGGCATCTACGACCTGCGGTTGCACCACGACGCGGTGGTGATGCCGGTACTGAAGTTCTGGAACGTCCTCGACCGCACCGACCTCGGCCCGGCCGGCGAGCAGGCCCGGGAGGAGCTCGTGGAGTTCCTGGCCGGCCTGGACGCCCAGGCCACTCGCTTCGTCGAGCAGCGGGACCGCGCCCGGGCCCGGGCTGCCGCGCGCGCCTGACCCGTCGCCCGTTGCTGACAGATACGTCCGGCGGGCGGTTTACCCGCGAGTATGACAGGGTAGGTTAACTTCGATTGCACACGCGCACCGGTCAAGCCGCTGCGCGTCCTGCCGATAGGGACAGCAGCGGGGGCGAGAGGACGGTGACTTCGGCGTGGCGTCAGCACGGCATCGGACGGCACCTGCCACCCCCGCGACGGGACGTGGTCGGCGGCTTGCGGTCGGTTCGGCCACCGTGCTGGTGGCACTGGCCGCGACGACCCAGTCGGCCGGCGCCGAATCGCACCGCGCCCCGTCGAGTCACCGTCCTGCGGCTCCCGCCGCGCAGCTCCGCCCGGTGGACAGCCATCGGGCCGCGGCCCTCACCGCGGAGCCGCCCGCCAGGTCCCGCGCCGTCGCGCTGACCGCCGCCAGGAAGACGGACGACCGCCGGAGCGCCGAACGCAAGGCCGCGGCGGCACGCAAAGCCGCCGCCGAACGCAAGTCAGCCGAGCGCAAGGCCGCGGAGCAGCGCAAGGCCGCCGCCGCACGCAAGGCTGCAGAGCAGCGCAAGGCTGCAGAGCAGCGCAAGGCCGGCGAACAGCGCAAGGCCGCCGAGCAGCGCAAGGCCGCCGAACAGCGCAAGGCCGCCCAGTCCCGCAGGGCCAGCCGCCAGGCCGAAGCCATCGCCCGCCAGGCCGCGCGGGCCGCCGAGCAGGCCGCCCGAGCCGCCGAGCAGGCGGCGGCGGCCGCAGCCCGGCCCGTCGCCGACGGCCAGCGGACCGGCCCGTCACCGATCATCCTGCCGACGCCCAGCGGCTCGGTCAGCTCGCCGCCTCCGGTCGCGTCGAGCGGCGGCCAACCTGCCGCGGCCCCGCCCGGTGTCTCGCTGCCCCACTCGGCCTCGCCGTCGGTGGCGCGGCTGGTCCGGCAGTCCAGCAGCGCGGAGGCGTCAACCGCCCAGCAGCTGATCCGGTCCCGCTCTATCGCCCCCGCGAACGGTTCCCAGTCGAACGGTTCCCAGTCGAACGGTGCCCGGTCGAGCAGCGCGCCGGCGAGGCGCAGCAGCACGCACAAGGCCACCACCGAGGCACCGTCGCATCCGCGCCGCGTCATCGCCGAGCCAGCCGTGGCCGCGCCGATCCTGGCGCTGGCGACCGCCGGGCTGTCGCTGGGCAGCGCCCCGGCACTGACCCTGCTCGCGATCATGGCGCTGGCCGGCCTGGCGCTGGTGCTCGCCGGCACGCGCCGCCGCACCTCTCGGCGCTGAGCGGGCGGATCGCTCGCCGAGCCCGGCGCCGAACTGGCCCCCGCCGCACACCCGGCATCGAGCCTCGCCCGGGGAGCCCCACGGCCCCCGGAGAACACCGCGACGCGCGGAGAGTGCCCTCGCCGACACGAGACCGACCGCAGGCCGTACGGTTCAGGCCGCGGTCACCCGCTCGGGGGCGGCGACGGTCCGCTGCCGGCGGATCGCGTCGATCGTGAGCACCACCAGGGCCAGCCACACCAGCATGAAACCGATCAGCCGCCCCGCGGGCAGCGACTCGTGCCTGATGCCCACACCGACCGCGAACTGGAGCACCGGGGTCAGGTACTGCAGCAGCCCGACCGTGGTCAGCGGCAGCCGGCTGGCGGCCGCGCCGAAGAGCAGCAGCGGCACCGCGGTGACCACGCCCGTGCCGGCCAGCAGCAGCGTGTTGCCGGCACCGTGCTGGCCGAAGGCGAGTTGCGAGCGCCCGGCCAGCACCGCCAGCGTCAGCAGCGCCGGGAGGGCCAGCACCGAGGTCTCGATCGCCAGCGACTCCATCGCGCCGGCGCCGACCTGCTTCTTCAGCAACGCGTAGCCACCGAAGGCCAGGGCGAGGCCGAGCGCGATCCAGGGCGGCCGGCCGTAGTCGACGGTCAGCACCACGATGGCGGCCGAGGCGATGCCGACGGCAACCCACTGCGTCCTGGTCAGCCGCTCGCCGAGGACCAGCACGCCGAGCAGGATCGTCACCAGCGGGTTGATGAAGTAGCCGAGGCTGGTCTCGATGACCTCGCCGTTGTTGACGCCCCAGATGTAGAGGCCCCAGTTCACCGACACCAGCACGGCCGCCACCGAGAGCCGGGCCAGGTGCCGGCGGTCGGCAGCGAGCCGGCGCACCGCGCCCCACCGCCGGCCGGCGGTGAGCAGCACCGCGACGAAGACCAGCGACCACAGCATCCGGTGCGCCAGGATCTCGACCGCACCGGCCGGCTCCAGCAGTGGCCAGTACAGCGGGAAGAGACCCCAGCAGAGGTAGGCGGCGACCCCGAACGTCAGGCCGCCGCCGGACCGGCCGGCGGGTGAGCGCGGAGCCGGACGGCTCAACCGGCCGGTAGCCGAGAGGGCGCCCGCCGCGGCAGGCCCACCACCCGGCGTGCCGTCACCCGATCGTCCACGGGTCGCTGCCGCGCAGCAGCTCGGTCAGGGCGCCGGTGTCGCTCGGCGCCTTCAGCTTCGCCAGGTCGATCTGCTCGTTCACCAGCCGGTCGTAGTTCGGCCGCTGCACGTCGCGGAACACGCCCATCGGGGTGAGCCGGCTGTCGGCCTGCGACAGTCGCGACAGTGCGAACGCGTACGACGGGTCGGCCAGGTGGGCGTCGTGCACCACCACCCGCGGGTCGCCCTCGGCCACGCCGTCCGCCACCCCGAGACTGCCGGTGGCCGGGTCGCGCACCACGGCGTGGCTGCCGAAGCGCAACGGCTGGCCGTGTTCCAGTCCGATGATCCACTCGCCGCGGGTCTCCGGGTCCTTGAGCAGGTCGAAGGCGCCGTCGTTGAAGATGTTGCAGTTCTGGTAGATCTCCACCAGCGACGCGCCCTGGTGGGCGCTGGCCCGGCGCAGCACCTCGGTGAGGTGCTTGCGGTCGGAGTCGAGGGTCCGCGCGACGAAGGTGGCGTCGGCGCCGAGTGCCAGCGAGATCGGGTTGAACGGGTTGTCCACCGAGCCGAACGGGGTCGACTTGGTGATCTTGCCGGTCTCGCTGGTGGGGGAGTACTGACCCTTGGTCAGCCCGTAGATCCGGTTGTTGAACAGCAGGATCGTCAGGTTGACGTTGCGGCGCAGCGCGTGGATCAGGTGGTTGCCGCCGATCGACAGCGCGTCGCCGTCCCCGGTGACCACGAAGACGTGCAGGTCCGGACGGCTGGTGGCCAGCCCGGTCGCGATCGCCGGCGCCCGGCCGTGGATCGAGTGCATCCCGTAGGTGTTCATGTAGTACGGGAACCGCGACGAGCAGCCGATGCCGGAGATGAACACGATGTTCTCCCGGGCCACCCCCAGCTCCGGCATGAAGCCCTGCACGGCCGCCAGCACGGCGTAGTCACCGCAGCCGGGGCACCAGCGGACCTCCTGGTCGGTCTTGAAATCCTTCGCCTTCAGTCCCAGTTCGGACGGACTCATGCCCCAGCTCCTCGACGTCCTGCATTCTCGGTTGCCACCACTGTCTCCCTGCGGCGGCCGCGATCCCTGCGGTGCCCGCGTGGGAGGGGCCCGCTCCGCGTGCCGGTGCCGCGCCGCTCACCCGCCATCGGTGACCAGGCCCTGCAGCATGTCGGCCAGATCGGCGGCCCGGAATGGCATGCCGCGCACCTGGGTGACCGAGATGGCGTCGACCAGGTACCGGGCCCGGATCAGCTGCGCGAGCTGGCCCATGTTCATCTCCGGGATCACCACCCGGTCGTACCGGGCCAGCACCGCCTCGAGGTTGGCCGGGAACGGGTTGAGGTGGCGCAGGTGCGCCTGCGCGATCGAGTACCCGGCCCGGCGGACCCGACGGGCGGCCGCGCCGATCGGGCCGTAGGTGGAACCCCAGCCCAGCACCAGCACCTTCGCGTCGCCGTCCGGGTCGTCGACCTCGAGCTCGGCCA